>JAAYNV010000008.1 GCA_012520645.1 Clostridiales bacterium | reverse complement strand
CTCCTTCTACTGCTGTCAGAAGGCAGATATGAGCATACCACTAATGTGTGAAAGAATAAACTCTACTTATGCGGGAGTTAATTCCACCGCATAAGCGGACGGTGGAATTAACTTTAGAAATTTTCAATTTTGAAACAATCTGTTATTTACATTGCTCTTTTTGCCGATATCTGTTATAGTAAAGTTAGATATAAAGCATGGATGCGTATGTTCTTTTTTCTAATTCAAAGGAGTGAGCAATATGAATATTCGATCTGATTACAGTTACCTGTTTTCCAGTATGGGACGTAACAACGGTTCTTCCGGTCCCGGCAATCTGAATTTTCTTTCCGATTATGCCAGCATAAAGAGCGGCAGCTACTTAAAGCTGATGAAAGCATATTACAATACGGTAGATTCCAATCAGGATTCCTCGGGCAAAAAGAATTCCGTTTCTTTTCATAAAGAAACCACCAGCACCAGTCAGGATAGTGCAAAAACGCTGGCAGCCATTGAATCGGATGCCGAAGCCTTAAAGGAATCTGCAGATGCCCTGTTAGTTTCCGGAAGCAAATCTCTCTTTCGTGAGAAAGACATTACAACGACTGCCGAAGACGGTACTTCTACCACGCAGAAGGGGTATGATACAGATGCCATCTATAAGGGTGTCAAAGCATTTGTGGACGACTATAATGCCCTGTTAAAAACAGCCGGTGATGTAAACAGTAAGACCATTCTGCAGCAGACTTTGAATATGACCAATTATACGAATGCAAATTCGAGACTTCTGTCGAAAGTGGGGATTACAGTCAATTCCGATCATACTCTTTCGGTAGACGAAAAGACCTTTAAGGCAGCAGATATGTCTACCGTAAAATCTTTATTTAACGGACATGGTTCCTACGCCTACAAAACCTCTGCAAGTGCTTCCATGATCGATTACACCGCAGGACGTGAGGCAGAAAAAGCCAACACCTATACTTCGCTTGGCACCTATTCCCCGAATCATTCTTCCGGCAATATTTTTGCAGACTATTTCTAAAAACGGGTCCAAAAATAAATTACTTTTTTTGTTCAAATAGTATTGACATTTCAGACAAAACAATGTAGAATACTATTTGTTCGCAGGAATGGCGGAATTGGCAGACGCGCACGGTTCAGGTCCGTGTGAGCATTGCGCTCATGAGGGTTCAAGTCCCTTTTCCTGCACGAAAAGCAAGCTTTATAAGCTTGCTTTTTTATTTCCAAATTCCTGTTTCACTCTATGCGAAATAATCTCAAACAGACTTTTTAATATCTTCTTTAGCATCCCTGCCGTATCGGCATCTAATTCCTTTAATGCCCCCAGCACCCCCATTGCGCTCTTCTTCCATTCTGCCGCCATATCAATCAGATTATCTGCTTCGGATGCTTCGATGATCTGAAAGAGCGTATCCACAAAAAACGTCAGCTGCTCCTGTGGCAGGGAAAGTATCCACTCGTTAACAGCTTCATCGAGCAGTCTTCTTCCGTAATAAATATCCTTCACCCGGACAAAATCCTCCCCCTGGATCACCCAATTGAACGGATTATGCTGCATGAGACCAAACTTTTTACAGCTTACCACCTCATAGTTTTCCTGATGCTGCAAAAGCATCCCTACCACCGAAGAATGCGGCAGAATTTTGCACACCCTGCTCTCGATTGCTTCATACTCCCCACTCCTTAGCACCTCCGGACGAAATCCCGGTCCGTCATGACTGTATACCCTCTGAATACGCATCCGGATTTCTTCCTTGCACTTCATTGCCGCAAAGACAGCAAAATTTCCTCCCTTGGAATGACCTCCCAATAAAAAGGGACCTGCAAACTTTCCTGCGGTATGGTTCAGGTACTTGACGCTGATCAGCTGTCCGGTCACAGGTTCCATGAACGTCATATTAAAATCTTCCTTCCAGCCTACAATCGTCTCATCTGTGCCGCGAAATGCAATAAATACCGTCCCATCCTCCAACAGATAAGTCACTGCACTGAACTGGGTTTCCTTGTTTACATCAATAATATTTTCATAAAAGTTTAACTTCATCGTGCCAAAGCGTCTGCTCTGTCTGACCGCCTGGAACAGTTCCTCATTCACTTCCCGGTATCTTTCATCAGAAAACAGTTTCTCATAATCCGCATGCTCTGCGATCTCCGAAATACCAACCGCCGCTTTCCCGCTGTCCACATCCGGCACGATACCGTCAAATTTTAAATAGGAAAACTGAGACAACACCAGACTGTCCACATCACAAAAGGTCCGCTCCAAAAAGAGGCACTTCCTTTTTCCCTTACATAATCCGTCATATTTCCTGCCATATTCCTACCTCTTTTCGGGACATCCATGATTTTAGAATTTTGCCTGAAGATGCCCGATATTTTTAATCAGTACCGAAATGGTTCCGTCCGGATTCGTGATAAATTCTACACTCTTAGAATCCTTATACTGCTCCATCGGGATTTTGATCTCGATTCCGGTATCCGTTAACAGATACTGCTTCTGATACTTTTTCATGGTATTTTCACTCTGCGGAAGTACCTCTTCCTTAACCATGTCATACTTTTCCATTTTATCCTGGAAAGCAGTCTGAAGCTCCGGCTCATCCTTGAAAATTTTCTCTGCGATCTCTTCTACGACAAAACCGCCCTTCTCCTCCAGTTCCTCCTGGATGATACTCTTTGCCTCCATATGGGCTCCGTACTGCTCCAGCTCGTCATAATGCTCCTTCTGAATGCTTTCCACCGCCTTCGTCACAATGCTCAGCTTGGATTTGTGAGAAAGATGGGAAGAACATTTCAAAAACAGATAGGAGAAATAATTCGTCTTTTCCCCATTCACCTCATACTTTTTTTCCACAAGCTGAATCTGAAAATCTGACAGACGGATGACTGCCGCCTCCGTCAGCCGCTGCGTCTGGTTCGGAAGAATCGCTTTATAACGCACAATTTCATTGTTGTTTCCTTCCTCCTCCGGGATCGTCCGATGCGTATACGATTCCTTGAAGTTCATTTTCAGTATGCCCAGATATTCCTGATCAGATGCCCTAAACCGCACCACAACAAGATCTGCCGACGGAATATCAATATTGCTGTTCATAATACCGTATAACAGCTCTGCAATCTGCTTGCTGACCGCTACAAAATTTCATCCTCATAAGCGGAAAGCATCTGGTAGACTTCCGACTGTTCCTTATAAAACTCGCATGCCTTACACTCATCTCCCCCTGCTACTTTATAAATATGCTCCTTCAAAAAATCTGCAAACTCCGATCCAAATTCAATTTCTCTGTCCGACAGCACCGGCATTCCCACCGTACTGTCCATAATATGCACGATCACTTTCCGTATCCTGATGTCCTCTTTTATCATTCTGTATACCTGCCCTCTTTGTCTGTTTTTCCGAAACGAAACCAGAATATTTGTCATATTAAATTGTACCACACTACCGATCCGGTTGAAAGAAAAAAGGCTGAACCCTTACAAGTTCAGCCTTTTCATCCATAATAATCACAAAATCCTATTGTTCAAGTCCCAGATATTCCCCGTCTTGCGTATCCATACCGTCTATCACACTGACCTCCATGGCGTCCACATTCGTCGCATAATAGTTCATCAGCAGATCCACGACACGGCAATAGCTCAGCTTGCCGTCCTCAATGCCATTCAAAACAAGATTCGTCTGCACAAAGGTATTAGATGCCTTGGACACAGTCTCTGTCTTTACAACCGCTTTCTGCTCCACCTTTGCCCAACTCTCCTCGGTCAGAAAAACATTGTCCTTTTTGACCTGCGCAGAAATCTTCACATGGGAATTATAGATTTCCTTATTCTTTCCAATCGATTTTTTATAGTCATTGTCGATATAATTAAGTACGCTCAGGTATCCGCTGTAGCGAAACAGGGGATCATCCGAATTGATACATGCAAGATACCCGATCAGATTTGCTTCATCCTCATAAATAAATCCCTTCACATGAGCCAGTTCATGACACATGGTAGACGGTTTATTTGTAATATTCATCACGCCGTTGTAATTTGCTTCCATGGAAAACGGGAAGTAATAACCTTCCATTTTCTGCTGACTTAAAAACTCAGACGTATAAATTTCCTTTGGCTTGGGATAATAGCCTGCAAGCTGTTCATATTCCTCTCCCAGTGCCTGCATGCTCTCAATTGCAGTCTGTGCCATATCACCATCATAAACAATATTTCCAGCCTCATCCCGTACCATCTGCTGGGACAAAATATTGGCCTGCGTCACCACATAATCACGCAAAAGTGCCAGTTCATCAATCGAATAATCCTCTCTTTCTCCATTCAGATATTTTACATCAAAGGTTGAACAATGATACAGGATAAAACAGTTCAGTGTCATGACCACCATAACTGCCACACAGGTATACCCAAAAAAACGATAGAAACCGCCACACAGTCTCCTCATCCTTCTGCCAAGCCCGGCATCTTTTATCAGCAGCCGGAATATCACTGCCGTAATGCCTAAAAGTACTGCTGCTGCCGTCATCAGAAGTCCGACAGCAATCATCAGTTCCCCTACAGAAAAATTCCATATACCACTGAGCCTTCCATAGGTATTCACCCAGACAGGAAAGATATAACGTACATAAAAATCACAAAATGCCGTACTGTGCCATGCAATCACGTTTAAGATCACTGTTCCAAGCACTACTGCAAATACCTTGATCCCTCTTTTTTTCATCTGCATCCCGCCCTAAATACATTTGATGTATTCAGTATACCCCACAGATGTAACACAGTTCGTTCCTGTTTGTGAACATTTTGTAAATTTTCCGTTCCATCAGTTTCAATTGTCAGAATTTTCTATTTTTAAACACCTTCTCCGTCAAATTCCGGGATAAAGC
Organism: Clostridiales bacterium; assembly: GCA_012520645.1. Classification (GTDB taxonomy): domain Bacteria; phylum Bacillota; class Clostridia; order Lachnospirales; family Lachnospiraceae; genus JAAYNV01. The sequence continues at coordinate 2,595 of JAAYNV010000008.1, read as the reverse complement.
TCTCTTCTGCTGCCTCTCCCTCCTGGAAGAAACCATTTTCCACACCGCACTCCACTGCTGCTGTCAGCACTGCCTCATACTCCCTTTTTGTCACCTTCCGGTTGATTTCCGGAAATTCTTTTACGATACCAAGCGGTGTATACTGACTCATAATACTTATATAAATACTTTCTCCGAAATGCTTATGCAGAAAGTAAATAACCTCTCCTGCCTCCTTCACGTGTCCGGGCAGCACCATATGCCTTACGATCACCCCTCTTTTCATCAGTCCGGTTTCCGCATCCAGAAATGGTGCCCCGGTCTGACGCACCATTTCCGCAACCGCCTTCTTTGCCACCTCCGGATAATCCTGTACATGGGAATAACGCTGCCCGCTTTCCTTTCGCATATATTTATAATCCGGCAGATAAATGTCCACCAGTCCTTCTAAAAGGCGCAGCGTTTCCACCTTTTCATATCCGCCGCAATTATATACCACAGGCAGCCAAAGCCCGTTCTCCTTTGCCTGCTTTATGGCAGAAACAATCTGCGGTACATAATGGGTCGGCGTGACCAGATTGATATTGGCAGCCCCCTGCTCCTGCAATTCCAGAAAAATTTCTGCCAGCCTCCCGGTTGTCACCTTTTTACCAGCTTCTCCGCGTGCAATCCCATGGTTCTGACAATAGACACATCTCAGATTACAGCCTGCAAAAAATACCGTACCGGATCCGCCCGTTCCGCTGATGCACGGCTCCTCCCACATATGGAGCGCCGCCCGAGCCACATAAAGTTCCCCAGGTACCATACAATAACCTTTTTCTCCATGCAGACGATCGGCATGACATTCCCTTGGACAGAGCATACAGTCCGCCATATATTCTTTCCACTCTTTTGTCATATTATTTTTTCTATCACCCTATTCCTGCACAAAAATTTTTTCAATCTCTGCAATGTAAAGGGTATGGAAGTCATTCTGCGGATACCACTTTTCCACCGTTTCCTTTTGTATAAAGCTCTCTTCCTGCATCTCCTGTGCGAACATTTTTCTGCACACCATAACCATGCGGCTCTCTCCGATTGCAGGAACCGCTTCCAGTGCCGTCACATTCAGACCACTCTTTGCCATCTTATCCTCATTTCTGCCGGACACCGTTCCCATATAATTCAATTCCTTCCGGTATTTCTCCGGCAGAAAATTTAAGCTAAAACGCTCTTCTTTGTCCAAAAATTCCTTCGTGTAACGCTGTGGACGTACCACAATATACGCCACATTCTTTCCCCACATCACACCGATGCCGCCCCAGCTTGCGGTCATGGCATTTGCCTTCTTCTCATCTCCTGCGGCAATGAGCATCCATTCCTTTCCGATCATGGAAAACGCATTGTCTTTACATTCTTCCGGTTTGATTTCTTTCCACATAAAATTCTCTCCTTTTCTCCGGTCTCTGCCGTCTCTATCTATAAAATATACTATAAATTATATTCCAGTTCCACCGGGCAATGATCCGATCCCAGTATATCGGTATGAATAGACGCTCCCGCCAGCCTGTCCTTCAATGCCTCGGACACGATAAAATAATCAATGCGCCATCCGGCATTTTTCTGCCTCGCCTGAAAGCGGTAAGACCACCAGGAATAAATTCCCTCTTTGTCCGGATAAAAATAGCGGAAGGTATCGATAAATCCACTCTCCAGAAGTTTCGTCATCTTTTCCCTCTCTTCATCCGTAAAACCTGCATTTTTCCGGTTTGTCTTTGGATTTTTTAAATCAATTTCCCGATGCGCCACATTTAAATCCCCGCAGAAAATCACCGGCTTTTTCTCCTCCAGTTTTTTCAGATAAGCTAAAAAATCCGTCTCCCACTGCATCCGGTAGGTAAGCCGTTTCAGTCCGTCCTGCGAATTCGGCGTATAGACCGTCACCAGATAAAACTCTTCAAATTCCAAGGTGATGACTCTGCCCTCTTTGTCATGCTCCTCCTTACCAATGCCATATGCTGCCGACAGCGGCTCCTGTTTGGTAAACACTGCCGTACCGGAATAACCTTTCTTTTCCGCATAATTCCAATACTGGTGATACCCCGGCAGATCCAGGGTAAGCTGCCCCGCCTGAAGCTTGGTTTCCTGCAGGCAGAAAATATCTGCATCCACTTCTTTAAAATAATCCAGAAAGCCTTTTTCAACACAGGCTCTAAGCCCATTTACATTCCATGAAATCAGTTTCATTGTCTCCTCCTTGCATCCGCTTTAAAGCTTCTCCCACTCTTCCAGTTCCTAAAGAAGAAAAAAAGCCCCGAAGCTGTGTCCTACAGTTTCGAAGCCCTTTGATACCTCGGAGTGACGTGACTTGAACACGCGGCCTCTACTTCCCTAAAGTAGCGCTCTACCACCTGAGCCACACCCCGATCTGTGCATCCACATTTTGGTGGTGCAACAAGATATAATTTACTATATTCCAGACCATTCGTCAAGTAGCACATGACAAAATGATTGCGTTTAGTTAGCTTAGGATTTTAATGGGCAGAGTTTCCCCTTGATGATAATCTTAGATATGTTCATCACCATTATAATCATTTCCTAACTATTTTCAACCTCCTTATTCCTCTTTTGTTT
>JAAYNV010000072.1 GCA_012520645.1 Clostridiales bacterium | reverse complement strand
TGGTCTTTTGGTACAAAATAAAATGCAGAATCAACACCAAACAATGTGATTTATACCATTGTCAAACGGTTTAAAAGGTCTGTTTTAATCTGAAGAATTAAGCCGCGTTTAATGTGCCGGACAACAGATAGGGAAAGGAGGCATACGAATGGAATGGGTTGAAAAATTAAACCAGAGCATGAACTATATAGAGGAACACTTGACAGATGAAATTGATTATGGGCAACTTGGACGGATTGCCTGCTGCTCAGCCTACCATTACCAGAGAATGTTCGCTTATATGGCAGGAATCACTTTGGCAGAGTATATCCGTAGAAGAAAAATGTCTTTGGCGGCGGCAGATTTACAGTCTGGCAATGAGAGGATTATTGATATTGCTGAGAAATATGGCTATCGTTCCCCAACGGCGTTTAACAGAGCTTTTCAAGCATTTCATGGGATTGCTCCTTCGTCCGTTAAAAATAAAGACGTGTCTTTGAAATCTTTTTCTCCTTTTGTGTTTCGTATTGCTGTAAAAGGAGCTGTCGAGATAAATTATAGGATTGAAACAAAAAGTGCTTTTCGTATTGTGGGTGTATCCGCACCGATTGATAAAAAAATCGAAAAGAGTTTTATCGAAGTACCGAAAATGTGGCAGGCTTCTTCTGCAAATGGAACAATACAAAAATTGACGGAGATGATGGATGCTCCGCCGATGGGCGTTTTGGGTGTGAGTATCTGCAACAACGAGGAGCAATGGAAATATTTTATCGCTGTTTCAAGTACAAAGGCAAACGATAAATTTGAGGAATATACCGTGCCTGCGTCTACATGGGCGGTTTTTTCTGGAGAAGGAACAAACCTGTCTATACAGGAATTGGAACTGCGAATTATAACAGAGTGGCTACCAACCTCTGGATATGAATATGCTGATGCTCCCGATATTGAAGTGTATTTTAATCCAGACCCACAGAATACAAAATATGAAGTATGGATACCTATTGCTCAAAAGCGATAGTGTTAAGGAGGTAAAAATGTATCACCCACGATTGAAAGGCGACCATTATGAAATGGGGTTGCATTATGGAGAATTACTATATAAAGCAGGAGAAACATTATCAGATGTAATAAAACTTACGGAAAAGCAGAAAAATTTTGCCTTTGCCTGTCTGCCTGTTTATGAGAAATATCTGCCGAATATCATGGAGGAAGTAAAGGGACTTGCACATGGTCTTACACAGAAATATGAGGATGTAGCCTGTTGGCTGATTTCCTTATATTGCTTTGAAAGTACGCACGGATGCAGCGTCTTTGCAGTAAAGGAAAATGACCATGTATATTTTGCAAGGAATATGGATATGTTTCCAGAGTTAAAAAAAACAAGCGAGAGCGTATTGTATATTCCACAGAATAAGAACGCTTTTATTGCTCATTCTACATCCATGATTGCTGTTGAAGATGGATTAAATGAACACGGGCTTGCCGCGGCACTTACTTTTCTCTTGCCAAAATCCATAAAACAGGGCATCAACGGCGGTTTCATTGTTCGGCATATTCTGGAAGAATGTGGGACAGCGAAGGAAGCGGCAGACCTATTAAGGACATTGCCCATATCATCTTCTCACAATATTGTGGTTGCAGATAAGTCTGGAGATATGTTTGTGGCAGAATGTACGGCGGAACGACTGCATATCAGGCACTGCGAAAAATATGCGGTTGCTACAAATCATTTTATCAGCAGTGAAATGGAAAGATACAATAATGAGGAGATAAATTGGTATGGTACTGCTGACAGGTTTCAAACATTGGAAACATTTCTAAGCTGTAACGAGATGGATTTTGCTAAATCAAGAGAGCTGATTGCAGGTAAGTATGGCTTTACCTGCCAGTACGAAAAGAAACTGCATTTTGATACTATCTGGTCTGTCGTTTACGATTTAAGCGACTTATACAACGAAGTTTGCGAGGGAAATCCAAGCAAGTCAAAATTCAAATATGATAACAGATTGGCGTGGGGATTGAAGAAAAAATACGGAACAGATGCCAGCCGTAAAGAATAATATTATGACCGCTGTCAGAATTGGATAGATGAACTTTACATAGCCGAGAGGTTTTCATTACCGAAAGCCTCTCGGCTATTTGCGGTATTGCGAGCCGAGAAATCTTGTGAAAGTCAAAGGCACATCGAATGTGTACTGCTTTAAAAATAAACTTGACAGTGTTAAGATTACATGTTATATTTAGTGAAATTAACGCTGTTAAGATTGAAACCTTCCTATAATAAAAAGTGGATCCGAGCAGCATGATAAGTAAAAACTGGAACGGAAGCAGGAAACAATAAGGAGATGTCGATAGAAATGAAAAAATCTGAATATCATCACGGAAATCTACGTCAGGCGCTGATCGAAGCAGGAATCGAGCTGATGAATGAGGTCGGAGAGGATGGTGTTTCCTTAAGAAAGGTGGCAGCGCGCTGCGGCGTCAGTCAGGCGGCGCCTTATGCTCATTTTGAGAGTAAGGCGGATATGTTAAATGCCATGCAGGAGCATGTAACAGGACAGATGATGCAGGTGCTTGAGGCGGCGGTAGCGGAAAAAGAAGTAAGTGCCTATGAAAATATGCTGCGCCTGGGAGAAGCCTATGTTAGTTTTTTTATCGAGCATCCAGCTTATTTTAAATTTATCTGTTATTCCCCGCAGGTGAAGTTCCGGCTTGTGTGGGAGGAGGAAAAGGAGGTATATCCACCGTATGGTCTGTTTCGAAGGTGTGCGGATGCCTGCCTGCGGGAAATCGGGCAACCGGAGGAAACAAAGCTTTATTGTCTGGCAAATCTCTGGGCAACCGTGCAGGGCATTGCCTGTCTGGCTACCCAGCCGAATGTGGAATATGCCGGAGACTGGAAAAAGGATCTGAGGAGGATTCTGACAGATGGAAAAGAGATGTAGGATGGTTGGCGGTGAGAAGAGAGTACAATATGGGAGAGGAAAGAGAATGATGATTCGGGTGATTTTAGGAGTGGTATTACTGATCGGGATGGCAGCACTGGTACTGTTTCTTCTTATATTATGTAGCAGTAAAGGAGAGCTTACACCGTTTTATGATGAAGAGGGGAATGTGCTGCAGGGGAGTATTTCGGAGAGAGTGTATCTGGAGATCAATGGGGTGAAAAACGGAATGATCATCCGGGGCAGAAATGCAGAGCAGCCGGTGCTGCTGTTTTTGTCTGGAGGACCGGGAGTGCCGCAGTACTGGCTGAACGAATATTATGATAACCGGCTGGAGGATTTCTTTACGGTATGCTGGTGGGATACGCCGGGTGAAGGAATCTCCTATGATGCGACTCTGGACCCACAGGACATTTCAATTGAACGGCTGGAAGAGGATGCGGTCGTTGTAACGCAATACTTGAAAAATCGGTTCGGACAGGATAAAATATACTTGATGGCGCACAGCGGCGGAACGCCCTTTGCACTGGATCTGGTGAGAAAACATCCGGAGCTGTATCACTGTTATTTTGCGATGGGACAGGTCATCAATCCCGAGGTCGCAGGCAGCCGCTATACGGCAGGCTATCATTTTATGAAGCCAATACTGGAACAGAATGGTGACAAACGTACATTGAGTAAAATGGAAGCCCTTGTTACCGTAGAGGAAGACGGAACTGTGACGCCGAAAGATCCGGAGACGATTGGTGCAAAGTGGGAAAGCATTCTGCTTGCATCCGGTTGCGCAACGACAAGAGAGATGCGAAGTGATGCCACCGGAATCTTTTTCCCGGTCATGTTTGCAAAGTGCTATACCTTCCCGGAAAAGATTCATTTCTGGCAGGGCAAGGGACTTTATGGAAAATCGGCTTATAAACAGGTTGAGCATGAACTGAATCTGGAAGCAGAATTTGAGGTTCCAATTTATTTTATAAACGGATACTATGATTACACCTGTCCGACCTCTCTGGTGGAAGCCTATTATGAAAGGGTAAAGGCACCGGATAAGGATATTCTGATCCTTAAGGATTCTGCACACAGTCCGCTGTGGGAGGAAAATGAAAGGGTGCTTTCATTTATGAGGGAAAAATTGCCTTGTACTTGAAAAAAAACAATTTTTTATGGAATAAATAAAAAAAATGCTTGCAATTCCCGAAAACTCTATGTATACTTACTATTGCTGTGGCATGATAGCGAAGAAGCGTGAGGTTGCTGCCGAAGGGAATATCCCCGATAGCAGGTTTTCCGTGGAGCGAATGTCAAGTTAGGAAACTGACGACAAGTCACTGTACAAACAATCAAGTCTGTCAAGAACAGAAACGACGTGTAAGTATCAAAGTAACGTAAAGTTATCTGATGGGAAAGCAGGGCTTTATCATTGGGAAGAAGCGAAGCTTCTTCTTCGTGATGCGAAGCATCACGATACACACGGGAGAGTGTACAGTCACCGCTTGTCGTACTTAAGAATTAAAAAGTGCGAAAAGGAGGCGACTTTTTTTATGGCAAGTGAAGTAATGAGAATTACACTGAAAGCTTATGATCATCAGTTAGTAGATGCATCTGCCAAAAAAATCATCGAAACAGTTAAAAAGAACGGATCCAAGGTGAGCGGCCCGGTACCGCTCCCGACAAAGAAGGAAGTAGTTACCATCTTAAGAGCGGTTCACAAGTACAAAGATTCCAGAGAGCAGTTCGAGCAGAGAACTCACAAGAGACTGATCGACATCATCACACCTACACCGAAGACGGTAGATGCTCTTCAGAGACTCGAGATACCGGCTGGTGTTTACATTGACATCAAAATGAAGAACAAATAATCCTTCATTTTGACAAAACAGATTATAAAAACGCAAACCTCTACAAAGACGTATGAACGAACAAAGCAATGTGGTGAGCAGCCGGTGGAAGAACGGCGCAGACGTTCTTCGCGAGCTCGGCAGAGTTAAGATCGTTCCGCTATGTAGATGAAATAGGAGGTAAAAGAAAGAATGAAAAAAGCGATTTTAGCAACAAAAGTCGGAATGACACAGATCTTCGCTGAAGACGGTTCCTTAATTCCGGTAACAGTACTTCAGGCAGGACCTTGTGTGGTAACACAGGTCAAGACTGTTGAGAACGACGGTTACAAAGCAGTTCAGGTTGGTTTTGTTGATAAGAAAGACAGAATCGTCAACAAGGACAAGAGTGGAAAGAAAGAAGTTATCCACAGACACGGTGTAAACAAAGCTTTAAAGGGTCACTTTGAGAAAGCCGGTGTATCTTCCAAGAGATATGTAAGAGAGTTCAAGTTTGAGAACGCTGAAGAGTATGCACTGGGCAATGAAATCAAAGCAGACATCTTTACAGCAGGCGATAAAGTGGACGCATCTGCAATCTCCAAAGGTAAAGGATTCCAGGGTGCGATCAAGAGACATGGACAGCACAGAGGACCTATGGCACACGGTTCCAAGTTCCATCGTCATCAGGGTTCCAATGGCGCATGTTCTTCTCCGAGCAAGGTATTCAAGGGAAAAGGAATGCCGGGACACATGGGATGCGTAAAGGTAACTGTTCAGAATCTTGAAGTCGTAAGAGTAGACGCTGACAAGAACTTACTTTTAGTAAAGGGTGCAGTACCTGGAGCAAAGAAAGCTTTAGTTACAATCAAAGAAACAACAAGAGCTGAGGCTTAAAAATGTACCCGCACGAGGGTGCGGATGAAAGGAGGACCACACAGATGGCAAACGTATCTGTTTATAATATGGAAGGCAAAGAAGTTGGCAAGATCGACTTAAACGATGCCGTATTCGGTGTTGAAGTAAACGAGCATCTGGTACACATGGCAGTCGTACAGCAGCTTGCAAACAAGCGTCAGGGAACACAGAAAGCAAAGACACGTTCTGAAGTTTCCGGTGGCGGAAGAAAACCGTGGAGACAGAAAGGAACCGGTCATGCAAGACAGGGTTCAACAAGATCCCCGCAGTGGACAGGAGGCGGCGTTGTATTCGCTCCGGTACCGAGAGATTATTCTTTCAAGATGAATAAAAAAGAGAAGAGACTGGCTTTAAAGTCTGCATTAACAAGCAGAGTACAGGAGAATAAGCTGATCGTAGTGGATGAGCTTAAGTTCGACGAGATCAAGACAAAGAACTTCAAGGCTGTTATGGATAACTTAAAAGTAACAAAGGGTCTTGTAGTTTTAGCAGAGAATGATGAGAAGGTTGTAATGTCTGCAAAGAACCTGCCGACCATCAACACAGCTCTGACAAATACAATTAATGTTTATGATATCATGAAAGCCGGCACAGTTGTTCTGACACAGGATGCTGTGAAGAAAATCGAGGAGGTGTACGCATAATGGCAGCAATTCAGTACTATGACGTAATCCTCAAACCAGTCATCACAGAGAAGAGCATGGCTGGCATGGGCGAGAAAAAATATACCTTTTTAGTTCATGTAGATGCAACTAAGAATCAGGTAAAAGAAGCTGTTGAAAAAATGTTCGAAGGAACAAAGGTTGCAAGTGTCAACACCATGAATATGGATGGAAAGAACAAGAGACGCGGAATGGTTACAGGTAAAACTGCAAAGACCAAGAAGGCAATCGTTCAGCTGACAGAGGACAGCAAGGAGATCGAAATCTTCGCTGGACTGTAAAAAGTAGCAAATATGTACACAAAAGTACGATAACAAATGCAGCACTCGAAAGGAGAAACAACAATGGGAATTAAGACATATAACCCATATACACCTTCCAGAAGAAATATGACTGGCTCCGATTTTTCCGAGATTACAAAGAAGACTCCGGAGAAGAGCCTGTGTGTTTCCCTGAAGAAGAACGCTGGTCGTAATAACCAGGGTAAGATTACAGTAAGACATCGCGGAGGCGGAAACAGAAGAAAATACAGAATCGTAGATTTCAGAAGATTAAAGGATGGTGTTCCGGCAACTGTAATCGGCATTGAATACGATCCGAACAGAACAGCTAACATCGCACTGATCTGCTATGCAGATGGTGAGAAGGCATATATCCTTGCTCCGGAAGGACTGACAAACGGCATGAAAGTCATGAACGGTCCGGACGCGGAAGTAAGAGTTGGTAACTGCTTACCGTTATCTGAGATTCCGGTTGGTACTCAGGTACACAATATCGAGCTTCATCCTGGCAAGGGCGGACAGATGGTTCGTTCCGCAGGAAACAGCGCACAGTTAATGGCTAAGGAAGGAATATATGCAACCTTAAGATTACCTTCCGGCGAAATGAGAATGGTTCCGATCAACTGCCGCGCAACCGTTGGTGTTGTTGGTAATGTAGATCACAGCCTTGTTAACATTGGTAAAGCTGGACGTAAACGTCACATGGGCATCCGTCCGACCGTTCGCGGTTCCGTTATGAACCCGAATGACCATCCGCACGGTGGTGGTGAAGGTAAGACAGGAATCGGTCGTCCGGGTCCGTGTACACCTTGGGGCAAGCCTGCTCTTGGTTTAAAGACCAGAAAGAAGAAAAAGCAGTCTAACAAGCTCATCGTAAGAAGACGTGACGGCAGAGCAATCAAATAGTTGATAAGGAGGAAATGCTACAATGGCTAGATCATTAAAAAAAGGACCGTTCGCAGACACTAGCTTACTGAAAAAAGTAGATGCTATGAATGCAGCAGGACAGAAGCAGGTTATCAAGACCTGGTCCCGTCGTTCCACAATTTTCCCGTCCTTCGTAGGACATACAATTGCAGTGCATGACGGCAGAAAGCACGTTCCTGTATATGTAACCGAAGATATGGTTGGACATAAGCTCGGAGAGTTCGTTGCAACAAGAACCTTCCGTGGACATGGAAAAGACGAAAAGAAATCCAAAGTTAGATAATATAGTCTTTCGCTGCGCGAAAGAGATGCCGTTCATGCCATGATAGGCACAGGGGGTTTGGCATAAGCCAAAGCTCCCGACACTGCGCAGTGGAATGAAAGGAGGAGTAATCCAAAATGGCAAAAGGACATAGAAGTCAGATTAAAAGAGAAAGAAATGCACAGAAGGATACCAGACCGTCAGCTAAGTTATCTTACGCAAGAGTATCCGTACAGAAGGCATGCTTCGTATTAGATGCCATCAGAGGCAAAGACGTACAGACAGCACTCGGTATCTTAGAGTACAATCCGAGATATGCTTCCGGACTGATTAAGAAATTATTAGAGTCCGCAATCGCAAACGCTGAAAACAACAATGGAATGAATGCTGAAAATCTTTACATTGCTGAGTGTTATGCAAACAAAGGACCGACAATGAAGAGAGTACATCCGAGAGCACAGGGCAGGGCTTACAGAATCGAAAAGAGAATGAGCCACATCACCTTAGTTCTGGATGAAAGATAGGAAAGGAGCAAAATCGTTTTATGGGACAGAAAGTTAATCCTCATGGCCTCAGAGTAGGCGTTATCAAAGATTGGGATTCTAAATGGTATGCTGATGCTGAATTCTCTGATTTCCTCGTAGAAGACTACAACATCAGAAAATTCCTGAAGAAGAAATTATACAGCGCAGGTGTTTCCAAGATTGAAATCGAAAGAGCATCTGACAGAATAAAGGTTATCATCTACACAGCTAAGCCGGGTGTTGTAATCGGTAAGGGCGGTGCTGAGATCGAGAACACAAAGAAAGAACTTTCCAAATTAACAGATAAGAAAGTTTTAGTGGATATCAAAGAAATCAAAAGACCGGATAAGGACGCACAGCTGGTTGCAGAAAACATTGCACTTCAGCTTGAGAACCGTGTTTCTTTCCGTCGTGCAATGAAGTCCTGCATGGGCAGAACCATGAAGGCAGGCGCACTTGGAATCAAGGCAGCATGTTCCGGACGTCTTGGCGGAGCTGATATGGCTCGTACTGAGTTCTACAGCGAAGGTACTATTCCGCTTCAGACACTTCGTGCAGATATTGATTACGGTTTTGCAGAAGCAGATACCACTTATGGTAAAATCGGTGTTAAAGTATGGATCTACAAGGGTGAAGTACTTCCTACGAAATCCAACAAGGAAGGGAGCGATAAATAATGTTAATGCCAAAAAGAGTGAAACGTCGTAAACAGTTCCGTGGTACTATGGCTGGTAAAGCATTAAGAGGAAATAAGCTTACTTATGGTGAATATGGTCTGGTAGCAACAGAACCTTGCTGGATCAGATCCAATCAGATTGAAGCAGCCCGTATCGCGCTTACACGTTATACAAAGCGTACCGGTAAAGTATGGATTAAGATTTTCCCGGATAAACCAGTAACAGCAAAACCAGCAGAAACACGTATGGGTTCCGGTAAAGGTACTCTTGAATACTGGGTAGCGGTTGTGAAACCGGGACGTGTAATGTTTGAAATCGCAGGAGTTCCTGAGGAATCCGCAAGAGAAGCATTACGTCTCGCTATGCATAAGCTTCCATGTAAATGTAAAATTGTTTCTAAAGCAGACTTGGAAGGCGGTGTATCAAATGAAAACTAAGAAGTTTGTAGAAGATTTAAACAACAAATCAGCTTCTGAATTAGCACAGGAATTAGTAGCTGCTAAGAAAGAACTTTTCAATTTGAGATTCCAGAACGCAACAAATCAGTTAGACAATACAGCAAGAATCAAAGAAGTAAGAAAGAATATTGCCAGAATCCAGACTGTGATCACACAGAAGGAAAAAGCAAACGCATAATATCTTGCTACACAGCTTAAAACCGACACACGTGGGTGAGTTGTGATGGAAGCTTAGGAAGGAGATCGAGATCGTGGAAAGAAATTTAAGAAAGACACGTACTGGTAAAGTTATCAGCAATAAGATGGATAAGACAATCGTTGTTGCTATCGAAGAGCACGTAAAGCATCCTCTGTACAACAAGATCGTAAAAGATACCTATAAGTTAAAAGCTCATGATGAGAACAATGAATGCAACATTGGTGACATCGTGAAAGTAATGGAGACAAGACCTTTATCCAAGGACAAGAGATGGAGACTTGTTGAAATTGTTGAGAAGGTAAAATAATTTTGCAAGGAAAGATGTGTGACATGATTTCAGTCATACGATGGAAGGAGAATTAGCATGATTCAGCAGGAAACCAGATTGAAGGTTGCCGATAACACAGGTGCTGAGGAATTACTCTGCATCAGAGTTATGGGTGGATCTACAAGAAGATATGCACAGATCGGCGATGTAATCGTTGCCAGCGTTAAAGATGCAACACCAGGCGGCGTTGTAAAAAAAGGTGATGTTGTAAAAGCTGTAGTGGTACGTTCCGTAAAAGGTGCACGTCGTAAAGACGGTTCTTATATCAAATTCGATGAAAATGCTGCAGTTATTATCAAGGATGACAAGACTCCGAGAGGAACCCGTATCTTTGGACCGGTAGCGAGAGAGCTTCGTGAAAAACAGTTTATGAAAATTGTTTCCCTGGCTCCGGAAGTATTATAGGAGGTGCAGGCATGGCAACTATGAAAATTAAAAAAGGTGATACTGTTAAAGTAATCGCCGGAAAAGATAATGGCAAAGAAGGAAAAGTTATTTCCGTTGACCACAAGAACGGAAAGGTAGTTGTAGAAGGTGTCAATGTGATTTCCAAACACACAAAGCCGTCTGCAGCAAACCAGAATGGTGGAATCGTTCAGAAAGAAGCTCCGATCGATGCTTCCAACGTAATGTACGTTCACAAGGGAAAAGCAACCAGAATCGGCTTCAAGATTGAGAATGACAAAAAGGTCCGTTTCGCAAAGACAACAGGTGACGTAATCGATTAATTCTAAGGAAGGAGGACAAAAGGCGTGAGCAGACTTAAAGAGATGTATAAAAACGAGATCGTAGATGCTATGGTCAAAAAGTTTGGATATAAAAATATTATGGAAGTGCCGAAGCTCGATAAAATCGTTATCAACATGGGCGTAGGTGAGGCAAAGGACAATGCAAAGCTTCTGGAATCTGCTGTAAAGGATATGGAAACTATCACAGGTCAGAAAGCAGTTCTGACAAGAGCAAAGAACTCCGTTGCGAACTTCAAGATCAGAGAAGGTATGCCGATCGGATGTAAGGTTACACTCCGTGGCGAGAAGATGTATGAATTCTTAGATCGTCTGGTAAACCTTGCTTTACCTCGTGTACGTGACTTCAGAGGTGTAAACCCGAACGCGTTCGACGGCAGAGGAAATTATGCACTTGGTATCAAAGAGCAGCTTATCTTCCCGGAAATCGAATACGATAAGGTAGATAAGGTAAGAGGTATGGATATCATCTTCGTTACCACAGCTAAGACAGACGAGGAAGCTCGTGAACTGTTAACATTATTTAACATGCCGTTTGAGAAATAGGAGGAGTAAATTCATGGCTAAGACAGCAATGAAGATTAAACAGCAGCGTAACCCGAAATTCTCTACAAGAGAATATTCACGTTGTAAAATCTGTGGACGTCCACATGCTTACTTAAGAAAATACGGAATCTGTAGAATTTGCTTCCGTGAGTTAGCATACAAAGGCCAGATCCCGGGCGTAAAGAAAGCAAGCTGGTAAGAATCAGCCGGTAAAGAGTAGATAAGGAGGCAAATTTAAATGACAATGAGCGATCCGATTGCAGATATGCTTACAAGAATCCGTAATGCAAACACTGCAAAACATGATACAGTAGACGTTCCTGCTTCTAAGATGAAATTAGCTATCGCTGATATTCTTGTAGATGAAGGATACATCAAAAAATATGACATTATCGAAGATGGTGCTTTTAAGACAATTCATATTACCTTAAAATATGGTGCAGATAAGAGCGAAAAGATCATTTCCGGTATCAAGAGAATTTCCAAGCCGGGTCTTCGTGTATATGCTGGCAAGGAAGAGCTGCCGAAGGTACTTGGCGGACTTGGAATCGCTATCATTTCCACAAACCAGGGCGTTATTACGGATAAGAAGGCAAGAGAGCTGCAGGTTGGCGGCGAAGTTCTTGCTTATGTATGGTAAGGCGACTGCTTCGCAAACGCCTGAGAGAACGTTTAAGCGTTCTTTGAAGGTCTTAGGAGACAATTAGCATATTAATTCATCCACATTATATATAGGAGGTACGGGCATGTCACGTATAGGAAGAATGCCAATCGCGATTCCTGCTGGCGTAACAGTAGAAGTTGCAGAAAATAATAAAGTGACTGTAAAAGGTCCTAAGGGAACACTTGAAAGAGTTTTACCTGCAGAGATGGAAATCAAGGTTGAGGGAGCAGAAGTTCTCGTTACAAGACCGAATGATTTAAAGAAAATGAAATCCTTACATGGTTTAACAAGAACCCTCATTAACAATATGGTAGTTGGTGTTACCGCAGGATATGAGAAGAAGCTGGAAGTAAACGGTGTAGGTTACAGAGCAGCAAAGGCCGGAAAGAAACTGACATTATCTTTAGGATATTCCCATCCTGTAGAAATGGAAGATCCGGAAGGCATTGAGACAGTGCTTGATGGACAGAACATCATCATTGTTAAAGGTATCGATAAAGAGAAAGTTGGCCAATTCGCAGCTGAAATCAGAGACAAGAGAAGACCGGAACCTTACAAGGGCAAAGGTATCAAGTATGCTGATGAAGTGATCAGACGTAAAGTTGGTAAGACTGGTAAGAAATAAATAAGGAGAGTGTGAAAAATGGTTAGCAAAGAATCAAGACAAAAAGTTCGTGTAAAGAAGCACATGAAAATCCGTAACCGTTTCAGCGGCACAGCGGAAAGACCGCGTTTAGCTGTATTCAGAAGCAATAATCATATGTATGCTCAAATTATTGACGATACAGTTGGAAACACTCTCGTTGCAGCATCCACTCTTGAAAAAGATGTGAAGGCTGAACTGGAGAAGACCAATAACGTTGATGCAGCAGCATATTTAGGAACAGTAATCGCTAAGAGAGCATTAGACAAGGGTATTAAGACAGTAGTCTTTGACAGAGGCGGCTTTATATACCAGGGTAAGATCGCAGCATTAGCTGAAGCAGCCAGAGAAGCTGGCTTAGAATTCTAGGAAGGGAGAAACACACATGAAACGTACAATCATTGACGTGAGCAATCTGGAATTAACAGAAAAAGTAGTTTCCATCAAGCGTGTAACTAAGGTTGTAAAGGGTGGTCGTAACTTCCGCTTCACTGCTTTAGTTGTTGTAGGTGACGGCAACGGACACGTAGGTGCAGGACTTGGAAAGGCAGCCGAAATTCCGGAAGCAATCCGCAAAGGAAAAGAGGATGCAACAAAGAATCTGGTAAATGTTGCTTTAGATGAAAATAACTCTATTACACATGATTTTCTTGGTAAGTTCGGTTCCGCATCCGTTCTTTTAAAGAGAGCTCCGGAAGGTACCGGTGTTATCGCCGGCGGTCCGGCTCGTAGCGTATGTGAGCTTGCAGGTATCAAGAATATCCGTACAAAATCTTTAGGATCCAACAATAAGCAGAACGTTGTACTTGCTACAATCGCAGGCTTAAGCCAGTTAAAGACTCCTGAAGAGGTTGCTAAGAAGCGTGGCAAGTCTGTTGACGAGGTTCTGTCCTAACGAATAGACTTGGAAAGGAGAAATCATCATGGCAGATAAGAAATTAAAAATTACGCTGGTAAAATCCACCATTGGTGCAGTGCCGAAGCATAAGGCAACTGTAGCTTCCATGGGACTTCGTAAACTGCAGCATTCCGTAATACTTCCGGATAACGCAGCAACCAGAGGACAGATCCAGCAGATCAGACATTTAGTAAAGGTTGAAGAAGTTTAATACAAGGAGGTGTCACAATGGATTTATCAAATTTAAGACCGGCAGAAGGCTCCAAACAGAGCAATAATTTTAGACGTGGACGTGGACACGGTTCAGGAAACGGTAAGACTGCAGGTAAGGGACACAAGGGACAGAAGGCACGTTCCGGCGCTCCGAGACCGGGTTTTGAAGGTGGTCAGATGCCGTTATACAGACGTATTCCGAAGAGAGGTTTCACAAACAGAAACACGAAGGATATCGTCGCTATCAATGTAACAGAATTAGAAAGATTTGAAGCAGGCAGCACTGTAACTGTTGAATCTTTAATTGAAGCAGGCGTTGTTAAGAACTCTTTTGATGGCGTGAAGATTCTCGGAAATGGAGAACTTACCAAGAAGCTTACAGTTCAGGCAAATGCGTTCAGTGCATCTGCAAAAGAAAAAATTGAAGCACTTGGTGGAACAGCAGAGGTGATTTAATGCTTACAACTCTCAAGAATGCTTTTAAAATCAAAGAGATTCGTAATAAGATTTTCTTTACATTTGCAATGTTAGTTGTGATCCGACTCGGATCACAGCTTCCAGTGCCGGGTGTAAATCCGGATTATTTTGCAAACTGGTTTGCAGCACAGACCGGTGATGCTTTTAATCTTCTGGATGCCTTTACAGGCGGTTCTTTCGCACAGATGTCCGTGTTTGCACTGAACATCACTCCTTACATCACATCTTCGATCATTATGCAGCTTTTAACGATCGCGATTCCGAAGCTGGAGGAGATGCAGAAGGATGGAGAGGACGGAAGAAAGAAGATTGCATCGATTACACGTTATGTAACCGTTGTGCTCGCTCTTATCGAATCCATCGCTATGGCGATTGGTTTTGGACGGCAGGGTCTTCTTATCAAATATGACGCATTGGAAATTATCACGGTAGTGGCATCGCTTACAGCCGGTAGTGCATTCCTGATGTGGATTGGTGAGAGAATCACAGAGCACGGAGTAGGAAATGGTATTTCCATCGTCCTGGTCATCAATATCGTTTCCAGAGTACCGCAGGATTTAACAGGACTGTACGAGCAATTTATAAAGGGCAAACCGATTGCTACAGGTGTAGTTGCTGCAGTAATCATTGCAGTGGTCATGGTAGCTATGGTTGTTCTGGTTGTATTGTTAAACGGCGGTGTAAGAAAAATTCCTGTACAGTATGCACAGAAAATACAGGGCAGGAAGCTGGTGGGCGGACAGTCCGGCGGTATTCCGTTAAAGGTTAACACAGGCGGCGTTATGCCGATTATCTTTGCATCTTCCCTGATGCAGTTCCCGGTTATTATCTGTACTTTGATCGGATATAACGGGACAGGCGTGTGGGCGGAGATCTTAAAGGGGCTTAGCTCAAGCAACTGGTGTAAGCTGAGTACTCCGCAGTATTCCATTGGTCTGGTGGTTTATATTGTATTAGTCATTGCCTTTGCATATTTCTATACATCCATCAGCTTTAATCCATTGGAAGTAGCGAATAACATGAAAAAGCGCGGCGGTTTTATTCCGGGTATCAGACCGGGCAAGCCGACCAGTGATTATCTGAATAAGGTACTGACTTATATTGTCTTTATCGGTGCAATTGGTCTTACAATTGTCGGAGTACTTCCGTTCGTTTTCAGCGGAGTGTTTAATGCAAGCATTTCCTTCGGCGGTACGAGCCTGATTATCATTGTCAGTGTTCTTTTAGAGACAATGAAACAGATCGAATCACAGATGTTAGTTCGTAATTATAAAGGTTTTTTAAATGACTAATGACGGAAGTTTAAGTTTGGGGCAGGACAGGTTTGTACTGTCCCATGACTTGCATAGACGGAGAAATTTTTAACAAAGTTTTATGCAGGTCTCGGATTTGGACTCTTTTACACAAGAAAGGAAAGACTATCATGAAGATTATTATGTTAGGCGCTCCGGGAGCAGGAAAAGGAACGCAGGCTAAGATGATTGCGGACAAATACAGCGTACCGCATATCTCTACAGGTGACATTTTCAGAGCAAACATCAAAAACGGTACAGAACTTGGCATGGAAGCAAAAAAATACATGGATCAGGGGCTTTTAGTGCCGGATGAGCTGACGGTTAAGATTCTGCTTGACAGAGTAGCACAGGATGACTGCAAGAACGGTTATGTTCTGGATGGATTCCCAAGAACGATTCCGCAGGCAGAAGTTCTTGATAAAGCTCTGACAGAGTTAGGTGACAAGATTGACTATGCGATCAATGTGGATGTTCCGGACGAAAACATTATTAAGAGAATGTCCGGCAGACGTGCATGTCTTGCATGCGGTGCTACCTATCATATTGAGCATGTTCCGCCGAAGACAGAAGGAATCTGTGACCGCTGCGGTAAAGAACTGGCTCTCCGTGATGATGACAAGCCGGAGACCGTAAAGAACCGCTTGAATGTATATCATGAGCAGACCCAGCCGTTAATTGATTTC
Organism: Clostridiales bacterium; assembly: GCA_012520645.1. Taxonomy (GTDB): domain Bacteria; phylum Bacillota; class Clostridia; order Lachnospirales; family Lachnospiraceae; genus JAAYNV01. Next base: position 11,050 of record JAAYNV010000072.1, on the reverse strand, counting down.
TATACGAAAAAGGGTGTGTTAAAGACAGTAGACGGAACCGTGGACATGAAAGATGTATTTGCAGCAATCGTTGCAATTTTAGGATAAGAAGGAAATTAGATATGGCTGTATCAATTAAATCTGCCAGAGAAATAGAGCTTATGCGTGAGTCGTGCAGACTTCTTTCCATTGTACATGATGAACTGGGAAAGGCAATTCGTCCGGGGATATCGACTTATGAGATCGATGCCCTCGGCGAAAAGCTGATCCGTGATTGTGGATGTATTCCGAATTTCCTGCATTATAATGGATATCCGGCATCCATCTGCGTATCAGTCAATGATGAGGTTGTGCATGGAATTCCGAGAAAGGACAGGATTTTGCAGGAAGGTGACATTGTCAGTTTGGATGCAGGTCTGATCTACAAGGGATATCATTCCGATGCGGCACGTACCTATGGAGTCGGTAAGATTTCAGCGGAGGCACAGCAGCTGATCGATGTGACAAAGCAGAGCTTTTTTGAAGGAATCAAAATGGCAAAGGCAGGAAACCATCTGTATGATATTTCAAATGCAATTGATGCTTATGTATCCCAGTTCGGTTACGGTATTGTAAGAGATCTGGTAGGTCATGGTATCGGAACCTCACTTCATGAGGATCCACAGATTCCGAACTTTGCGCAGAGACGCAGAGGTCTTAAGCTGCAGGCCGGCATGACACTTGCAATTGAACCGATGATCAATATGGGAAGATGCGATGTAGAATGGCTTGAGGACGACTGGACAGTCGTTGCAGAGGACGGATCTTTATCGGCTCATTATGAGAACACGGTACTGATTACGGAGGGCGAGCCGGAAATTCTGACTCTTCCGATATCGGAGCGATAGAGGTGTATACGGATATGGAGAACTGTATGGTAGGAATGTTTGCTTCTTCCAAAGCAGGACACGACAAAAGAAAAGTATATATCATAATAAAGGAAGAAACAGAATATGTTTATCTGGCAGACGGAATCTGTAAAACTCTTGTAAAACCAAAAAAAAAGAGTAAAAAGCATATTCAGATCATTAAAAAGAATGCCGATGAGACTTTAAGGCAGAAGCTTTTGGACGGGGAAGTGCTCCGGGATGAAGAAATCAAACATGCACTGAAGCAATATAGGCAATATTTAAATGGCAATAAGATTTAGGAGGTATGTAAATGTCAAAATCTGACGTAATTGAAATTGAAGGAACGGTTGTAGAAAAGCTTCCGAACACCATGTTTCAGGTAGAACTGGAAAATGGACACAAGGTGTTAGCTCATATCAGCGGTAAGTTAAGACAGAATTTCATCCGTATTTTACCGGGTGACAAGGTAACTTTAGAATTATCCCCGTATGATTTGTCCAAGGGAAGAATCATCTGGAGAGATAAATAAAATATGCTTGCAATTTGAAAAGTTGCGTGCTATAATGTAAGACGGTCTTTTTGAAAGGAGGGTTTAACATGAAGGTTAGATCATCAGTGAAACCGATTTGCGAGAAATGCAAAGTCATTAAAAGAAAAGGACAGATCAGAGTTATCTGTGAGAATCCGAAGCATAAGCAGAGACAGGGTTAAATCTGTTTTTGTTTTTAATATAACGTAGAGATACGGGATATTACTTTTTGATACCGAAAATAGTGCGAAATGGGAGACCTTTCGCATGGAAGAATCAAAAAAGATTCTTCCCGCAGGTGACCGAACAGTGTGTGCTGTTTCGGGAGTATCGGAAAGATCGGATGATGTCCGGTTGGGCGCTAAATGAGACCGCCCCAATCAATTAGTAACTGAAAAAGTACGGCAGATGACCGTACAAGGCGCGCGGGGGATGCGTATAGCCCCGTAGAGCGTAAGAAGTCTGTATGTCCTGAACTGTCAAAGCAGGAAGGGAAACGGCAAACGTAGGAAAATGGAGGAAACGTAAATGGCTCGTATCGCAGGTGTTGACTTACCTAGAGAAAAACGTGTGGAGATTGGCTTAACCTATATCTATGGTATTGGAAGAGTAAGTGCCAATAAGATTTTAGCAGAGGCTAACGTAAATCCGGACACTAGAGTAAGAGAATTAACAGACGACGAAGTAAAGAAAATCAGCGAAGTAATCGATGCTACTATGACAGTAGAAGGTGATTTAAGACGTGAAATCGCCATGAACATCAAGAGATTACAGGAGATTGGATGCTACAGAGGTATCCGTCACAGAAAAGGACTTCCGGTTCGTGGTCAGAAGACAAAGACAAACGCAAGAACCAGAAAGGGTCCGAAGAGAACAGTAGCTAATAAGAAGAAATAGTCTCGGCTAATGCCGAGCCATTGCAAATATGAAATCGTCGATTTCATATTTGAGAAGTTGATGACAATGTATACGAAGAAAGTAGGTTAGTTTAAATGGCAAAAAAAGTTGCAACTAAAAAGGTAACAAAAAGACGTGTCAAGAAAAACGTTGAACGCGGACAGGCACATATTCAGTCTTCTTTTAACAATACAATTGTTACACTGACTGATACAGAAGGAAATGCTCTTAGCTGGGCAAGTGCTGGTGGTCTTGGTTTTAGAGGTTCAAAGAAATCTACTCCATATGCTGCTCAGATGGCAGCCGAAACAGCTACAAAAGCTGCTTTGATCCATGGTTTAAAAACAGTAGATGTATTTGTAAAGGGACCTGGTTCAGGACGTGAAGCAGCAATCCGTGCTCTTTCTGCATGTGGTCTTGAGGTAACAAGTATCCGTGACGTAACTCCGGTTCCGCACAACGGATGCCGTCCTCCGAAACGTCGTCATGTATAGTGTGTGAAGAAATTCTAAGCCGCAAAAAAACTGCGGCTAAGAATTGCTATATCACACACTGGAAAATGTCTCAAAGAGCCATTTTCCAAGTGTATCCGAAAGGATAGTTGCTAAGAACAGGTTGGATGAAGACATGGTATCCGCTTTGCAGATGCGTGTTGTAAACAATAATTTTAAAAGGAGAAAATAAAATGGCAGTAAACAGAGTTCCTGTATTAAAAAGATGTAGATCTCTTGCATTAGATCCGGTATATCTTGGATATGACAAGAAATCCAACAGAACATCAGCAAGAGCTGGTAAGAAGATGAGCGAGTATGGGCTTCAGTTAAGAGAGAAGCAGAAAGCAAAATTTATCTACGGTGTATTAGAGAAGCCTTTCAGAAATTATTATGAAAAGGCTGATAGAATGAAAGGTCAGACAGGTGAAAACCTGATGGTAATTCTGGAGAGCAGACTGGACAGCATCGTATTCCGTTTAGGTTTTGCCAGAACAAGAAGAGAAGCAAGACAGATTGTTGGTCATAAGCACGTTTTAGTAAACGGCAAGCAGGTAAACATTCCTTCTTACTTGGTAAAAGCTGGTGATACAATCGAAATCAGAGAGAAATCCAAGAGCTTACAGAGATACAAAGATATCCTCGAGGTTACCGCTGGAAGACTGGTTCCGGAGTGGCTTGATGTAGATCAGGAAGCACTTAAGGGATCTGTAAAAGCACTTCCGACAAGAGAGCAGATTGATGTTCCTGTGGACGAGATGCTTATCGTCGAATTATATTCCAAATAATTGAGATAGGCAGAATGACAATAGTAAAAACAGACTGCTGGATGATTTTTCCATGCAGTCAGTTTTTGCTATTTAATACATTATCGTTTTGTAAAGGAGGGTATTATTACAATGTTTGATTTCGAAAGACCAAATATTGAAGTTGCAGAAATCTCTGAAGACAAGAAGTATGGAAGATTTGTTGTAGAGCCTTTAGAGAGAGGTTACGGTACTACCTTAGGTAATTCTCTTAGAAGAATCATGCTTTCTTCTCTGCCGGGTGCAGCAGTGAGCCAGGTAAAGATTGAGGGCGTTTTACATGAATTCAGCTCCATTCCGGGTGTCAAGGAAGATGTAACTGAGATCATCATGAATATTAAGTCTCTTGCAATCAAGAACAACAGCGCGACAAATGAGCCGAAGACTGCATATATCGAGTTTGAAGGTGAAGGTGTCGTACATGCTTCTGATATTCAGGCTGATTCCGACATTGAAATTATGAATCCGGACTTAGTGATTGCAACATTAAGCGGCGGAAAAGATTGCAAGCTTTACATGGAACTGACAATTACAAAGGGCAGAGGCTATGTGAGCGCAGATAAGAACAAAAATGAGGATTTACCGATTGGTGTCATTGCAGTAGATTCTATCTACACTCCTGTTGAAAGAGTTAACCTTACTGTAGAAAATACCCGTGTAGGTCAGATTACAGACTATGATAAGCTTACATTGGATGTTCATACCAATGGTACACTTGCTCCGGATGATGCAGTCAGCCTGGCAGCAAAGGTACTCAGCGAGCATTTAAGTCTGTTCATCGATCTTTCCGAAAATGCTAAAACCGCAGAGATTATGGTTGAGAAGGAAGATGATGAGAAGGAAAAAGTGCTTGAAATGAGCATTGATGAACTGGAATTATCGGTTCGTTCTTATAACTGCTTAAAGAGAGCAGGTATTAATACAGTCGAAGAACTGACAAATAAGACTTCTGAGGATATGATGAAGGTGCGTAACTTTGGTCGCAAGTCCTTAGAAGAGGTTCTCGCAAAGCTCAAAGAACTTGGCTTACAGTTGAACCCAAGCGATGAGTAATCAGCGCTTGGGTGATACTTCTCGAACACGGAGTGTTTGAGAAGGTTCCGTAGTAGGACCAAGCGATGAGTAACCAGGGTTAAAGCAGTTTATCTGTTTTAATAGATATGAAAGCATGCAGAATAAGTCCAAAGAGCGTCTGTGTGTGCTCATGAATGGAAACTGGTGCAGAATGCACCGAAACTGACATTGGGCTGATAAGACCAAAGGGCACGGCCTTATGTTCCACGATTGGGATTGTCTCGATACAAAATGAGGCAGGTTCCTTAAAGGAAAGGAAATTTAAAATGGCAAAGTACAGAAAACTTGGCAGAACATCTGACCAGAGAAAAGCATTACTCAGAAACCAGGTAAGCAATCTTTTATACCATGGTAAGATCGTAACAACAGAGGCTAAGGCAAAAGAAGTGAAGAAGATCGCAGAAGGTCTTATCGCACTTGCAATCAAAGAGAAGGATAACTTCGAAACGGTAAAGGTTACCGCTAAGGTTGCCCGCAAGGACAAAGATGGCAAGAGAGTAAAAGAAGTCGTAGATGGCAAGAAAGTAACTGTTTATGATGAAGTAGAGAAAGAAATTAAGAAAGATCTTCCTTCCAGACTTCATGCAAGACGCCAGATGCTCAAGGTATTTAATCCGGTAACAGAGGTTCCGGCTGCAGGCGCAGGAAGAAAGAAAGCTACTAAGAGTGTGGATATGCCGGCTAAGATGTTTGATGAGATCGCACCGAAGTACGTAGGACGTAACGGTGGTTACACCAGAATCATCAAGATTGGACAGCGTAAGGGTGACGGCGCTCTTGAGGTTGTACTTGAGTTAGTGTAAGTCATAAGAAATGAATGAGACCCGCATGGTGTGAAAACCTCGCGGGTTTTTTCATTCTTTAATCCACAGTCTTCTGAAAATGCTGGTAATCCTTCAGCGTTTTCCAGTTTCCGCCCCAGGTGAAGCCGTGTTCGGTAAAAAGCCGGTAGCAGAGATCGTTTTTATCAATCTTATAGGGAAAGTCCTGACTGCGGTCGGCATAGGGTTCGCTGCCTTGCGGTAAAATCCGCTGTTCACCGTTTGGATAAGTCACATACGGATTATAAAACGGATTGATGTCAATGGCCAGACCGAGAGCATGTTTGGAGAGATTTTGGCTGCCTTCCACCGGACGGAAATTGAAACAGGAAGTATTGTTGTCGAGCATGGAAAGGGTGTCATCAGCATCATATTCGTCGATCAGGCGGATCTTTTCAATTGGATACGCTGCTTGATGCAGCTCGTAAAAGATTTCGACCAAGTCCTGTGCAATTGTCTGGTTACAGATCAGTTCTCCGGTCTGTGTGTCGCCGTTAAAATCGGTATAAAGCACCCGGACATAGCGAAGATCCTCGCGTGCCACGGTGCAGTCTGCTTTGTAGGAAAGACCATAGATGCGGTCAAATACCGCATCCGGTATCGGTTCGTAGGTAAATCCTGGCTGATAGACGGTCTGCAAGGATGAAACTGCAGTCTGACTGACCGCTTCCGTTTGTTGTTTTGCAATCAAAGTTTCTCCTTCTGAAACGACAGATGAGCGGACATTGCATCCAAGTGTAAGGATACATGTCAGATAATATATAAAAAGCTGTTCCATTTTTCTTTTCCTTATCATAATATGTTTTTCGGGCATTGCCGGTCACATGTAAACGGTGACTTCTTTGTGATTATGTCACACTTTTCAAAGATTTACAACTTGTATTCATTCCATAAATCTAGTACAATAAAAATCACGATGTACAGGTCATTGTAAACCAGGATTGAATTTGAGGTAACATATGGGAATTATAGAAGCAAAGAAGCTGGTTTTTGAATATATCAGACGGGATGAAGAGGGGAATGTAGAAGGTATCACCCGTGCGGTAGATGAGGTAGATATGGATGTGGCACAGGGAGAATTCATAGCGATTCTCGGACACAACGGTTCCGGTAAGTCCACACTGGCAAAGCACTTGAATGCAATATTGTATCCGACAGAGGGAACAGTCTGGGTGGACGGAAAGAATACCTCAGAGGACAAAAATGTATGGGATATCAGGCAGTGTGCCGGTATGGTATTTCAGAATCCGGATAATCAGATCATCGGTCAGGTCGTAGAAGAGGATGTCGGTTTTGGACCGGAAAATATGGGAATTCCGACGAAGCAGATCTGGGAACGCGTAGAAGAGAGTCTAAAAGCAGTCGGAATGTATGAATTCCGTAAGAAATCGCCCAATCATCTCTCCGGTGGACAGAAGCAGAGGGTTTCGATTGCAGGTGTGCTTGCCATGCATCCGAAATGTATTGTGTTGGATGAACCGACCGCGATGTTGGATCCGAATGGCCGCAAGGAGGTCATTCGCGCAGTACGCGCTTTGAATCAGGTGGAGGGCGTTACGGTTATTTTAATCACACATTATATGGAAGAGGTCATATATGCGGATCGTGTTTTTGTGATGGATGAGGGTAAGATAGCCATGCAGGGAACGCCAAGGGAAATCTTTTCCCAGGTGAAAATGTTGAAGGCGCTCCGGTTGGATGTGCCACAGGTGACACTGCTTGCCTATGAGTTAAAAAAGAATGGATTAGACTTGCCGGATGGAATTTTGACGACGGATGAGCTTATTACGGCGCTTCAGAATATGAAGCGGTAAAGAGAGAGAGGATGCCGCCATGGCAATACTTTTAAATCATGTAAATTACATATATGGTGCTGGAACGGCAATGGAGACAGCAGCCTTAAAGGACATTACGCTCCAGATTCCGGACGGGCAGTTTATCGGACTGATCGGGCATACCGGTTCCGGCAAGTCTACGTTAGTCCAGCATTTAAACGGGCTGATTAAGCCGACTAGCGGGGAGATTTATTTTAACGGACGGGATATTTATGAGGATGATTTTGACAGGAAGGAACTGCGCAGCAAGGTAGGACTGGTATTCCAGTACCCGGAGCACCAGCTTTTTGAAGTGGATGTTTTTTCAGATGTCTGCTTCGGACCGAAAAATCTGGGTCTGTCCAGAAAAGAAGCAGAGCTGCGTGCCTATACGGCACTAAAGCAGGTGGGGATTGCGGACGAATATTTTTATCAGTCGCCCTTTGATCTGTCCGGCGGACAGAAGAGACGAGTGGCAATCGCCGGAGTGCTTGCCATGAAGCCGGATATGCTGGTACTGGATGAGCCAACGGCAGGACTTGATCCCAAGGGCAGGGATGAGATACTGGATCAGATTGCAAAACTGCGGGAAGAAACCGGAATGACGATTGTGCTCGTATCACACAGCATGGAGGATGTAGCGAAATATGTGGAACGCATCATTGTCATGAACAAAGGAAGCATTTTGTATGATGATGAACCGAGGGCTGTCTTTGCGCACTATAAGGAGCTTGAGGAGGTAGGACTTGCGGCACCGCAGGTGACCTATATTATGAACAGACTGCGTGAGAAGGGCTATGATGTGGATGTGGATGCGATTACGGTCAAAGAAGCTGCCGCTTCCATTCTAAATGCAGTAAAGTAACTGAAAAGAAATGGAGAAACTGCGATGCTGCGGGATATTACATTAGGACAATATTATCAGACAGATTCGGTGATTCACAGACTGGATCCCAGAGTAAAACTGGTGTCCACTATTCTCTACATTGTGTCTTTGTTTTTATTTAAAAATGTGACCGGATATGTGATTGCGGCACTTTTTCTGGCAGTGGTCATCAAGCTGTCAAAAGTACCGTTTAAATTTATGGTTAAAGGCATGAAAGCAATCCTTTTTCTGCTCTTTCTGACAGTGGTGTTCAATCTGTTTTTAACGCCGGGAGAACCGCTTGTGAGGATATGGAAGCTTACCATTACGGATAAGGGGCTGCAGACGGCTGTATTCATGGCATTCCGTCTGAGTTTCCTGATTATCGGATCTTCGGTCATGACACTTACTACGACCCCGAATCATCTGACGGACGGGCTGGAAAAACTGATGGGACCACTCAAGAAAATCCGGGTTCCGGTGCATGAGATTTCGATGATGATGTCCATTGCCCTGCGCTTTATTCCCATTCTTTTAGAGGAGACGGATAAGATTATGAAGGCACAGATTGCAAGAGGTGCCGATTTTGAGAGTGGGAATCTGATCAAGAAGGCAAAAGCACTGGTGCCGCTTTTAGTGCCGCTCTTTATTTCAGCGTTTCGTCGTGCCAATGATCTGGCAATGGCAATGGAGGCAAGATGTTACCGGGGCGGAGAACACAGAACGAAAATGAAGCCCCTGCATTATGAGAAGCGGGATTTTGCAGCTTATGCGGTCGCAATCTCATATGTCGTGGCAGGAACGGTAATCAGCCGGATGATACCGCTTCCCTTTTAAGATATTTGACGAGCAGGATATTTTATTAAAAAATGTGGGAGAATAAGAGGGCAGTCTGGAGTAAAAGGAGTGCAGCAGAGTGAGACGTATAAAATTGACGGTTGCCTATGACGGAACTGCCTATCATGGATGGCAGGTACAGCCAAACGGGGTGACGATAGAAGGGGAACTGAATAAGGCACTGAGCAGTCTGTTTGGGGAGAAAATAGAAGTGATCGGTGCGAGCCGTACGGATTCCGGTGTACATGCACTGGGAAATATTGCGGTCTTTGATACGGAAACCAGAATGCCGGCAGACAAAATAGCCTATGCGCTCAATCAGAGACTGCCGGAGGATATCCGCATTCGTAAATCGGAGGAGGCAGCGCCTGATTTCCATCCCAGGAAGTGTGAAAGTGTGAAGACTTATGAATACCGCATTTATCACGATAAATTTCCGCTTCCTACAAGGCGGTTGTATACGCATTACAGCTATGCGGATTTTGATATTCTGGCGATGAAAGAGGCGGCAGCTTATCTGACCGGAGAGCATGATTTTCAAAGCTTTTGCGCCAGTGGAAGCCAGGCGGAGACTACCGTGCGGACGGTCTATGCGGCAGAGGTTTTTGAAGAAGGAAAGGAAATCGTCATCCGCATTTCAGGCGGCGGATTTTTATATAATATGGTACGCATTATTGCCGGTACATTGATGGCGGTCGGACAGGGTGTTTATCCGCCGGAGCATATGAGGGAAATTATTGAGGCAAAAGACAGGAGTGCGGCAGGACCGACTGCACCGGCTAAGGGACTGACGTTGATTTCTTATGAATTTCCGTAAAAAACAGTTGACACACCAGGGGGCGTATAATATAATATTTCAATGTGGCAATGTTTAAAAATGTCTTTGCCAAAGCCCCGGCAGAGCGTTTTAAATAGCGGGGAAATGGTTTTCAGCAATGGAACTGGAAATTCCTTCCCCGGATATACACAATAAAGTGTTTTCGGATATTTTGGGAGGCGGTCCGGACATCCGCGTCAGAAAAGAGAGGAAAACACAAAAGTTGCAGGACAAAAAGTTTTATGGAGGTAACATCATGAAAACATTTATGGCTAGCCCGGCTACAATTGATAGAAAATGGTATGTAGTAGACGCTACTGACATGACTTTAGGACGCTTAGCTTCTGAAGTTGCAAAAGTATTAAGAGGAAAGAATAAAGCAATCTTCACACCGCATATCGATACAGGTGATTATGTGATCGTAGTTAACGCTGAGAAGATCAAAGTAAGCGGTAAGAAGCTGGATCAGAAGATTTATTATCATCACTCTGATTATGTAGGTGGTATGAAAGAGACTACCTTAAGAGAAAAATTAGCTAAGAAACCGGAAGAAGTAATCGAACTTGCTGTTAAGGGAATGCTTCCGAAAGGACCTTTAGGAAGACAGATGTTCACAAAGCTTCACGTATACGCAGGACCGGAGCACAATCATGCTGCTCAGAAACCTGAAGTATTAACATTTTAATTAAGGGAACTGGAAGGAGGACATGAAAATGGCTAAAGCAGCAGCAAAATACTACGGAACAGGCAGAAGAAAAAAATCTATCGCAAGAGTATATTTAGTACCGGGAACCGGTAATATTACAATCAATAAAAGAACCATTGATGAGTACTTCGGATTAGAGACATTAAAGGTTATCGTTCGTCAGCCGTTAACCATCACAGATACCGTTAACAAATTTGATGTGATCGTAAACGTACACGGTGGCGGATATACAGGACAGGCAGGTGCCATCAGACATGGTATCTCCAGAGCTTTATTACAGGCAGATGCTGAGTACAGACCGGCTCTGAAGAAAGAAGGTTTCTTAACAAGAGATCCTCGTATGAAAGAAAGAAAGAAATACGGTCTCAAAGCAGCTCGTCGTGCACCGCAGTTTTCCAAGAGATAATCTTCGGGACTCGGATTTACGTACAAATCCTTATTTTACAAGGGTTTGCGAAGTTGTCAGATGTGGTGAAAAGCGGTGGAATTTACTCAGTTCGCAACGCATTTGCAACACGTTTGCA
>JAAYNV010000071.1 GCA_012520645.1 Clostridiales bacterium | reverse complement strand
TCCGATATACTTATTATATCACATATCGCCATATATCGCCACACAAAAGTGAATAAAATTTGACAAAAAAATACAGGATTTCCAATGCCTGCAAGGATTTTTATCTTATTCAACTGTCAAACTACCGCGAAGCGTCAGCTCTCGGTGGAAAAGTAAATGCGAAAACCTCTTTATTATTTCAAAATTCTGTGGTAGTATATTTTTAAATTAGGCAGAAAGAACTGTAAGACAGAACTTTTCTACCGGGGGTAAAATGTTACCTGAGGAGCGTAAAAAATCATGGAAAATGTTGCAAACACAGAGCATTTGGAAACCGAAGAAAAGGAAGTAGTTTCCAAGAATTTTATTGAGCAGATCATTGACAGGGATCTGGCAGAGGGTGTCTATGATACCGTGCATACCAGATTTCCACCGGAACCGAACGGTTATCTGCACATCGGACATGCCAAGAGCATTCTTTTGAATTATGGTCTGGCACAGAAATATGGCGGAAAGTTCAATATGCGTTTTGATGATACGAACCCGACCAAGGAAAAGGCTGAATTTGTGGAATCTATCAAAGCAGATATTGCATGGCTTGGTGCGGACTGGGAGGACAGGCTGTTTTTTGCCTCCAATTATTTTGACCAGATGTATGAAGGAGCGATCAAGCTGATCAAGAAGGGAAAGGCTTATGTATCCGATCTGTCTGCGGATGAAATCCGGGAATACCGTGGTACGCTGACCGAGCCGGGCAAGACCGATCCTTATTCCGAACGCAGCATAGAAGAGAACCTGAAATTATTCGAAGAAATGAAGGCAGGAAAATATGCGGATGGAGAGAAGGTGCTTCGTGCCAGAATCGATATGGCATCACCGAATATCAACATGCGTGATCCGATTCTTTACCGTGTAGCGCATATGACCCACCAGAATACGGGAGATAAGTGGTGTATTTATCCAATGTATGATTTTGCGCATCCAATCGAGGATGCGATCGAAGGAATCACCCATTCGATCTGTACGCTGGAATTTGAGGATCACAGACCGCTTTACGACTGGGTGGTAAGGGAACTGGAATACCCGCATCCGCCAAAACAGATTGAGTTTGCGAAGATGTACCTGACCAATGTGGTCACTGGAAAAAGATATATCAAGAAGCTGGTAGAGGATGGTATTGTAGATGGCTGGGATGATCCTCGTCTGGTCTCCATCGCCGCTCTCAGAAGAAGAGGTTTTACGCCGGAATCCATCAAGATGTTTGTGGAGCTTTGCGGTGTATCGAAGAGCAATTCTTCTGTAGACTATGCGATGTTGGAGTATTGTATCCGTGAGGACTTAAAGCTGAAGCGTCCGAGACTGATGGCAGTGCTTGATCCGGTCAAGCTGGTTATTGACAATTATCCGGAGGATCAGACGGAAATGCTCGAAGCTCCGAATAATCTGGAGAATGAAGAGCTGGGCAGCAGACAGATTCCGTTTGGAAAAGAACTCTATATTGACAGAGAAGACTTTATGGAAGAACCTCCGAAGAAATATTTCCGTCTGTATCCGGGCAACGAGGTGCGGCTGATGAATGCCTATTTTGTTACCTGTACAAGTTTTGTCAAGGATGAAAACGGCAGGGTGACAGAGGTACACTGTACCTATGATCCGGAAACGAAGTGCGGAAGCGGTTTTACCGGACGCAAGGTAAAAGGTACGATTCACTGGGTTCCGGCAAAGGAAGCAGTGAAAGCAGAGGTAAGGCTGTATGAGAATATCATTGATGAAGAGAAGGGTGTCTATAATGAGGATGGAAGCCTGAATCTGAATCCGGATTCCCTGCAGGTGGCAACGGCTTATCTGGAGCCGGCAGCAGCACAAGCAACAGCTTATGAGAGTTTCCAGTTTGTAAGGCAAGGATATTTCTGTGCGGATTACAAGGACTCAAAACCGGGAGCACCTGTTTTTAACAGGATTGTATCATTAAAGAGTTCGTATGTACTTCCCAAGAATAAGTAAAAGGAATGGTGGTTAAAGAATGGGTGGATTATTATCAGGGTTGGATCAATTTGGGCTTGGCAAGTTAGAAGGCATGAGTCTTTTTGAAGCACCGAAGGAAAAGGAAGAGAATGGGAAACCGGCGGCTCCGGTGATGCAGGAGCAGGATTTTATTTTTGATAAGACCCATACCTGTCCGGTGTGTGATAAGGAATTTAAGGAAAAGACCGTAAAAGTAGGAAAGGCAAAGCTTATAGGCTCTGATCAGGATATGCGTCCGCGGTATGAGCATATTGATATGCTCAAATATGATGTAATCATGTGTCCGCACTGTGGTTATACGGCACTCAGCCGCTATTTCAAATTCCTGACCGGTCCTCAGATGAAGAAGATTAAGGAAAGTATCTGTGCAAACTTTAAAGCGGTAAAGAAGGAAGAGAAAGAAACCTACAGCTATGAGGATTCTTTGGAGCGTTATAAAATGGCGCTTGTTAATGCAATCGTAAAACAGACGAAGGCGAGTGAAAAGGCATATATCTGTTTAAAGACCGGATGGCTCTTACGTGGTCAGGGTGAGCATCTGAAGAAAGAAGATCCGGATTATAATAAGAAAAAAGCAGAAATCGATGCGCAGGAAAATGAATTTTTGAAAAATGCGTTTGATGGATTTCTTGCAGCCAGACAGACGGAAGGGTTTCCCATGTGCGGTATGGATGAGTGTACCGTAGATTATCTGATTGCTGTTCTGGCAATGCGCTTCGAGCAGTTCGATGTGGCAAGCAAGCTCGTGGCAGGAGTTATTGTTTCTCCGGGAGCAAATGCAAGAATGAAGGATCGGGCAAGAGATGTAAAGGAAGAACTCGTCAAAAAAATCAAAGAGAAAAAAGCAGCAAAGTAATGAACAGTATTACCGTAACGCTTGATAGCAGGGATGGAAAACATCTTTATGAGCAGATTTATGAATACATAAAACAGGAAATCAAAGCGGGGAAGCTTCTTTATAATGAGAAGCTTCCCTCGACGCGTTCTCTGGCAGAATATCTGCAGATATCCCGTAGTACTGTGGATCTGGCATATGAACAGCTTGCCGCAGAGGGGTATATTGAAGCAAAACCCTGTCGGGGATATTTTGTATGCCATAAGGAGGAGTTATATCATCTGACGGTAGAAGTGGAAAACGGAGCTGTCTGGCAGGAGGAAGAGCGGGAAGGATATTTTGTGGATTTTTCTACTAATGCTGTGGATTTACAGGAGTTCCCGTTTGATACGTGGCGGAGAATTTACCGGAAGGTATTCAGTGAACAGGGAGACAGGCTTTTTCTGACGGGAGCAGGACAGGGAGAACGGAAACTTCGTGTGATGTTAAGCCGTTATCTGCATTCTTCCAGAGGTGTAGATTGTGAACCGGAGCAGATTATTATCGGAGCGGGAAATGACTATTTACTGATGCTGTTAGAGAAGCTGTTAAACGGTTTGGACACAGAAGGAGAGGAAAAACTCATACGCAGAGTTGCATTGGAAAATCCGACCTACCGTAAGGCGGGCAGAATGTTTGCCTCCTTTGGTTATCAGATTACAGAGGTGGAGATGGATGCGTATGGAATGTGTCCGGATAAGTTAGAGGAAAGTCAGGCAAATCTGGCTTATGTGATGCCTTCGCATCAGTTCCCGACCGGAACCGTCATGCCCATCGGGCGGCGGATGGAGCTGCTTCGATGGGCATCGGAAAGTCCGGAACGGTATTTGATTGAAGATGACTATGATAGTGAATTTCGTTACAAAGGGAAGCCGATTCCGGCACTCCAGTCCTCTGACGGACAGGAGAAGGTCATTTATCTGGGCACCTTTTCGAAGTCCATTTCTCCGGCTATCCGAATCAGTTATCTGGTGCTTCCGGGTAGGCTGATGCAGGCATATCACAAATACTGCAGTTATCTGTCCACTACCGTACAGAGAACCGAGCAGGAAGTGCTCGCAGAGTTTATCGGAGGCGGTTACTTTGAACGGCATTTGAACCGCATGCGCAAGGTATACCGGGAAAAACATGACAAAATGCTCCGGTTGTTAAAGCCATTCGAAACAGCGTTTACGATCAGTGGTGAAAACGCCGGACTGCATCTGCTTCTTACGGACAAGCGGGGAAGAACGGAGGAAGAGTTAAAAGCAAGTGCGGCAAAGCAGGGAATCCGTGTATATGGCATGCGGGAATTTTGTATGGAGAATATGGTAAAGTCCGGTGCAGGAGAGATGGCTTTCGTTTGCAGCAGTCAGGAACGTGGTGTAGGGAAAGCTTTTTTTCAGGGAGAAGCTGCTACGATTCTGCTTGGTTATGCAGGGTTAACAGAACAGGAAATCGAAGAAGGTCTTTCGCTGCTTGCAAAGATTTGGCTGTAAAGAATACGGAGAAAGATGGAGGAGTAGATGAAAAAGGGAAAAAAAGAGAGAATAGCGCTGATCCTTTTTCTGGCAGCGGCAGTGCTGACAGCATTTTTCTGCTTCTGGCGGCTTGGGGCAGATGAGATCCTGGGGTTTGACGAGGGAAGACATGCAGTCAATGCGCTTGAAATGTACCGGAGCGGAGAGTGGATCGTCAGTACCTATAACGGAGAGGCAGATTACTTTAATTTAAAGCCGCCGCTTTCCATGTATCTGATCATGGCAGGGTTTCGGCTCTTTGGAGTCAACAATCTGGGAATCCGTTTCTTTTCTGCACTTTGTTATCTGCTTATGGCCGTGCTTGCTGCTGTCTTTGTGGCAAGGCGGAAGGGCTGGTCAGCGGGAGCATTTACGCTGCTTTTGTTTGGAAGCTCGAGGGTGCTTTTGCTAAACAGCATGGCACGGAAGGGAGAGGCCAATGCTGTCTATAACCTGTGCTTTCTGGTTGCCATGCTTTCCCTGATGCGGCTTTTGGAACGGAAGGCATCCGGTCGTGAAAACGGGGCAGAAAGAAAAAGGCTATCCGATGACAAAAAGGCCTGGGGAGGAGAATGTCTGCCGGAATGCCTGGGGGTCGGACTGGGCTGTTCTCTGGCATTCCTTAGCAAGAGCTTCCATGCGGCCGTTGCGGTGCTGGTGGTGGGCCTTACCCTTTGTATTGCTGCTTTTTTACAGAGCCGGAGACAGACGGAGGCTGTAAAGCAGAATAAAACGGCAGAACCGGACGGGGCGGGACGGGGGCTTCTTGGCGTGGCAGAATGGTTTACCCTCGTCCTAAGCGGCATCGGGCCGGTGGCCTTCTGGGCGGTGCTTCGTTACCGGGCAGATGGGCTTTCTTTTTTAAAGGAGATGTTTTTGACCGATGTGTGGAAGCGGTCCAATGAGGTCATTGCAGGTACGGCAGGCGGCCCGTTTCACTATGTGGGCTGTCTGATGCGGGAAAACATGACCCTGCTTACCCTGTTTCTGCTGGGGATGTTAGTTATTTTCCGGCTGTATACGGGAGAAGAAAGAAAAGAAAAGGCTGGCAGGACAGAAAGCACAGGGAGGTTTTCAAAGCTCTTGTCAGGAAGCGGAAGGGAAATCGTGCTGTTTTTGTGGGTGCTTCTGCCGCTTGTTCTGTTTGCGTTTCCAAAGACAAAGATGATAACCTATGTGTATCCATCCTTTACGGGTCTGTATGTCTGTGCAGGTTTTATTCTGCCCAAGCTCTGGCATCAGAAGAAAGCAGTGTTCCGGTCAATCTCGTGGTAGCATTAAAGGGCGACGTATTAGACCAGGTAAAAAATGGTGCAGACTGTGCCGTGTTGTGCTATTCAGACGGAGCGATCACTCTGATCAAGGATACGGACAACGATCCTTCCACGATCACGATGAGCACTACGAAGACATCGGGAATCTTTGCGGTGGTTTATGCACCGGCTGGAACCTTCGATGCACTTCTGTAAGTAGTAAGGGGATTTAAAATATATTACAGGCAGCCGCCAGGCATGGAATCAGTTGGAGATTTTCATGTCTGGCGTTTTTTTTGATTGCTGTTATTCCCGTCTGCTTAAATCAGAAAGCATGGTCAACAGAGAGATGGTACGCTCATAGGCAAATTCTGCGGATGGCTCATTGTCACCACTGTAGTTTTCGCTCATGACACCTTTGATGACATAATCTGTCAGGCAGGACAGATCGGTTGGATTTAAATATGGTGCACAGGAAGAAAAGTCGGCAGGAGCCAGAGTTTCTTCCATGAGTGTGCGGTAGGAGTTCTGAATCTCCTGTACTTCGGCAGTAAGCGCATCATCCATGCCTTCCGTGTCACGCATCATTTCCTGCAGAAATAGAGGCATGTATGGAAAATTGCGCGTAATCTGGTATTTGACGGCTTCAATCTGTTTTTTTAAAAGAAAAAAGTCTGTTCTGTCGCCGGAAAGCATGCCGGAAAGCTCCATTCCGATATATTTCACCGCATAACGGCATACGAACTCGTATAGACCGGACTTCGTGCCAAAGTAATGAAATAACAGTCCTTTACTGATGCCGGCTTCTTTGACCATTTCATCCGTACTGGCTTTGCGGTAGCCGTTTTTTGCAAATACTTTCAATACGGCATTCAGGATGCGATCCTGTTTTTCTTTTTTCAGATCAAAAAATTTTTCGTTCATAGCGGATAAAACTCCTTATTATAGATTGACTTATTTGGTCATTCCATAATAGCATAACGAATCTATTCTTTCAAGGATGATTGATAGCGATTTGTTCTGTTTTTTGCACATATTCTCTTTTCATTTTGGCAAAATAGTATTACAATGGAATTATAACAAACGTGAAAGGAGTTCCATATGGCAAAAAAATTCGGAAAACTGCTTCTTTTTACAGCGGCAATCGGTGCGGCAGCAGCGGGAACTTATTATTACCTGCAGAATAAAAATCAAAAGCCGGTCGGTGAGGATGAGGATTACGACGATTTTGATGACTTCGAAAGTGATTTCGATGAGGATGAAGATGAAGATGCAGGACGCTCTTATGTGTCTTTAAATTTAGATGGTGCAAATGAGACGGTGGAAGAGTTTTTTGATGACGATGAAGCGGACGAGAAGAGTGAGCCTGAGAAAACGGCAGAGCCTTCCAAAGTAACTGAGCCGGAAGAGGATGATGAGGATCCGGATCCGTCGTTGGATGCGATTTAAGATGAAGCAGAACATATAGAGAACAGAGCTGATACCGGATGAAAAATTCCAAGTACCGGCTCTGTTTTTTTATGCGCATGCTGCTGCTTCTTTTGTTCAAAAATTTATTTATTTTGTTTATAAGGGGCATCTGCCGGGAAACCGCCCTTTAGCTTCTGCATACCGCGCTGTACGGCATCCTTGGAGTCCTTCCAGTCGGCATCTTTGTTGCGGTAGTCAAATTTTTCAATGAGCCAGGAAACATCCTCGTAAAGACGTTCCATATTCTTTTCCATCAGGGCAAACATATCGTTGTAGAAGTCTTCCTTTTGCTTGTCGGAGAGGGCATCTTCTGCTGCTTCACACAGGTCGCCGAAGTGGGGCAGACAAAATCCCTTGCTGTTTTGGATCTTTTTGCGGAATGTAATGTCCTTCTCATAGAGATAGAAAAATGTGTCCAGATAACGTGCATAAGTATCCGCAAAGCGTTTGCAGATGTAGCAGGAATCTTCCTTTTGCTGTGTCCATAAGCCGATTGCATTCTTACGCGGAGCACAAGGCTGTGCTTTTTTGATTTTTTTCATCTGGGAGGATTTCTGCGGTTTAAAATGAGCGAAGTGGTTTTTCATTTCCTGATTCAGTTTCTGGTAATGGGTTTTTAAGATCCATCCGTTTCCAAGAGTATTGCCATAGTCAAACATCTTTTTAAAGTGGGTGCGGCAGAAGCCTTCACGATCGGTATCCCCGCGGACGTCGCTTTCCATGTAGGAGGAACCGGAACCCAGAACAAAGTCTAACAGATCCTGTTCCACATTTCGCTCAATAAAGCAAAATGGGCATTCCAGATCGGCATTGACGGCATCATTTAACGGAATGGTATATAATTTTTCTTTCATGGCATACTTGACCTTTCTTTTCCAGTGTGTTTGCGTTAGTGCTTAAGGACAGTGTAACATAAACGGGAAGCGCTAGTCAAAGAAAGCGTTTCGAGAGATTGCGTTTAGTTAGCTTAGGATTTTAATGGGCAGAGTTTCCCCTTGATGATAATCTTAGATATGTTCATCACCATTATAATCATTTCCTAACTATTTTCAACCTCCTTATTCCTCTTTTGTTT
>JAAYNV010000070.1 GCA_012520645.1 Clostridiales bacterium | reverse complement strand
GCAGTTCTTTTTCGTGCTGTCAAGGGTGGCGATAGCTTACCTCAGACTAAAATATCTGCAATTATCAAGGTTCATCTGAGCCTTTTTTCTTTGCCCAGTTTTTTCATAGGTCATTTGACACTATCTACATGTTCCTTTAATTATTATTAAGAAGGCTGGCAGCATATTCCCGTCCTTCCTCTACATAGTGAAGGGCATTTTTACAGTTTGATGCAACCTCTTGTGGTGTCACCATCCGCTTTACCTTGGCAGGATTTCCAGTGACCAAGGAGTTGTCCGGTATAATGGAATTCTGAGTGACTAGAGCACCTGCGCCGATGATACAGTTTTTTCCGATGGAGACGCCGTTTAAAAGGATTGCGCCCATGCCGATCAAAGAATTGTCTCCGATCCGGCAGCCATGGATAATTGCGCCGTGACCGACTGTCACGCCTTTTCCGATTTCCACACCGAAGCCTTCGTCTACATGAATGACACAATTATCCTGTACATTACTACCCTCTCCGATACGGATTGAGGCGCGTTCTCCGCGTATTGTCGAATGAAACCAGATACTGCAGTCTGCTTCTATTGTAACATCGCCCAGAACGACAGCATCCGGTGCAAGAAATACAGTTTCTGATATTTGTGGCTTTTTCATAGATATTCTCCTTTAAAAGTGCATTACATTTCAAATAAGCCAAGAAATGCACTTCGCAGTCTTTTCTTTTTATGATAAAATATCACATAAGGAATGACAAGCAATTTTAGAAAAGGGAGCGGATAAAATGGATCTTTTAGTGAATTTATATGATTTACAGTGCCGATACGAGCCTGAAAAGTTAAAGGAGCACGGAATTGTAATCAAAAGAGCGCTGAGTCCGGATAAATCAGCAGTGCTGGATTTTATGAAAAAATATTATACGCAGGGTTGGGCAGATGAGACAGAGCATGCGTTTGCGAATAGTCCTGTGACCTGCTATATTGCCGTAAAGGAAAAAGAGATTGTCGGAGTAGCAGCCTATGATGCGACGGCAAAGGGTTATTTCGGACCAATCGCTGTAAAACCGGGCGTAAAGGGAGGCGGTGTCGGTCCTGCACTTTTGCATGATTCCCTGCTTGGCATGAAAGATGCCGGATATGGCTATGCCGTAATCGGCTGGGTGGATGATGCGGTCGGCTTTTATAACAAATGTATCAAACATACGAAAATACCCGATTCTGAGCCGGAAAATACAATTTATAGGAATCTGAGTAGTATGTGAGGAAAAAGCGGTATGGTCATAGACGGAAAAGTTGTAAACGCAGTCGTATTTGATATGGATGGTGTGCTCTACGATACGGAAAGTATTTCCATGAAAAGCTGGAAGGAAGCAGGAAAACAGATGTCTGTACCGGATGTGGGGCAGACAGCTTTGGATTGTATCGGCATGAACCGGAAGGGTATGTTTGATTATTTTTATAAAAAATACGGGAAGGACTTTCCGGTAGAGGAGTTCTTAGATAGAACAAGGGCACTGTCCGTAGCTCAGATTGAGAGAGACGGGCTTCCTGTGATGAAGGGTGCAAGAGAGGTTCTGGAATTTTTGACGAAAAAGGGTTATCCGTTGGCACTGGCATCTTCGACCAGACAGGTTACCGTATTAAAACATCTGGAGGAGACCGGACTACGCCGGTACTTTCAGGCAGTAGTCTGCGGTGACATGGTAGTAAACAGTAAGCCTGCACCGGATATTTACCGGATGGCGTGTAAAGAGCTGGGAATCGATCCAAAGGAGGCGGCAGCCGTGGAGGACTCCTTTAACGGAATCCGTTCTGCACATGCAGCAGGAATGCTGCCCATCATGGTGCCGGATATGGTGCAGCCTACCGGGGAAATTCTGAAATTAGTCTGGAAGAAATGTGATTCGCTGTTAGAAGTAATAAGGTTGTTTTCTTAAACAGGGAAATATGTTATAATAAAATATGTCTTTGTAATGAGAATGTTTCTTATTACCAAGCCGTTTTATGTTAAGTTTTTTTCAAAAAAAGCAATTCACTGACACCAAAATTATTTGAGGCGGAAGGGGAGGCAGAACAGGAGAAAAAGCGGAGAGGCTTTTCATTGACAGACCATACCTTTTGCCGGGTATGGTTTTTAGTTTACGATATTATCAGGAAAGGAGTTTACAGAATGGAAACAAGAATTGCCCTGATTGGGATTATTGTAGAGAAGGAAGATTCAATCGAGCAGCTAAATAAACTGCTGCACGATTATGGAAGTTATATTGTCGGAAGGATGGGTATTCCGTATAGAAAGCGGGAAATCAATATTATCAGTGTGGCGATTGATGCCCCACAGGATATCATCAATGCCCTTTCCGGAAAG
>JAAYNV010000069.1 GCA_012520645.1 Clostridiales bacterium | reverse complement strand
CCCCTGGTGAACCATTAGCTTCCTGACCTAATTCGCTATATCTATAACACTTCAAAAAGTTGCCTGATTCAGACAGCTTAATAAAGTGCGCCCATGTATGGCTGTCCTCTACTTTCTTTCACACTATAAAACTCCTCTGGAAATCAAATTTTTATGCTCAGGCACCGGGCATCAGGCTGAAAGCACCGGCAGGCATAAAGTGTCACCTTGGGTCATTTTGGAAAGCCAGAACTGTAAATCAGATTCCCGTATTCCGTAATGAAGAGAGCTTCCGTATCCGGCAGGGATTCAATCAGGGCAAGTCCCTTTTGGGAACCAAGTAAAAAACAGGTTGTGCTGAGTGCATCTCCGTCTACGGATTTTTCCGAAAGGATGGTCACTCCGGTCAGGTAATTCTGACATGGATATCCGGTTTTTGGATCCAGTATGTGATGGTACAGAGTATCGTCCTGTTTAAAATATCGTTCATAGGTGCCGGAGGAAACGACGGAGCGGTCCGTGACGGAAAGAGCCGTCAGAGATTCGCCCTGCGGGGCAAATGGTTTCTGGATGCCGACCCGGTAGGGTGTCGATCCGTTTTTGTTTCCTATGCACAGCACGTTGCCGCCTAAATTGATGGTAGCATTTTTTATGCCGTTTTCTAAAAGGTAGTCCCGCATGCGGTCTGCAATATAGCCCTTGGCAATGGCGCCCAGATCAATGGACATGTTCTCTTCTGCAAAGGTTACAATATTACCCTCTACAGATACCTTGCGGTAATCCACATGAGTCTTAGCTTTGGAAAGAAGAGTCGCATCGGGCACAGCCGGTGTATCTGAACTGAAATTCCAGAGGGATGAGACCGGGGCAATCGTGATGTCAAAAGCCCCGTTTGAGAGGACCCCATACGAAAGTCCAAGGGAAATCAGCTCAGCGGTCTCCCCGGATACAATCTGGCCATCGCCAGAGCGGGGCAGCAGTCCATGGTTTAGCTTATAAAGCTCACTGTCTGGATTGGTCCGGCTGAATAACAGCTCATAACGGTCACATAACTCCATACAGCCGTCTAAAAGAGAGGTATCTGTGGTGTTGTAGAGCGTCACGGTTACGACCGTATTCAATTTAAAGTCCGTCCGGCTGATCGGCTCTTGGCTGCGTGTGCAGCCGATACAGCCGGAGAATATAACTGCAGCCGACATTATAATAGGAAGGAATCGTTTTCGTACCTTCCGGTATTGTCTTTGTAGAAACATTGAAAATCTCCTGTAAAATCTATCAAAACATCCTGTAACATTCTAGCGCAAGGGATTGTAAAGTACAAGACAATTTTTCTGGAAAAAATCGCGGGAATATAGAAACCAGATAAGGGGTGTGATACAATAAGCGTTAACGGACTTAAAATGCGAAAGTCGTTTACGAAGTGCATGGAATATTCTGGTATGAACAGGAGGACTATGAAAAAGAATGACTGGAAATTGATCGTTTTTTTTCTGATCGTGGCAGGAGTTTTTTTCTTCTGGAATGAGATGCGGGGAAAAGAAGGAAGGGAAGCGGTCATTTATGTAGACGGAATGGAATATCAACGGGTATCTCTCTGGAAAGAGCAGGAGATTTTGGTTGGAACCGGAAATGTAGTGGTGACTGGACAGGGGAGTGCGCATATGGAGGCAGCTGATTGTCCCGATCAGATTTGTGTACATCACCGCCCGGTTTCTAAAAGCGGAGAGAGTATTGTCTGCCTTCCGAACCGGGTCGTTGTAGAGATTCAGGGAGAGGACTGTGAGGTGGATGTGACCGCCTATTAGAACAAGAAGGGAGCGTAAAAGGACATGGCAAAAAGGACAGCATTTCTTGGAATGGCAACGGCGCTTGCCATGATCGTAAGCTATGTGGAGACACTGATTCCTTTTCATCCCGGTATACCGGGAGCAAAAATAGGATTGACCAATATTGTGATACTCATTGTACTGTATCAAAACGGCTTTCGGGATGCTGCAGCCGTATCCGGAGTGCGTATCGTGCTCACGGGCTTCTTGTTTGGTAATCTCTCTGCGATTTTCTACAGTCTGGCGGGAGGGGCAGTCAGCCTGTGTGTGATGCAGATGATGAAGGAGGGCTTCCCGCACAAAGACGATAAGAAGGAGCGGAAGGAAAAGAAATTCAGCATTCTTGGAGTCAGTACGGCAGGCGGTGTAGCTCATAATCTCGGTCAGCTTTGCGTTGCAGTGCTGATTGTGGAAAACGCAAGCCTCCTGTATTATCTGCCCTTTTTGATCGTGAGCGGACTTGTGGCAGGAATCTGCATTGGAATAGCAGCAAAGGGAGTGCTTGTGCATCTGAATGCAGGATAGTAATGAAACATTTATCTTGAATGTCAAAAGAAAGTATGCTACAATTAAACCCGATATTATAGCATCGTAGTAATGCGGTAAAGCACAGCATGGATACTCAGGTATGAAATTACATAGAAGAGGAGTAATGAAATGGATAACAATAATTTATATGGGACAGATAACAATAATGCTTCTGATAACAACAATACTGCAGGCAGCAATGCAAATCCGTATGAAAGTCCTGTACAGACAGATAATAATATGAGTAATAATACATATCAGCAGAACTATAGTACACAGCCGTACCAGCAGAATTATAATCAACAGAACTATAATCAGCAGCCGTATGGTCAGCAGACATATTATTCAAATGTGCAGGAGGAGCCGGAGCGGGCTTCCGGGCTTGCGATTGCATCCATGGTATGTGGTATTGTTTCTATCGTAATCTGCTGCGCATGGTATCTGGCAGCACCGCTTGGCATCGCGGCAATTGCACTTGGTATTATCAATAATGTGAAGAAGCTTGGTGGAAAAGGCATGGCTATTTCCGGTATTATTACAGGTTCCTTCGGCCTTCTGCTTGCGATTGGTTGGTTTGTTGTCTATCTGCTTAGTTTATAATCGGGTATGGTTTAGAACTGACAGAAATCAGAGATGAAGATACGAGTAAAAATATGCAGACGAATGAAGATATTTTTTATAAATTAGGAAAAATAGCACTGCTCCCGGGAGTACTGGGAGCGGTTTTTCTACGTATGATAGGCAGAGAGGGGATAGCACGGTTCCCGGGCTGTCAGTTCAGACGCATTTTGGGCATTTACTGTCCGGGCTGCGGCGGAACGAGAGCAGTCTATTATCTGGCGGGTGGTAATTTGGTCAAGGCATTCTGCTGCCATCCGGCAGTGGTTTTTATGGCAGTCGTATATGTTATATTTATGATAACCTGTTTTTACCGGAGGCATTTGACAAAAAAGCAATATCCGCCGATTAAAATTGAACGCTATGTATATGCAGCGGCGGTGCTCGTACTGCTTCAGTTTGTCATAAAGAATGTTCTGCTGTTTGCTTTTGGATGGGCGTGGATTTAATTCTTTGTTCACTGTTTTACTTTGCCCATCGGCCGGATGCTCCACAGGGCAGTACCAGACCGTTTGAGGAAACCGGAAGACCGATTTCACCTGCCTCGACATGCCCGCCGAAGCGTTTTACAATAGCGGTGTTTATCATGTAGGACAATACGGCAGGCTGCAGACCAGTCGTATAGGAATTGATCAGGAAGAATTTTGCATCCTCGGAAAGAATCTGAGCAGTCAGTTCGATAAAAGGATAAATGGATTCTTCGATTTTCCAGATTTCACCTTTGGGTCCGCGTCCGTAGGAGGGGGGATCCATAATAATGCCGTCATAGTGGTTACCGCGGCGGATTTCCCGCTCTACGAATTTGACACAGTCATCTACAAGCCAGCGGATTGGCGCAGCGGACAGACCGGAAGCGGCAGCATTTTCTTTTGCCCAGTTTACCATGCCCTTGGAGGCATCTACATGGGTCACGGCTGCGCCTGCTTTTGCAGCGGAGAGAGTAGCACCTCCGGTGTAGGCAAACAGGTTGAGTACTTTGAGTGGACGTCCGGCATTTCGGATGATGTCGGAGAACCAGTCCCAGTTGACCGCCTGCTCCGGGAACAGACCGGTATGTTTGAAGCTGAAGGGTTTCAGATGAAAGGTCAAGTCGCGGTAATGGATGCTCCATTCGTTTGGGAGATTGAAAAATTCCCATTCTCCGCCGCCTTTGCTGCTTCGGTGGTAGTGACCGTTCTTTTTACGCCAGCCCGGGTGTTCTTTTTTGGTATTCCAGATGACCTGGGGGTCGGGACGCACCAGAAGATAGTCTCCCCAGCGTTCCAGTTTTTCTCCTTCTGATGTATCAATTACTTCATAGTCTTTCCAATGATCTGCAATCCACATAGTATATCCTCAATTCTTTTTGTTTTTCTGTATGAATGACAGAATAATTTACCACTTTGACGAATTAAAGAGGTAAAATATCACAATAATGCAGTATTGACTTCATACTTTCTTTATATTATGATATATGGAAACAGCCCAAATGGCAAGTTATTTGAAAGGTGAGAAAATTATGACAAATTCAATTGGATGGATCATTGTGGCGTTTGTCATGTATATGCTGCTTATGGTTATTGTCGGAGCGATATGTGCAAGACAGAACAATGATTCGGAGGATTATTTCCTGGGAGGCAGAAAGCTGAACGGCTTTGTTGCAGCACTTTCTGCACAGGCATCGGATATGAGTGGCTGGCTCCTTATGGGACTGCCAGGCTCGGTATACGCTCTTGGAACAGGGCAGTCATGGATTGCAGTCGGACTCTTTTTGGGAACCGTATTTAACTGGCTCTTTATTTCAAAAAGGCTCAGAAGATATACAATCCGTGCAGGCAATGCACTGACACTTCCTACTTATTTTGAGAATCGTTTTCATGACAAAAAGAGGGTATTGTTGTTTGTATCTTCTGTGACGATTGTTATTTTCTTTCTGGTTTATACGGCATCTGCTCTGGCAGCAGGCGGAAAGCTTTTCAATTCTGTTTTTGGAGTGGATTACCGTATTGCACTTACTATCGGTGCGGGAGTTATTCTGATTTATACCTTTATGGGCGGTTTCCTTGCGGTCTGCGTGACGGACTTTATTCAGGGAACACTGATGCTGGTCGCACTGTTAGCTGTTCCGCTTCTTGCATGGAACATTATCGGTTTTGGAAATGTCAGCGAGGTATTGAACCAGAGCGGCTTTGTGGGAGGGGCAGATGCCTTCTTAAGCATGACCTCGGATGCAAACGGTACATACAGTGCTGTGGATATTATTTCCCAGCTGGCATGGGGACTCGGATACTGCGGTATGCCGCATATTCTGGTACGCTTTATGGCGGTTAAAGATGAGAAGGAACTGAAAAAGTCCAAAGGAATCGCGATCGGATGGGTGGCGTTGTCCCTTGGGTTTGCGTGTATCATTGGTGTAGTCGGACGTGCCTTTTTATATCCGGAGATTTTGACAGATGGTGCGGAAGAGAAGGTTTTCATTGAAATGATCATCAAGCTCTTTACAGAATCCTTTGGAGTACCTTTGATTGCCGGAATTTTTCTGTGCGGTATTCTGGCGGCGATTATGTCCACTGCGGATTCACAGCTTCTGGTAAGCGCATCCAGCGTATCAGAGGATATTGTGAATGGTGTGATGAATAAAAAGGCAGATAGTAAGACAACGTTGCTGATCAGCCATATCACGGTATTTGTCATTGCTATTCTGGCGTATCTGATTGCATTGAATCCGAACAGCTCCATTATGGGGCTGGTATCGAATGCGTGGGCTGGTCTTGGCTCTGCTTTCGGACCGATCGTACTGATGTCGCTGTTCTGGAAGAGAACGAATTTTACCGGTGCAGTAGCCGGAATTGTTTCCGGTGCACTGACGGTTATCGTATGGGATTACATACCGCTTGTAAGCGGACAGACCCTTGGAGGTGCAACCGGCTTGTATTCTCTGGCTGTCGGTTTCTTTATCAGTCTTGCCGCAATCGTGATTGGAAGCCTTGTGACTCCTGCGCCGTCGGCAGAAATGTTGGAAGAGTTTGATGATGTGGTAAATAACCGTAACATAGCGGGATAAAAAATAGAAGATAGAAAAAGAGAACGCTGCTTCGTGGAAAGCGGCGTTTTTTTATACGCAAAATTATAAAACGCAGATTTCTGCAAATATTTACATATTAACTGCAAATATTTGCAAGATAAATAAAATACAATTTTTCTGTGGTAGAATACTTTGAGTTAATGAAAAAAACATGGTTGAAAAATAAAGACAAAACGGGAAAAGGGAGGATGAGACAATGCAGCCACTGGAGAGAACGAGGGTGGTCGACAGCACAGCACTGCAGGAGCTGTCGGAGAAGGTAAAGGAACTGATGGATACGGCGGAAAAGACCAGCCGAGAGTATGAAAGCCAGCTGTCCAGACTGGACGGGCTCTGCCGGGCGGTGCCGGGGGAATGCCGGGAGGGCAGCCTCAGAGCGCAGGTGGAGGAACAGAAGGGAACCCTGCCGCAAGAAGAGTACGGGGAAGTGAAGGAGAGGACGCAGAGACTGTGCGGGAAGCTGATGGAACAGGTGCCCCGGCTAGATGTGCAGGCGGCGAAGGCCCAGGAGGAGGCAGGGGAGCGCGTGGCAGAAGCGGGAAGAAAGGTGGAGGAACTGACAGGGCTCATTCTGGAGGGGGTATTCGAACGTTCCTGTGCGGAGTTTCGGGCGGCGCTCTCTTTCTGCACAGGAGGGGACCAGGATGGAAATGATCTGAATTTAAATAGTCCCGAATATTTTGGAAAATGCAGTAACTGCATTATGGCAGGTGATCCTGTTCATGTGGGAACAGGAAATTTTTTATATGAAAAGGAGGATTTATATATTCCGGGGGCAGCAGACCTCTGCTTTGCCCGTACCTATAATGCCTTGGATTCTGAAAAAGGAGTAATGGGAAGAGGATGGAGACACAGCTATGAACAGCATATTCAATGGAATCCGGACAGAACAAAAGGGATTTTAGAACTTCCGGATGGAAAAAGGACTCCGATAGAACGAAAATCAAACCAGTTATTCTATCGTTATGAGGGAGAGGATGGAGTACTACGTTCTTTTTCTGCATCCGGTTTGTGTCTGTGGCAGGAGAACCCTGCAGGAGGCAGAATTTACTTTCGGTATGACAAAGATAGGAAATTGGAGAGTGCCGCATCTGTCAGCGGAATGCTTCGATATCATTATGGGGAAACAGGGAGATTGGTCTGTGTGGAGGATCATACCGGAAGAAGGGTGGAATTGACCTATGAGAGAGGACGTCTGTCAGAGATTACAGGACCGGGAGATGATAAACTGAAATATTTCTACGGAGAAAACAACCGGCTGGAATACGTAGAGGACGGTGAGGGAAATTGTCTGGTAAGAAACCAATATGACAAAAGACGGCGGATTATCAGACAGGATATGCCAGGCGGACAGTCATTAGAATTTTCCTATGATGGACGGGGAATGACCACAATGTGGGATGGAGAAGGAAAGATACAGAAGATACGAACAGATGCTTCAGCTCGGATATTGTCCCGCAAGGGACAGAGATTGGAAGAGCAGTATTTTTACGATAAGGAGGGAAGGCTGACAGGTTTTCGGGATGAAGAAGGAAAACGGATATCCTGTACTTATAATGAACTGGGATATCCTGAAAAAAGTATATTTACAGATGGAACACAGGAGCAGTTCTGTTACAGCAAAAACGGGATGGAGAATATAAGGATCAGGCGGGATGGAAGTTTGGTGACAGATTATTTTGACCAAAAAGGAAGACTATGTGCCCGTGTAAATGGAAACGGTGAGCGTCTTGGAATTATGTGGGGCGACAATAACATGATATCTGGATTTGAGAGACCGGATGGAAAGCTTGATGAGTTGGCGTATGATGCCAAAGGAAACCTCGTCGCAGTGAAGATATCAGGCAGTGAAGAACATTATTTTCAGTATGACAGACTCAACCGTATGATTTGCCATCAGTTGCCGGATGAAAGCCGGACAGAATATGAATATGATGAGCAGAACCGTCTTATTTCGGTAAGGGAACGTACCGGCGAAAAAATGCGGATTACCTATGGGGCATCAGGAATGCCTGTTTGTATTGAAAAACAGAATGGAAGCTGGGAGAAGTTTGAATGGAGCCGGCTGGGACAACTGACTGGCAGGGCAGATGCTGATGGGACAAAAGAGGAATACCGGTATGATAAGGCAGGGCGGCTTACAGGGATACTGTATGAAAACATTGCAGGAAAGGAAGAGGTGGATATTTATTATGATGGAGAGTTGGATTCTGAAAGGAACAATCATAAGGCGTCCCGAAACCAATTAATACTGGATAAGGGCGGGCGTCTGGTCCGAATGCAGATGAAAAATGGAGAGCAGTTTGTGTTCCGGAGGGATCTATGTGGGGAACTTATATCTATAGAACAGGATGGAACGGAACAACTTCAAATAAAGAGAGATGCCTGTGGACGTCCGGCTCTGATCAAGAGGAAACAAAAGGAAATGTATATGGAATGGGACAGTGAAGGAAGACTGCTGTATATCCGGGATGGAAAAGGAAATTTTGAGAAAAACCTTTATGACATCTGCGGTAATCTGAAAGAGACCATTCGGTCAGACGGAGAACATATCCAGTATACCTGTGATGAATGTGGGCGTGTTATTTATAAAAGAAGGAAGGGGGAACAAAGGCAATATACTTATGATGCTGCCGGATATATGATTCGGGAAACGGATGGAGCTGGCAGGAGCCGCAGCTATGAATATAACGGATCAGGGCAATGCACTGCCCAAACAGATAGCAGGGGGAACCGGACGGAATATGGATATAACAGCCTGGGACAACTGCATTCTGTTAAGGATGCACTGGGTAATACGATATGTTATCAATATGATTCATGGGGTGGTGTGAGTAACGTGGAAGGCACAGCACCTCTATCAGGCAGAATCCCTGGTTATATACCTCCAGAAGATATTTGGCAGGAGACGGACCGTCAAGAGGAAGGATGTCTGACTGAAGAGAAAGATGACATAGGGCGTATTATCGCCAGAGAATATGCAGCGGGACTACGTCAGGAGTACCGTTATGGCAGCTGTGGGGAAATGACGGTATGTATTAATTATGATAAGGATGGAGAATTGGACCGTTTCTTTTATTGGTGGGATGGTGAAGGAAACCTGACCGCTGTTAAAGTATGGAGACGTGGTCTGCCGGATGAGTGCGGACACTATGAATATGAATATGAATATGATGTGCTCAACCGTCTTGAAACCATTCGTAAAAATGGAAAACTTTTAAGAAAATATATTTATGATTCTGCAGGAAACCGGACAAAGATGGAAGAATATCGGGAGGATGGCAGGCTGAGGGGAATAGAAAAGTGGGAGTATGATAGCAAGGGCAGACTTATAAGGTACGAAGGCATTGAAAAAGTTTCTTTTTATAAGTATGATAAAAAAGGGAATATGATGCTTATAGAGGAAAGAGTGAATCAGAGTACAGACGGCAGGTGTATACCACAGCAGGGAGAAAGCGGAGAAATTTTTCTCTATGATTACCTGGGAAGTCCGAAACGGAGATACAGTAGTGATGGAAAACTTCTGGAGAGCTATAGCTGTGATGAATTTGGCAGGACTGTGACCTATGATCGGCAGGGCAGGAAAAGACCAGGCTCCGGAACGATCCATGGCTATGCCGGATACTGTGCGCTTCCAGACGGGACCCTGCAGGCAGGAATCCGTATATATGATCCCTGTCTGGGACGTTTCCTGAGTGAAGATCCTGCAACAGGGCAACTGGAAGATATGCAGACCCAGAACCCGTACACATACGTATATAACCGCCCCTTTTCTTATGTGGACCGGAGCGGTGCATGGGGAAAACGGATTGCAGCAGCTCCGGCAGGGGGAGATAGAAAAATTACAGAGGGAATTAACCGGAAGCAATATCAAGCATTCAGACAGAGTGCCGGAGCAGGTGGTAGTCTGTGGCATGGTCTTAAGAAAAAAGGCTGTAACCGGATATACCGTTATGAGAGCGGAACAGATCCTAAAGCAGAGCTATATCAGATGGTCTGTGTGGGAAACAATACGGACAGTTTCATAGAAGAAAGCCATGTGAATGAGAAAAGTAGAGAGCAGTTCCAATTTATTATGGAGTTCATAGCTGGTATAATAGATCCGATAGATGAGAACAGCAGAAGAAACCGGCAGTTGATATATCTGACAATGCTGGCACTCTGTAAGACGAGATTTGGCGGTGAAAGGGAGAATCCGGCAGTACAGTCCGTTTTTGCCACATGGAAGATTGCAGAGGAGGTGAGAAGGGAAAGGCAGAGACAGATACAAAAAAACAATTTAATATATGAATATCCAGCGGAGGCTGGCATGTCTGGGACAATGCCCTATGCAGCGGCCTTACAGGAGAAGGAAACAGAGTGGACAGGAATCCCATATGCAGCTGTCGGACAGGTAGAAGGGAAATGTCATGGAAAAGGGGAGGCAGAGATGGAAGCCTTCCAGGAAATTGTAAACATCCTGTATTCTTATGGAGTGGGGATTGCCACAGAAGTAGTTTATATATCAGCTGTGGTATTAGGCGATCTGCTTACAGATATGTTATGGCTGACCAATCCGTTTAGACCCAGAGATATGTGGATAGATCCGATTAAAGCCCAGCAGGAAGTTCGGGAGATAGCCCAGAAGTGCGATCAAAGAGTCATAGAGGGACTCAATCAGAGGGCGGCACTGAATGATAACGTAGTCTATGCAGGAAAGCTTACCACAGATCTGTCTAGCACAGTGGGTGGACTACTGCTGACAATCCAGGGAATTGCAACGGGAGTTGCTGGTGTGGAAGTCAAGGTTGTAGAGACAGTGGGAAGCGGAGGAATCCTGGTAGTAGAACCAGTTTCCATAGCCGCAATAGGAGAGGGAATACTGTCAGTCATTTTTGGAACTAGGGTGATAATGGAAGGTGCTGACAGATTCATTGATAATTTATGGAAGATGAGTGAGAGTGGTAGAAATACGGTTAATACACTTACAGATGCTCAAAAGAGCAGACTCAATTCTCTTGAAAATACAATTAATGACCATTTAACAGAGGGAGATTTTAGTGGTACATTAAGGGATTTACAAGGAGACCCTGTTCCAAATGGAAAAGGGGGGTACTTTGATCACTTAGGGGAGATGAAGGATTCCTATTCTTCACTTAAAAAAATAAAAAAAGGATTAGAAGGGTCTTTGAAAAACCCAAATCTTTCTGATGTTGATAGGGCATTATTACAAGAAGGATTGGATAAAGCGAATTTATATATAAAGCGAATTCAAGAAATGTTTAAGCCGTATGGAGGTATCGAGTGATGGAAGACGAAAGAAAAATAAAGGATATTTATAAATGTAAATACATTGAAATGGATGGGGAGATGTATCCATTGCAAAAATGGTATAACCGTTTGATAGATAAAAGAGTATCTGAGTTAGAGGTGTCAGATATTTTGAGGATGATTCGGCAAAACGAGTTTATAGACATTGCAATTTCAAAAGCGGTAGATTATTTAAAAGAAAATCCTTTTGTAGGTGATATGTATGAAGGAGAATTGCTGGAAAAAATATCAAGCATAAGTATAGAGAGATTAACAGATTACATTGGTGAAATAAAAGATGTTTTGTCTAATGCAATAATAAAAAATCAAGATTACGAGTGGTTAGATGAAGATGAAAGAAAAGAATTCGCAGAAGCAATATTAAATTTTTCAGATAAGATTAGTAATCTTTAAAATCATATTTAATTATGTCACCACATAAGGACGCACCAACACCCTTCCGTCTATCAGTCTGAAATAACGCCTTTCGCCTGCCCTTACGTAGTAATGGCATAGCGAATGCGTTATTCAGACATTATACTGATAATTTATGGAAGATGAGTGAGGGTGGTACATCAACAAAAGTTACAAGTAATTTAGGAAAAGAGATTGATATAACACCATCAAGTAATCATTCTACTGTTTCTAATAATCCAGGTCCCAAGGGGACTCCAAATTCAAGCGTAGATATCTTAGATGATGCAGGAAATGTTGCTACAAGGCGTTGGTACGATTCAAATGGAAACACATATCGAGATGTAGATATGACTAACCACGGAAATCCTAAAACGCATCCAGAACATCCGCATGAACATACTTGGGATTGGTCTAGCGGAAATCCCAAAAGAAGTAAGTAGCAGGAGGAAGAATAATTGAAAGGTGTAGTAATAGATAAAGGAGAAAAGTATTTTACATTTCTTGGAAGCATATTTGGTTCAATTGAAAATATTCAAAAAGACTATAATTGGTTAATTACAGGACATGAATGCTATCCACAAAATGCAAAATATGTTGAAAAGCTATCTAAAGAATGGTGTTGGATGACAGGGGAGGAATTGACAGAAATGATTGAAGATGAAAATTTTCAATGGATATGGGGAGTTCTTTCTGCTTTTCCTAAAGATGTAACAAAAGATGTGGTTTTGAAATATAAACTACCAAAAGCAGACGGGAATGATAAAATTTGGCAAAATCCGATATCAATACAACATCCGCTTTCGGTAATGGAAATTATTGCATGGGATAGTTCAATGACCATTTTTATCAGTAGGTGTAATGATATTGTGGAAAAATTAGCAGTAAGCAATCCATTGGCAGAAGATTTAGAGGAGTATAATAAAAGTTAATCTCAAACGTAACAATTTTGTAACATTTACCTTGACGATCTCAAATCGTTCATGTTATAATGGTCTCATAAATTAAGACACTTTTTCGGACAGAATTTAATGAATCTGATATACTAAAGCCAGTATGACAGAGAGGATTCATTACCATGTCCAGACAAAGAAGAAATTTTAGTGCTAAATT
>JAAYNV010000068.1 GCA_012520645.1 Clostridiales bacterium | reverse complement strand
TAGCACTAAAATTTCTTCTTTGTCTGGACATGGTAATGAATCCTCTCTGTCATACTGGCTTTAGTATATCAGATTCATTAAATTCTGTCCGAAAAAGTGTCTTAATTTATGAGACCATTATATTTGAATACAGTAAAAATAATTTCTTTTGATTCAAACTGATAATGTCGGGAGTGAGACTGTTTTGATTTTATATTTAAAAAATGATGCTATCCATACTTGGTTGATTAAAAACTTGCTGATTATAATAACATTTGTTTTAATAGGAACTCTTGCATTCTCAGTTTCAATAGGTTCTTACAATCTGTATCTTGCAGATAATATGCGTGGTAAAAGCCAATCTAAAAATCTATATTCCAATTTCACTCGGGGATAGTGTTTATAATTGTATATTTTACAGTTGTTATATTGATGGGATTTGACGGTATTGTTCAGGCTCTTTTTTCTTTGTTTTTGATTTATTCTTTGTAGCGGATAAAAATATTTTATAAGGGTTTGTAAATAAACATAATTTTGTAGTTATCGCTGAACTCATCAAGCAGGATCAGTTACTGGTATTCTTTTGTATTTGATTGATGAATGGGGTAGGATTCATGCCCTGCACCAGCATAGGGGCATTGCTTTTTGAAAATGGCTATTTTCCATTGTTTTCTGACTCACAATTATGAAAAATGCGTCACTTTGTGTCACAGCGATTGTTTTTTCAAAAATACAATCATTTTTTGTAAGCGTTTCTGAGTTCTATTTTTATTGTAAGAAATGCTGTTTTTTCCTTTTATTATCTGAACATTCTGTGGCACTTGTCTGCCAACTGTTAAATCCACTCCCAATGAAGCATAACCGACAAACACTGTTGTGAAAAATTGGCATTATTAGCGACTTTTAAACCTTTGGCAAAAGAGTTACATTACAACACAACGTTCGTAAAGGTGTCTAAAAGTTCATTCTTGCGTATAAGCCCCATTTAGCCCGATTACCTGCTTTGTGGTAAATAGTTCGGGTGATGCTCACAAAATGCCAACAAGGGCTTTCAGTGTGGTCGGTTTGTGGGTGTGGGGAAACGGCTGGAACTGGTCTAGCTACTGCGTTCAGAAAACCATGCTTTTTGGAACTATATGATTCGGGTATGAAAAAGCGTTCAGAATAGTTGCTATTTCCATTTCTGAACGTTCACGCAGTTGCAGGGACTTTAACGAACGGAAATCAAATATTTTTGGAAAGGAGTCTTGTTATTATGCAAAAGCAGTTTGGATATGCAAGAGTCAGCACCACGCATCAAAATACTGACCGTCAGTTTGATGCCCTGCTGGAGTATGGCATTGATGAGCGTAATATCATTATTGATAAGCAGTCAGGCAAAGATTTTGAAAGAGTGGGTTATCTGGCACTCAAGAACACGATGCTACGTTCAGGTGATACTTTAGTGGTTAAGGAACTGGACAGACTTGGCAGAAACAAGCGAATGATTAAAGAGGAACTGGAGTGGTTTAAGGCTCATGGGATTCGTGTCAAAATCCTTAATGTACCTACTTCGCTTATGGAGTGTGAGGGGCAGGATTGGATATTGGAAATGGTATCTAATATTCTTATTGAGGTTATGGCATCCATTGCAGAGGAAGAGCGAGTTAAGAACCATCAACGCCAGTCGGAGGGAATACAGGTAGCTAAAAATAAAGGTGTTGTGTTTGGCAGACCAACAGTAACGAAGCCTGAAAATTATGAGGCTGTTATGGAGAAGGTTTCCAGCGGTGAGATTACTGCTGTACAAGCAATGAAGATGATGGGTATTCATAAAACCACATTTTATAAGTTGAAAAAGCAATATTGGAAAAAAGATAATTAGGAAATTGGAGAACTTGCTTAATATAAAAATAATATATACATAATAAAATGGAAGGAGTTTTTTCTTATGTATTGTTTATCAAGTTGGTGTTTGAATGGGCTGGTAGCTTTTGGTTTTTGCAAGGGACATAAAAAATATGCAGATGGTACTTATATACAGACAAGTCCTGTAGTAGGGTATTCTGCTAATGGAGCGGTATTGAAGATTTATACGCTATCTGGAAGTTGTTATGTCTGTAAAGTTGAGGATGTGCTTTTGAGTGAAGTTGAAATGATAAAAGAGGTACTATGTGTAAACGGTGTAGATGCTAGCTTTATCAATAGGCTTGAAGATTGGAGGGTAAGAGTGATTCCTACATCCGGAGATAATTATGGAAGGAAGGTATGATATGGAAATGGTTGAAGGCATCAAAAATTTTGTGGCTAATAATCCACAGTATAGATTATATGAAAACTATTCAGGGAGGGTTATGTTTGGTAAGACTTGCTTGGGCGTAGTTGTTCGTAGCGGAGATTCATTCATGGATTTTCTGATGAAGTTAACAAGGTATTTAGACGAGCAGGGTATTGAAGATACAGCTTTGACATTGGAGGGGGTATCCTACGATGAACTTGGGTTGGATATTGTAATTTATTTTCCAAATATAAAGGAGTAGGGATGATATGAAAAAAACTTCTTTAGAAGAAAGTATTACAGAGGAACATCCAAATTTTCAAGACATCGTAGAATTGATTGAAATGCTGAATAGAGGATATGTTGCCAATGGAAGAATAACCATATCAAATGAACGGCTGATATTTATTCTGATTCTTGTGATATTAACGAAACGTAGTGTTTCCCATGTAATGAAGATTCGCAAAAATCAGTTCAAAATATTTAATGACAAATGTATTTTACGTGATGTAAGTCCTAGAGCTCACAACGTTCATCGCATAGAATTTCCCATAGTTTTTTATGACTATCTGGAAAATTACTGTAAGAAGTATGCTGTTGAGCCTTATGGACTTCTTTTTGATTTGAATTCAGAGTATGTTGGAAATCGATTTAGAGAATTATTCAGAATATGTAAATTTTCTTTTTCTATCGGAAGTATTCAGACTATGATTTCCCATCAATATAATACTGCTTTTTACAAAGAGCAGATGAAAAAATACGTATCTCTTCTTCAAATCGACCAAGAAACCTATTATTTCACTTCAACAGGAACTGAAATGGCAAAGATGATAGAAGAATTTATGGAAGAAAGTGCTAAAACGTCCAAAGATGTAGTCGCCAATTAATCTCGGCTATACAAACTATCAATTTTTTGGAGGTAGTGCGTATGTCGGGAAAAAAATCCTCATATGAAACAAAATCATTAAATGAAACTTTTTCACATAATTTATTGAAAGAGCAAGCTGGGTGTGAAAAGGTGAGTGCAGAAACAAAGGGTGAGAACACACAAACGGAAGGTAAGTGGTCAGTGAAAAGAATTTATCTATCTCAATTTTCTTGTGAAGAGGGGATAGAGAAGGTGATTCAGGCACATGTTACAAAGGAGGGTATAAAGAATGACAAATAAAAATGAGCGTTTTAAACCGCATAATATTGTGGACGATAAGGTGTGGAACACAGCTATCTATGCAAGACTTTCTGATGAGGATAGAGATAAGGCAGACAAAGCGGAACTGAGTCAGAGTATTGAGAATCAAGTAAAATATATTCAGAGATATATTGAATATATTAATGATATGAAAGTTGACACATATCCTATAACAATTAAAGATATTTATACGGATGATGACTTTACGGGAATAAATTTTGACCGTGAAGCATTCAAACGGATGATGACAGCTGTCGATAATAATGTTATTGATTGTATTGTTGTAAAAAATCTTTCAAGATTGGGACGTCATGACATTGATATGCAAATTTATCTTGAAAAAGAATTTGAGAAAATTGGTAAACAGGTAAGGATTATTGCAATTGGTGATGGCTATGACAGTCTGTATGATGAAGTAGGAATAGATATTAGAATTAAGTTGATTCTCAACAGAGAGTATTCAGAAACTCAACACCGTAATGTGAGCGTTGCTATGCATACTATGCAAAAGGAAGGAAAATATGTGGGAGCTTTTGCTCCTTATGGATATAAGAAAGACCCAGAAGACAAGCATCATTTAATCATAGATTCATATTCGGCAGAAGTAGTAAAGCGTATTTTCTCTTTATATTTAGATGGTGTTTGCATGAAGGAAATTGCTTTTATTCTTACGAAGGATGGTATTGTTAATAGGGCAACCTACAAAAAGATGCAAGGTTCCAATTATATTTGCAGTCAGAAAATTTCAGAGAATGATGTTCACTGGACAACGGATTCGATTAAGAATATATTGGTTAATGAGGTTTACACAGGCACGCTGGTTCAGGGAAAGACCGTTCAAAAACGATTGATTGATGATAAACCTACAGCAGTTGATAAGGAAGAATGGATACGTGTGGAAAACACACATGAGGCTATTATAGCTAAAGAAGATTGGCAGCTGGCTCAATCCCTGATGAAAAAGATAAAACATGATACCACGAAGCCTGATGAAGTGACGATTTTTAAGGGGTTGTTGAAGTGTGGAGATTGTCGCCATGCTATGAGGAAGAAGTGGGATAAGTATAAGGCTAAAGATGGTACTGTACATAAAAATCTTTATTATAACTGTGCCACATTCAGAGATTTCAGCAAAAAGACAAAAGATTTGTCGGAAGAAGAGGCGGCACGCATTCCTAAATGCACCAGTCACTATATTTCTGATAAATTGCTGCGAAAAATTGTGCTGAGTGATGTTAATACGATTATTGGTCAGCTTCAGCATTTAGAGCAGATGGTAAAGATGCAAATGAAAGCAGCTAAAGGTAACAGTTATGCTGATACTATACAAGCGGAAATTGAGGCAAGAAAGAAAAACATTCTTAAAATTCAGAACCGTTTGAAGGTTGGCAGAGATAAATGGCTGGATGGGAAACTTACTGATGATGAGTATAAGGAAGTTCAAACAGAATGCAAGGATAGCATTGCTCTCTATGAGAAGGAAGTTGCATCACTGGAACATTCACTCAAAAAGCCGCAGGCTGTTCTTGAGAATCTGTGGGTAAAGGATTTATTGCAATATGGTCAGCTCAAAGAACTGGATAGGGCAACCGTAGTTCACTTGATTGATAAGATATATGTTTATCAAGACAAGCATATTGAAATTATTTACAAATTCAGCGATGAATTTGATAGTCTGTTTGTTGATAGATTTTGACAAAACCTGATGTTTTCTATAAAAAACTGTTGATAATATAAAAGATTATGGATATAATGTATGTAGATATAAAAGCCATATATATATATTAAGAACTCTTACAATTAATAATATAATGAATATAACAATACCTCACTGTCAAGTGAGGTATTGTTGCGATTAAACAGATTTTGGTCTGATACCGACCTTTCCACATGGCGGCGCAGACCCGGGAAAGGTCGGTATCAATGGTGCATTGGAAAAGGATATTAACTTGGAGATTGCCCTGCTTGTACAGGAATTTCTGGAGCAGGAGGATATCCGTGTTATTATGACCAGAGAGACTGCCGATGGATTATATGATAAAAATGCTTCCAATAAGAAGGTGGATGATATGAAGAAGCGGATAGCCATCATGGAAAAAGAAAAGCCGGATGCGGTTATCAGTATTCACCAGAACAGCTATCATGAGGAGAACGTGAGCGGTCCACAGGTATTTTATTATAATGGAAGCATAGAAGGGAAAAAAATGGCGGATATTATGCAGGGACAGATCGTTTGCGGAATGCACCCGGAAAAGGAGAGGGTGGCAAAGGAAAATGGAAGCTATTACCTGCTAAAAAAGACCAGTGTGCCGATTGTAATCGTGGAGTGTGGTTTTTTATCAAACAGCAAAGAAGCGGAGTATCTTTGTACCCCGCTTTACCGTGAAAAGATGGCATGGAATATCCATCTGGCAGTTTTGCGTTATCTGAATGAAAATACCGGCTGATAACAATAAAAACGAAGATCAATACAGCCGACGGATGATCCGGCTGCTTTTCGGGAGCCAGAACTGTACGAGCGGACCGGTTAACAGCGCAGCAGCCAGAGTGCCTGCGCCGAGTGTACCGCCAAGCACAAAGCCGATGATGACAAAAAAGAGGTCACAGCCAATACGGACAGTGCGGAACTGAAAACGTTTCAGTTTATCAGTCAGGACAAGTGCCACTAGATCGTTCGGACCGGTTCCGGCATTGCTGGCGATCACAACGGACATGCCAAGAGAAAGGATGATGCAGCCGGCAAGCATGGCGCCAATACGTATGGGCAGGGAAGAGCCGGCATGAATATACGGAGTAAGAATCCAGTTAAAAAGATCGATGATAGGACCTCCGCAGAAGGCGCAGATAACGGTTCCCGGTTTGATATACCCTCTGGTCGTAAAGAGCATAATGAACATGATCAGACAAAGGATAATGACGTGAACCGTTCCGACAGATAAGCCTATGGTCAGAGCGAGTCCCTGAATGAAGATCGTAAAGGTATCGGTTCCGAGGTTTGAAAGCAGAAACAGCGAAACACCCAGATGGGCAATGGTCAGCCCGATCAGAAGAACCAGTAGTGCCAGGATCCATTCTTTTATCGTTCTGTTTGAAGTATCTGCAGCAAATTGTGTATTTTGTGTTGAAGCGGTGTGATCGGACATGCCAGAATCCTCCTCTATATGAAAAATAAGTAATGTTATTTTATCATGTGATATGATATAATGTCGAGAGACAATATATGAGGAAGTGAATACCATGCAGACGAAACTGGTAAAGGTGAGCGAAGCAAAACTGGAAACGGATCCGGAGCAGGGAAAAGCCATTGAAAAAGCAGGTCAGATTCTGCGGGAGGGCGGACTGGTTGCATTCCCGACAGAAACCGTATACGGGCTTGGAGGAGATGCTCTGAACAAAGAATCCTCCCGGAAGATATATGCGGCGAAGGGAAGACCGTCGGATAATCCCCTGATCGTGCACATCGCAAAGCTGGAAGCATTGTACCCTATTGTACGGGAGCTGCCGGAGGAGGCGCTCAGACTGGCAGAAGCATTCTGGCCGGGACCGCTTACCATGATCTTAAAAAAATCGGCTCTGGTCCCCAAAGAGACTACAGGAGGGCTGGATACGGTAGCCGTCCGTATGCCGGGCGATGCGGTGGCACGTGCCATGATTGAGGCAGGAGGCGGATATGTGGCAGCACCGAGTGCAAATACTTCAGGCAAGCCGAGTCCGACTCAGGCAAAATATGTGGCAGAGGATATGGATGGGAAAATTGATATAATTCTTGACGGCGGAGCAGTCTGTATCGGTCTGGAGTCTACGATTGTGGATCTGACAGAGGAAATCCCGATGATCCTGCGTCCAGGGTATATTACAAAGGATATGTTGGAAAAGGTGCTTGGAGAAGTAGAGGTGGATCAGACGATTTTGTCAGCAGACAGCGGAGTGAAGCCGAAGGCTCCCGGAATGAAGTACAGACACTATGCACCCAAAGGAGAACTGACAATTGTGTCAGGCGCTGCCGAGAAGGTTGTAGAGATGATTAACAGGCTGAGCGGGGAGCAGACAAAAAAGGGTGAGAAGGTCGGTGTAATCGCAACGGAGGAAACGAGGAAACAATATCACGCTCCGATTATAAAGTGTGTCGGAAAACGGACGGATGAGGATGCGATTGCAAGGTCACTCTATACGATTTTACGGGAATTTGATGATGAGGATGTGACTGCTATATATTCGGAGTCTTTTGAGGGCAGTGAAATGGGACAGGCTATTATGAACCGGCTGTTAAAGGCAGCAGGTCATCATGTGATACAAGCAGAAGAACAAATAAAATAAAGCCGAAGGAGGAATGATAATGATAGCACTCGGATGTGATCATGGTGGATTTGAGTTAAAACAGGAGGTCATAAAATATCTGGAGGAACATGGACTGGAATATAAGGATTTCGGATGCTACGACAAGCAGTCCTGTGACTATCCGCAGTTTGGACGTGCGGCAGCAGAGGCAGTTGCAAGCGGAGAATGTGAAAAGGGAATTGTAATCTGTACCACCGGGATCGGTATTTCCATTACTGCCAATAAGGTCCGGGGGATCCGATGCGCACTGTGTGCGGATACGGTTTCTGCCAGACTGACAAGAGAACATAATAATGCGAATGTACTGGCGATGGGGGCAGGGATTATCGGTACCAATCTGGCGCTCAGCATTGTGGACACCTTTTTGAATACCGAATTTCCGGGAGAAGAGAAGCATGTAAGAAGAGTCAATGCCATTGAGCCGTAAAAAGCAATAATCAAAAAATACGCAGGAGGAGAAAGCATGGCAAAGGTAGTCATTATGGATCATCCTCTGATCCAGCATAAAATCGGATATATCAGAAGAAAGGATACGGGTACAAAGGATTTCAGACAGACCATCAGTGAAATCGCGATGTTAATCTGTTATGAGGCAACCAGGGATTTAAAGCTTACCGATGTACAGATTGAGACGCCCATCTGTGAAACGACTGTAAAACAGTTGAGAGGAAAGAAGATGGCAATCGTACCGATTCTTCGTGCAGGACTTGGCATGGTGGACGGTGTGCTGAATCTGATTCCCGCAGCAAAGGTGGGACATATCGGTCTGTACCGTGATCCGGAAACACTGGAGCCGGTAGAGTATTACTGCAAGCTTCCGGCAGACTGTGCGGAAAGAGAAGTTTTTGTGGTAGATCCAATGCTTGCCACGGGAGGCTCTTCAGTGGCTGCCATTCAGATGTTAAAGGACAAGGGCTGCAAGAACATTCATTTCATGTGCATTATTGCGGCACCGGAGGGAATTGAAAAGATGAAAGAGGCACACCCAGATGTAGATATGTATGTGGGTGCTTTGGATGAGAAGTTAAACGATCACGGTTATATTGTGCCGGGTCTTGGAGACGCCGGAGACAGAATCTTCGGTACGAAGTAATAGGGCGAGGTGATATACGTGAAATTAACCGGCAGGCAGGGTGCTGTCATAGGTATTCTGGCAGCAATGCTGATCGTCGGCTGTCCGTACAGCCTGTCACGGGTAAGTGCGACAACGACACAGGAACAACTGGATAAAGCAAAGCAGGAGAAAGCACAGTCCGAGGCACAGGTTAATGCGGCAGAAGGGCATAAAAATAACATGGAACAGCAGAAGCAGAGTCTGGAGGGACAGCTTGGAAGACTGAA
Source organism: Clostridiales bacterium (assembly GCA_012520645.1). Classification (GTDB taxonomy): domain Bacteria; phylum Bacillota; class Clostridia; order Lachnospirales; family Lachnospiraceae; genus JAAYNV01. The sequence continues at coordinate 1,649 of JAAYNV010000068.1, read as the reverse complement.
TGAGGATCTGGGGGATGTCAGTGACAGACTGGCGCAGCTGGAAAGTGACATTGAAGCCAAAGAGGAAGAAATTGCAGAAACCGGCAGACAGTTGGAAGAGGCAAAGCAGACCGAGAAGACGCAGTATGAAAACATGAAGAAGCGTCTGAAATTTATCTATGAAAGAGGCGAACAGGCTTATCTTGAGATGTTCTTTTCTTCCGAGAATTTTGGAGATTTCCTGAACAAGAATGAGTATATTATGAAGATATCCGAATATGACCGGAATATGCTGGAGGAGTATACTCTGACCAGGGAAAAGATTGCACAGAAGGAGCAGGATCTCATTGCAGAAAAAGCCGATCTGGATGAAATGAAGGTTCAGGCGGAGGAAGAGAAGAAAAAGGTTTCCAGCATGATGGCGGTGACCTCCAACGGCATTGCGAATTATGCGGATAAGATTTCTGACGTGGAAGCGGCAATTGCGGCCAAGGAGGCAGAAATCAAGGCACAGGAGAAAAACATTGCATATCTCCAGAAAAAACTGGCAGAGGAAAAAGCCATGTCCTCTCTGGCGGCAAATTCCAGCTGGCGGGATATTTCCCAGGTGCAGTTTGATGAAGGAGACCGTTATCTGCTTGCGAATCTCATTTACTGTGAGGCGGGTGGAGAACCCTATGCAGGACAGGTTGCGGTAGGTTCGGTTGTCATCAACCGCGTCCTCAGTTCGGTATATCCGGACACGGTAGTAGGAGTTATTTATCAGAGAAAGCAGTTTTCACCGGTTGCAAGCGGCAGACTGGCACTGGCACTTGCGGAGAACCGCGCGACGGCAAGCTGCTATAAGGCGGCGGATGAAGCAATGGCGGGTATGACCAACGTAGGAAACTGTGTCTATTTCAGAACGCCGATTCCGGGACTGACAGGTATTCAGATCGGAGGACATATTTTCTACTAAAAGAGAGCATATGGGTTTATGTTGGAAAAGAGACAGGGAATAAGATCACAAAAAGAAGTGATCTTATTCCCTGTTGTCTGCCATTTCAAACTCCGCAATCGGTGCAAGCAGTTTATAAAGCTTCGCGTCATAAATAAGGGAGAGAAGGGCATTGCAGCTTAGAAGTGCCTGTTTTAACATAACATCGGACAGGGCACCGGATTCTAAAGCAGGCACCATCTCATCCAGATCCACGACCTTGACGAAACCGTCCGGATAAACGATCACATCCGCTAAAAGGTCGGTTACAACGAGAGTGTTCTTTTCGGGGTCATATTCCGGAGAAATAATATCACAATAATAATACAAAAGAGAATTGTCTTCACGGTAAAATTTGCTGACTTTATAACCCTCTTTAAGATAATAGCAGGAAAAGCCATGGTGGAGATCCTTTTTTGGTTTTAGCGTATTCCATTTTGTGACAAGTATGTCATTATCATAACGCAGAATCTTGTCATCTTTTAAGAGGATACATTCCTCCGGGATAATCCGTTTGCGGTAAAGAACCGGCTGTGCCATAGTGTGTCCTCCTGAACTTGAAAAAATCGGAAATTTTACAGTGATAAAACAAAAAATTCAGATAAATTTTATTTGTCACAATACTACCCTGTTCGACAGTAAAAGTCAATGAAAAAATGGAGTTTTTTCACAGAAACCCAATGGAAAATCACCG
>JAAYNV010000067.1 GCA_012520645.1 Clostridiales bacterium | reverse complement strand
TTGGTATTTTGGAATTTTGGTCGAGGACATTATATCAAAAAAGGGAGGTCAATGCTCTTTTTATTTGCAAGCTCCCGAAAATAAAGGTTTTAGAAAGAAAAATAGGTAGTAAATTTGACACTACCCACTTAAGAAAGATCGGGGTGGTATTAAAGCGCGCGATTTACTTTATTACCTGCAGCGGAAAGATGATGTATCCTACGAAAATGGATGAGGATTACATTACGCGAAATCTTCTGAATGTGAAAGAGAAAATTTCCTTTTCTACGGATGGAATGACCTACCGACAGCTTTCACTGTTTGATGATAAGAGCTTTTACGAAAGAAATTTTGAGGATAAGAATTTTCAAAAAGAGAGGATTTGTGAAATAGAGAATGGGAGGGAGGCAGAAGCATATGGACCAGGAAATATGCTTGTTGTGTGAAGATTCGCTGGAAGGCATACTGACGGGAGTATATGAAGCATATCGGTTAAAATGTATACCAGAGCATACACGGCTGCAGATTGGAGAACCTGGAAATTACAGGTTGTTTACGGAATATGTAAACATTGAAACTGAAAATGAAAAAGCTGGGAAGGTGATAAGAACTTTGCAGGAGCGGTTTGGTGTGGAGGCATGGATTGCTATATACCGTGCAGCATCCTCTTACGATCAGAAGAAAGCAGATGCAATTTATCATACGATAGCAAAGGGATTAAAGTGCAGCAGACCGTCACAGCTGATGGGAAATCTGACAGATGATGCAGTGCGTACAGTATTTGAGTTAAGCCGGAATGTCATGAATGAAGCGCACCATTGGAAGGAATTTCTGCGTTTTGAAGAGTTGGAGAATGGAATATTATTTGCACAGATAGGACCGGTCAATGACATTGTGGCATATCTTGCCCCCCATTTTGCGGACAGGCTTCCTTTGGAAAATTTTATGATTTATGACGAAAAGAGAGAAAGCCTGGTGTTACATCCGGCAGGAAAGGATTGGTATGTCAGGAGACTGGTCAAGGAAGACGGAGAGGCGAAAGGCAATTCCCTGATTGACAGGCAAAGGATTGTATATTCTGAAAATGAAGCAAAATATCAGGAACTGTTTCGATATTTCTGTCATAGAATAGCTATAAAGGAGCGAAAAAATGTGCGGTTGCAGCAGGGAATGTGCCCGTTAAGGTTCCAATCTTATATGACAGAATTTAAGCAATTAGGATAAAGAAAATAGATATTGCGTTAATCTGATAAAGTAAAAAAGGATAATATAAACAATTTTGTAAGATTAACATATTATAAAATTGTAAAAAAAGTCAAAAAATGTGGAAAATTCAGGAAAATGTACAGGATTGTACGATTAAAAATACTTTACTTTTGATTAAAAAAGGTTATAATACGTTTAAAGAAGCAGAAAAAGTATTTATTTGTAGGTTTGCTTATGCAAGCAATGAGAAAGGATGATCAATATGGTACAGCGTAGGATTATGCTTAAACCAGAAGATGTAAAAGACTTTGTTACAGTTGCTTCGAAGTGTGATTTTGATATTGACATTTATTACAATCGTTACACCGTAGACGCAAAATCCATTTTAGGAGTATATGGTCTGGACCTTACAAAAGTTTTGACTGTCAGATATGATGGTTACAATGCAGGACTGGAAAACTATCTTGCAAGCTTTGCGGTTGCGTGCTGACATCGATTGACTGAAAGTGCATCGGCGGATATGCAGGGTGCAAAGCTAAATTGACTCCCGGATACGGATAGGTTACACTATCTGTATTCAGGAGTCTTTTTTTCGATAGACAACCTTATTGCCGTTAATAAAAAAGCAGTTATGCGGACACTTTGTTCTGCACAATTATAGAAAGAAAAGAAGGGAGGGAGCGGTGTGGAAGTAAAAATATCGGTACGAAATCTTGTAGAATTCATTTTGCGGTCCGGAGACATTGATAATCGGAAAGGAGCGGCTCCGGATAATGCGATGGCGGAAGGAAGCCGCATCCACAGAATGATACAGAAACGAATGGGAAGCAATTATCAGGCTGAGGTACCGCTCTCCTTGCGTTATGATACAGGAAGATATGAAATCGTAATAGAAGGGCGGGCTGATGGAATCCTTACCGAGGAGAGCGGAATTACGATTGACGAAATCAAAGGCACATACCGTGATCTGGATAAGATGAAAGCAGCAGTTCCGGTGCATCTGGCTCAGGCAAAATGCTATGCCTATCTATACTGGTACAGGCAGAAAGAATGCCTGAAACAGATGCGCGTCAGGATGACTTACTGCAATCTGGATACGGAAGAACTGAAATATTTTTATGAGGAATATACGGATACGGAACTGGAGGAGTGGTTTTTACAGGTATTGAGTCAATACCAGAAATGGTCGGATTTTGAGTATGAATGGAGGCAGATCAGGCAGACGTCCATTCGTGAAATGCAGTTTCCCTTTCCTTATAGAGAAGGGCAGAAGGAGCTGGCAGCCTATGTATACCAGACAATCTATCATAAGAAAAAGCTGTATATTGAGGCGCCAACCGGAGTGGGCAAAACAATAACAACTGTTTTTCCTGCAGTTAAAGCAATGGGTGAAGGATTAGCGGGCAAAATTTTTTATCTGACAGCGAAAACGATTACCAGAACTGTGGCTGCAGATACATTGGAACTGCTTAGAGAGAAGGGGCTTCGATTGAAAGGCGTGTTGCTGACAGCCAAGGAAAAAATCTGTTTTTTGGAGGAGCCGGAGTGCAATCCGGAGAAATGTCCCTATGCCAAGGGGCATTACGACCGTATCAATGATGCAGTTTATGATTTATTGACTCATTCGGACAATTTTACAAGGGGCGAACTGGAGGACTGTGCCAGAGCACATCAGGTTTGTCCTTTTGAATTGGGACTGGATATGAGCCTGTTTTCGGATGCAGTGATTTGTGACTATAATTATGTATTTGATCCCCATGTTTATTTAAGAAGGTTTTTTGCAGATGGAATACAGGGAGACTATCTTTTTCTCATTGATGAGGCGCACAATCTGGTTGAACGCGGTAGGGAGATGTATAGTGCGGTTCTGAAAAAGGAGGATTTTCTGGCACTCAAAAAAATTGTCAAGGGAATAGATCCCAGGCTGGAACGTCAGCTTGAGAAGTGTAATAAGGAAATGTTAGCCCTGAAAAGGGATTGCGAAAACTATCGGATTGTAGAATTTATCTCTCCATTTGTCATGGCACTTACCAGAGTTCATGCGACAATGGAAACTTTTTTGGAAAATCATGAGGAGGGGGAAATCCGAGAGTCGGTACTGGAGTTTTATTTTGAAATCTGTCACTTTTTAGATATCTATGAGAGAGTAGATGACAATTATGTCACTTATACACAATTATTGCCAAGTGGAGAGTTTATACTAAAGCTGTTTTGTGTGAATCCCAGAGTCAACCTGAAGGAATGTATGGGGCGGGGAAGAAGCAGTATTTTATTTTCGGCCACTTTTCTTCCGATACAGTACTATAAAAATCTTCTGGGCGGTGAGGAAGAAGATTATGAAGTATATGCCAAATCGGTATTTGACAATAAAAAACAACTGCTATTAATAGGAAAAGACGTGACCAGCCGTTATACAAGAAGGGGAGAGACAGAGTATAGAAAAATCGCGGCATATGTCCATGAAATCACAGAAAAACGTCATGGAAATTATATGGTGTTTTTTCCATCACATGTGTTTTTAAAAGAAGTTCTGGATATTTTTGAGGCAGAGTTTCAAAAGGAGGGAGTGGAATGTATTGTGCAGGCAGATCGGATGAGTGAAACGGAACGGGAAGAATTTCTGCACCGCTTTTCGGGACGGGGGCAGGAGACTGACTGGGAAGAAAAAACATTGATCGGTTTTTGTGTGCTGGGTGGTATATTCAGTGAAGGCATTGATTTGAAAAATGACAGTTTGATCGGAGCCCTGATTGTTGGTACAGGGATTCCACAAGTCTGCGAAGAGAGGGAAATTTTGAAGAACTATTTTGATGAAAATGGCGGGAATGGTTTTGACTATTCCTATCGTTACCCGGGGATGAATAAGGTTCTGCAGGCAGCAGGACGCGTAATCCGGACCGCAGAGGATGTCGGAATTGTGGCACTTTTAGATGAAAGGTTTTTACAGGGAAGCTACAGACAGCTTTTTCCAAGGGAGTGGGAACAGTTTGAGGTAGTGGAAGCGGGACAGTCGGGACATCGGGTCGAGCGCTTCTGGGATGAGTGGCTATAGGCATTGACTTAGTAAGTCAATGCCAGAATTTCTTCTTTATAGGGGGCAATTGTCTTGGAAGGATCCTCCTTTGAGGGAATCCAGGGAGTTTCTAAAATCTTGGGTATATCCAGAAAATCCGGATGTTTGACAATATTTCTTAAGGTGTTTAGTCCAAGCTTGCCCTGTCCGATATTTGCGTGGCGGTCTTTGGCAGCGCCACATTCATTTTTGCTGTCATTAATATGAAATACAGCAATCTGTTCTTTACCAATCAAGGTATCTAATTCTCCAATCACACCGTCAAAATCATGTACAATATCATAGCCGGCATCATGTACATGGCATGTATCAAAGCAGATGCGCAGTTTGTCCGGATAGTTTACTTTATCATAGATGGACGCCAGCTCTTCAAAGGAACGTCCGATTTCAGATCCCTTTCCCGCCATGGTTTCCAGAGCAATCAGACAGTCGGTGTCTCTTGTCAGAACAGCATTTAACCCTTCTGCAATTTTGTGGATGCCCGCCTGACTTCCGGCGCCGACATGGGCACCCGGATGGACGATTAACAGGGGGCTGTTCATTGCCGCTGTTCGTTCCAGTTCCAATGCCAGAAAATCGACTGCCAGTGAAAAGGTATCTGCATTGACAGAGTTGCCGAGGTTGATGATATAAGGAGCATGAACACAGAACAGATCGATGTCATGCTCACGCATATAGGACCAGGCAGCGGGAATATTAAGCTGGCTGATTTCCTTGCGTCTGGTATTCTGGGGTGCTCCGGTATAGAGCATAAAAGTATTGGCACCATAGGAAACCGCTTCTTTTGCTGATCCGAGCATCATGTCTTTTCCCGACATGGAAACATGGGAACCGATTCGAAACATAGTGAAATCCTCCTGCAGAATGTGTTGTTCGTAAAGCGTCTTCGGAATCATTTGATGAGAGACGTTATTCGAGTCATATTATAACATGATTCCGGATTTATTTCGATGGAAATATACGACTACCGGTGTAAGGATCGTGATTTTGAGGAAATAGAGAGATTAACATAACGTGGGACAAGCATTTGAGATATGTGAACAGAGAATTTGAAAAGATTTTGGAATAAAAAGGGAAAATTGTCAAAATAGCATGATATAACACAGAGTATGACAAATGAAAATAGAACACATGACATACGTGTCATATGTGGATAAGTCTGTGGAAACTGGGGATTTCTCAAAAAAATAAGATGAATTTGTCATTTTTTTGGCAGAAGGTGCGACAAATGAATGTGGATGAATCCAGAAATAGTACTGAACGAGTCAAAAACTTTATGTAAACACTTTTTCCCACGAGGCATAACAAAACGAAAAAGAAGCCGTAGTACGAAAGTATGAGTTTTTGAAGGATTTTGAGTAGAAAAAAAGTGACGTTATTGGTATAATAAAAGAGGCAGTAAATTTGAACATCACAGGAGGCAGTATATTATGTGGGCATATGAAAGTGTATTTTATCAGATTTATCCGTTGGGCTTCTGCGGAGCGCCATTTGAAAATGACGGGATACAGGAGCATCGCATCAAAAAGGTGCTGGATTGGATTCCGCATCTTGAAAAACTGGGAATCAACGCAGTTTATTTCTCTCCGATTTTTGAATCCGATACGCATGGCTATAATACAAGAGACTATCGTAAAATCGATGTGCGGCTTGGAACGAATGAAGATTTTAAGGAAGTGTGCAAGGCACTGCACCAGGCGGGCATCCGGGTAGTGTTAGACGGTGTTTTCAATCATGTGGGACGTGGTTTCTGGGCATTCCAGGATGTGCTTCAGAATAGGGAAAGATCGCCGTATGTGGATTGGTTTCATCTGAACCTTGGAGGAAATTCCAATTATAATGACGGACTCTGGTATGAAGGATGGGAAGGCAATTATGATCTTGTAAAATTGAACCTTAGAAATGAGCAGGTAATTTCCCATATTTTTGACAGTGTAAGGTTCTGGGTAGAGGAATTTGGCATAGATGGTCTCAGACTGGATGTGGCATATTGTCTGGACAGGGATTTTATCCACAGACTGCGTGGTTTTTGTGACGGATTAAAGGATGAATTTTTCCTGTTAGGTGAAATGATCCACGGAGATTATAAGCAGATCGTAGGAGACGGAATGCTGCACAGTGCAACAAACTATGAATGCTTTAAGGGACTTTACTCCAGTTTTAACCGCAATAATTTATTTGAAATCGTTCATTCGCTGCTCAGGCAGTTTGGACCGGAGAACTGGACGCTTTACCGGGGAATGCACTTGTTATCCTTTGTGGATAATCATGATGTGACGAGAATTGCAAGCAATCTGTCCAATGAAGCGCACCTTCCGCTCATTTATGCACTCTGCATGGGAATGCCGGGTATTCCGTGTATTTATTATGGAAGTGAATGGGGCGCCAAAGCGAGAAAGGAAGAAGGCGATCCGGCACTGCGCGCCTGCTTTGAAGCACCGGTGGAATGTGAACTGACCGAATGGATTGGCAAACTGGTGCGGGCAAAACGGGAGAGCAAGGCACTCAACTATGGAGAATTCCGTTCGGTTGTCCTAACCAACAGACAATGTATTTTTGAAAGAAAGACGGATGATGAGAGAATTCTGGTAGCCATCAATGCGGACAGTGCACCGTATACGGCGCATTTTGATGCAGGATGCGGTCAGGCAGTGGATCTGATTAGCGGAAAAACGCACGACTTTGGGGGTGGCAGTGAGCTTCCGCCGTACAGTGCAGCATACTGGAAGATGGAACGGTAAAGGGAAGCAAGATACAGAAAAGCCAGTCAAGAAAAGCACGCACCGGCAAAAACGGAATAAGTATATTGTATGCGGAACTATGGAGGAAACAATATGCTTATTGCGATTTTGCTGGTGCTTATTTATTTGGCATTTATCAGCATGGGGCTGCCGGATTCCCTGTTGGGATCATCCTGGCCCGCTATATACAGACAACTGGAGATTCCGGTTGCTTATGCGGGTGTTCTGTCCATGATTATTTCGGTTGGAACAATTTTATCCAGCTTTTTCAGCGATCGTTTGATAAGGAGAATGGGAACGGGAATATTAACGGCAGTGAGTGTCTGTATTACGGCGGTGGCACTGCTTGGATTCTCCTTTAGCGGGTGCTTTTGGAAACTATGCCTGTGGGCGGTACCGCTTGGTCTGGGTGCCGGCAGTGTTGATGCGGCATTGAATAATTTTGTGGCGCTGCATTATAAGGCAAAGCATATGAACTGGCTGCACTGTTTTTGGGGAATCGGAGCGACGGCGGGACCGGTTATTCTGTCTTTCTGGCTTGCAAGAGGGGAATCCTGGTGTATGGGCTATCGGGCTGTCGGGAGTGTGCAGCTTGTTCTGGGTATCTTGCTTCTCTTTTCGCTTCCGCTATGGAAAAAAGCGGAAGATGAGTGGAGCGAGGAAGAGACATTGGAGACAACAGAGGGATTGGAGTGCAGTGTGCAGGAGCAGAGAAAGGAAGAACTTCATCTTCGGATTATATTTTCGCTGCCGGGAGTGAAGGCTGTTCTGGTTGCCTTTTTCTGCTATTATGCGGTGGAAATGACAATCGGATTGTGGAGCAGCAGTTATCTTGTGCTTTGCAGAGGTGTATCTCCGGCAGCAGCGGCAAGTCTGGTATCTCTTTATTATGTGGGCATTACTCTGGGGAGGCTGATGGCAGGTTTTCTTTCAGATCGGTTTTCGGAAAAGTGGATGATACGGCTGGGGCAGGTCATACTGGCAGCGGGCGTATTGTTTGCTGCATTTGCAGAAAAAGAGTTACTGCTGCAGGTGGCTTTTTTGGTCATGGGGGCTGGGTGTGCACCGATTTATCCGGGACTTTTGCATGAGACCCCCCGAAATTTCGGAAAACGGTATTGTCAGACGATTATGGGCATCCAGATGTCTGCCGCCTATGTGGGCACTACCTGTATGCCGCCGCTTTTTGGAATACTGGCGGGAAGGAGCGGATACCGGATTTTTCCTTTTTATGTGGCAGGGCTTTTATGCCTGATGGTGCTTATGATCGAAAAGGTGAATCAGAGTGTGGCAGCACAGGGAAATGAAAACTAAGAGCCGGTAGTATGAAAAAAAATGAAAATAAGTATTGACAACATAATATTATACGTTGTATAGTATACGCACGGAATGATATTATACGATATATAATATTGTATCAGAAAGGAGTGACAGCATGGTATTTAATACAGGTGCAGCACTGTTGGATGCCATTGTACTTGCTGTTGTGTCCAGAGAAAGGGAAGGAACCTACGGCTATAAGATCACACAGGAAGTACGACAGGTCATAGAGGTATCGGAATCCACCTTGTATCCGGTGCTCAGGAGACTGCAGAAGGATGAGTGTCTGGAGGTCTATGACAAAGAGTGTGCCGGGCGCAACCGCAGATATTATGAAGTGACGGAGCGGGGAAGACGACAGCTTAGTCTGTATGAGAGTGAGTGGAGAAAATATTCTGCAAAGATAGACAGTATATTTGAGGGAGGATATTAGAATGAACCGAATGGAATTTATGAGGGAGCTGGAAGCAAGGCTTTCGGATATTCCGGAAAATGAACGCAGAGAAGCCATGCAGTATTATGAAGATTACCTGAATGATGCGGGTGTGGAAAATGAGCAGGGTGCCATGGAGGAACTGGGAACGCCGGAGGAAATTGCAAGGCATATCAAATCCGGTCTGAATGGTGCCGATGCCGGAGAATTTACCGAAAACGGTTATGAAAGTGGAAGTACAAAGAAGAATCCACTGGCTATGCAGTATGAAAATACGGAACAGAGCCGGACAGAGAAAAAGGAAAAGACACAGGGCAATGGAGTAAGAGTTTTATTGACGGTTCTTTTACTGGTTTTGTTAAGCCCCGTGATTCTGCCTTTTGCTGCCGCTCTTTTGGGGCTGTTGGCTGGTGCAGTATGTGCGGTAGGCGGAACATGGATTGGGCTGTTAGCAGCCGGTGTGGCTTTTTTCTTTGCGGGAATCATTTGTTTGATAGTCGGAATCGTAAAATTGTTTACGATTCCGCTTGCAGGAGCCGTAGTGACCGGAGTGGGACTTTTAATGATCGGAATTGGATTATTCCTTTCCGTGTTATTACTGTGGCTGGCATGGAAGTTGGTTCCTCCGTTGCTGCGCGGATTTGTTAATCTGTGCCGGAGACCGTTTACCAGAAAGGAGAAAAGAAACGTATGAGTAAGTTTGTCAAAGGGTGCCTGATTACGGCACTGATCTGTGTTTGCCTGGGTGTGGTCGTTTTAGGCGCAGCTGTTTCAGCAGGCGGGATCAATGAGATAAGAAGACTGGCAGAAGAAGGGGCGATGTCCTGTGAAAATGGTATATTTGATTTTGTATATGGGGGGACAGATGGATCCTGGGATTTTAATGGTGGAGGAACAAAACAGACATGGGAACTGACGGAGCAGGAGACGGCTCAGATTCAAAATCTCAAAATTGATATAGAAGGCGGCAATCTGACTATTTTATCCGGTAATGAGAAGTATATCCATGCAGAGTATAATGACGCAAAGGCAGTAAAGCTTTCGGTGCATGGGGATACGCTGGAGGTAAAGACAACAGAAAAAAGGAATAGACTATATGAAAGAAAAATTCGCCTGTATATTCCTAATGACATGAAGTTTGAAGAAATAGTATGTGATTGGGGCGCAGGCAAAGTAGGGGCAGATGTTCTTTATGCAGACCGGATTGAGTTAGACGGAGGCGCAGGAGAAATCGAAATCGCAGAGCTGAATTGTCAAAAGCTGACCGGAGATATTGGTGCAGGTTCCATGGAACTTGAGAATGCCAGAATCGAAGAGGGTGAAATTGAGGTTGGAGCAGGACAGTTTGAGTATGAAGGAAGCATTGGAAGAAACATGTCGGTAGACTGTTCCGCCGGAGGAGCGCTGTTAAATCTGCAAAATAGAATGGAGGATTTTAATTACCGTCTGGATGTGTCTGTAGGAGAAATCTGTATTGGTGAGGAATCCTATAGCGGGCTGGATGCGACAAAGGAAATTGACCATGGTGCAGGACGGAAGCTGGATCTGAGTTGTTCTGTGGGATCTGTACAGGTGGAGTTTGAAGAGTAAGCCATAAGAAATCATAAATAGGGAAAAAAAGAAAGTGAGGAAACAAAAAATGAGCAATGATTACAAGAAGTTAATGAAATCCAGAAGTAGCAGAATGTTATGTGGTGTCTGCGGAGGCATCGGGGAGTATTTTTCAGTGGATCCGACAATCATCCGGATACTGTGGGTAATCTGTGCTGTGGCAAGCTGTGGTACGGCGCTGCTTGCTTATGTGATTGCAGCGATTATTATACCGGACGAGAGCGTTCTATGATGCACTGAAGAATGGGAGAATCAGAACATGGGATGTTTAGGTAATTTGTTGTGGTTTATTTTTGGAGGAGCTCTATCGGGCTTAAGCTGGTGCCTTGCAGGATGCTTGTGGTGCATTACTGTAGTTGGGATTCCGGTTGGGGTTCAGTGTTTTAAGTTTGCATCGGTCAGCTTTTTTCCGTTCGGGAAAGAAATCGTGTATGGCGGTGGTGCAGGTTCGCTCATTCTGAATATCATCTGGCTGGTGGTGTCCGGAATGGCATTGGCGTTGGAGCATTTAACATTTGGACTTTTACTGTGTGTAACCATTATTGGAATTCCGTTTGGTTTGCAACATTTTAAACTGGCAAAGCTGGCATTGATGCCTTTTGGGGCAAGAATTGAGTAAAACGCTATAGTATGAGCAAGAAAGCAGCCTTCTTCACGGAAGTGAGGAAGGCTGCTTTCTTTACGGTCTATTCTCTATTGTAAAGAACAAAACAGATTTTTTAAGAATTCTCTTTGTTTGAAGCTTCGCCGGTCCAGAGACGTACGTCCGGTATTTTCATCAGGATCGGAAACAGTGCCAGTCCCAGAACGATACCGACAATACCCTGAATGGTGTTGGGAAGCAGATCTGTAATGGCAGCGGCAAGTCCGGCGGAAAAAGTCTCCTTGTTATAGAGCCCTGCTAAGAACATGGTCTTTACGATCTTATTAATAAAGTAGCCGAATACCATATTGAGTTCTGCTAAAATTCCAGCAAGGGTAAATACTGCATAAGAATGAGAGAACTTTCTCTTTAATTTGCGGAATACGATTCCGGCAATGGCAGCGGTTACACCTTTGATGATAAGGGTTGGGATGGCGTAGATGACATAACCGGATAACAGGTCTGCCAACATGGAGCCGACTCCGGCAGAAAGTGCACCGAGTCCGGGTCCTAAGATGATGCCGCATAACAGAACCAGACAGTCACCCGGATGTATGTAACCGAGTGCCGGGGTCGGAATCTGGATGACCATTGTAGCGACACAGGTAAAAGCAGCCAGTAATGCTGCTGTTACGATTGCTTTGATGTCTTTGAATGATTTCATAATCACACTCCTCCTTGATAGCGTTTATTATACAGGAAGGTGGTTTGATAAAAATAGCCAGTTTATACAAAATAAACCATGCCAGTTTAGAAAAAGTTTATAGTATGTTTCTTGACAGCGTTACTGAATACGCATAAAATAGTTAACCAGATAATAATTAACTAGTTAACTAATACGTGGGAGGTGAGAGCATGTCAGAAGCAAAGTATGAGAGAAGAAAAGAGCGGATCAGGGAAACGCAGAAGGAAGAAATGATTTTTCGGCATAATAAGAAGCATATTGCAGCTATGAAATTCAGAATCACAGAACATATGATACGAAAGACGGTGGATAAGAAGGTAGCGGGAACCGGAATATACCGAGGGCAGCACCACCTTTTGATGCAGCTTTTTCACTGTCCGGACTGCACACAGGTGGAGATTGCAGAAAAAATGGAAGTGTCCGCTGCGGCAGTAGCAGTCGGACTGAAAAAGTTGGAAAAGGGAGGATATATTGAGAGAAGAAATCTGCTGAATGACAACCGGAGCAACTCGATTACCCTGACTCCGAAGGGAATGCAGGTTGTGGATGAAAGCATCGCTATTTTTCATGAGCTGGACGACCACATTTTCCGGGATTTTTCCGAGGAGGAGCTGGACCGGTTTATAGAGATGTTAGAGCGTATGTATAAAAATATGAATCAATGTGAAGAGATTTCGGCACAGCAAATGATAAAAGCAGAAATATAATAGGAAAGGAATGATGACTGTATATGAAAAAGTATTGGAAATATGTAAAGCCGTATCTTCATGCGTTTATCATCGGACCGATTCTGATGATTACGGAGGTTATCGGAGAGGTGCTCCTGCCGTCCTTTATGGCAGATATTATTAATATCGGTGCAGCAAATCAGGATGTGTCTTATATTATCAGCCGGGGCATCATCATGGTATTGACTGCAGTGGTTATGATGGCAGGAGGTGTAGGAGGAGCCTGGTTCAGTGCAAAGGCTTCGATCAGCTTTGCAGCAGATTTAAGAAAGGATGTATTTCAAAAAGTACAGCAGTTCTCTTTTTCAAATATTGATTCTTTCAGTACCGGATCTCTGGTGACCAGGCTCACGAATGATATTACACAGGTACAGAATGTATTAATGATGATGCTTCGGCTGATGCTGCGGGCGCCGGGCATGCTGATCGGGGCAGTTATTATGGCATTTTTGATGAACCCAAGACTGGCAACGATTCTTCTGGTGGTCATTCCGCTGTTAGCATTGGCAATTGGATGTGTCATTCGTGTCGGTTTTCCGAGATTTGACAGAATGCAGAAAAAAATAGACCGTCTGAATTCTACCGTACAGGAAGCACTGACTAACGTCCGTGTCATAAAGTCTTTTGTGCGGGGAGATTATGAGGAGAAGCGTTTTCAGGAAGCCAATCAGGACTTAAAGGATGCCAGTCTCAGCGCTTTTAAAGCTGTTATTTTCATGATGCCGATCATGATGTTTGCCATGAACGTTACGACGCTGGCGGTGGTCTGGTTCGGTGGGAAACAGATCCTTGTGGGAACGATGCAGGTCGGAGACCTGACTGCATTTACAACGTATATCGTACAGGTGCTGATGTCCTTAATGATGCTTGCCATGGTTTTATTGCAAAGTTCTCGTGCGGTGGCAAGCCTGAAACGTATCTATGAGGTACTGAATACGGAAATTGATCTGACAGATGAAGATGCAGAAAGAAAGGATGCGGTAGTTTCCCAGGGAAAGATCGAATTTCAGAATGTTTCCTTCCGCTATTATAAGAATAATCATGAAAAGGTACTGGATCATATTTCCTTTACCGTGGAGCCGGGACAGACACTTGGAATTATCGGTTCTACAGGCAGCGGAAAAACGACACTGGTGCAGATGATTCCAAGACTTTATGACGTAGATGAAGGCAGGGTCTTAGTAGATGACATTGATGTCAGGGATTATTCTTTAAAACATCTTAGAAATGGTGTCGGCATGGTACTACAGAAAAATGTCCTGTTTTCCGGCACAATTCTGGAAAATCTGAGATGGGGAGATGAGGATGCTTCGGATGAACAGGTCTTTGCGGCAGCAAAGGCAGCACAGGCGGATTTTGTAGACGGCTTTACGGAGGGCTATGAGACAGAGCTTGGACAGGGCGGTGTCAATGTTTCCGGCGGTCAGAAGCAGAGACTCTGTATTGCAAGGGCACTGCTGAAAAAGCCGAAAATTCTGATTCTGGATGATTCGACCAGCGCGGTCGATACGGCAACCGAGAGCCGGATACGAGAGAGCTTTTCCACGACTCTGAAGGAGACGACCAAGCTCATTATTGCCCAGCGAATCACCTCGGTTATGGAAGCAGACCAGATACTGGTACTGGAAGAAGGCAAAATTGCAGGAAAGGGTACGCATGCACAACTGATGCAAAGCTGTGAAACGTATCGTGAAATCTATCATTCCCAGATGGAAGTGGCAGAGGAAGCAGCTTCCGCACAGGAAGCAGGGGAGGTGCAGGCATAATGGATGCAAAGAGACTGGAACGACTGGAAAGGAAATATAAGCAGTCTGCCGATGCACAGCTTACTATGACACCGAAAAAGCATGGGCACGGACATGGACCACGTGGCGGAATGGGTGGCAGCAAGCCAAAGGATGCAGGCAAGGCATTAAAAAGAATCTTTTCCTATATAGAGGAGGAACGTCTGAAACTGGTATTTGTCCTGTTTTGTGTCATTGTGAATACCGTGGCATCTTTGGCAGGCTCCTATATGCTGCGGCCGATCATCAACAGTCTGACCGGACCGGACGGCAGTGTGAGAAAGCTGCTTTGGTCGGTGATTTTGATGGCGTGTATTTTCCTGATCGGGGTGGCAGCTTCTTATCTGCAGGCAAGAATTATGATCGGGATATCGCAGCGGGCACTACAGAAGATACGAAATGACCTGTTTTGTAAGGTACAAAAGCTGCCGGTACGTTTTTATGATACCAACAGCTACGGCGATGTCATGAGCCGTTTTTCCAATGATGTGGATGCGGTAGGAGAAATGATGAACAATACGATTGTGCAGGTCATTTCCGCAGTGATCAGTGTGACCGGAACATTTGCGCTGATGCTCTATACGAATGTGTGGCTGACACTGATTACGATCGTCATGCTTCCCCTCATGATGAGGGCAGCAGGTTTTGTTGCGAAGCGGAGCCAGAAGTATTACAAGGCACAGCAGGCGGCGCTTGGTACACTCAATGGCTATATCGAGGAAACGGTGACCGGGCAGAAGGTTGTGAAAGTATTCTGTCATGAGGAAATTGCAGAGGAAGAATTCGCTTATCTGAATCAGGATCTTCGGGATAAACAGATCAAGGCGCAGTTTTTCGGTGGTATCATGGGACCTGTCATGGGCAATTTCAGCCAGATCAGCTATTCCCTGACAGCCTGTATCGGCGGTGTACTCTGCGTTCTGAAGGGCTTTGATCTGGGTGGTCTGACTGTATTTGTCAATTATTCCAGACAGTTTTCCAGACCGATCAATGAGCTGTCCATGCAGATGAATACGATTTTTTCGGCACTGGCAGGTGCGGAACGTGTTTTTGATATGATGGATCAGGAGCCGGAGAAAGCGGATGCAGAAGATGCGGTCGGTATACAGGAAAAGGACGGAAAAATCTACTGGGATATTCCGGAGAATAATATGCAGTATGCGTACCGAAGTAAACAGCCGCTTCTGAAACCGGAGGTGGTATTGCAGAATGTGTATTTCGGGTACAATCCGGATAAGACGATATTAAAGCATATTACCCTGTATGCCAAGCCGGGACAGAAGATTGCTTTTGTCGGTTCGACCGGAGCAGGAAAAACAACGATTACGAATCTTCTGAACCGTTTTTATGATATTGAAAAGGGTTGTATTTCCATCGACGGAATCGATATTGTGGATATCAGAAGAGAAGACCTTCGGAAAAATGTTGCTATGGTTTTACAGGATACGCACCTGTTTACCGGAACCGTGCGTGAAAATATTCGATACGGAAGACTGGATGCTACGGATGAAGAGGTGATAGAGGCAGCCAAAACGGCGAGCGCCCATTCCTTTATCATGCGTCTGGAGCATGGCTATGATACGATGCTGGAGGGTGACGGCGCGAACTTAAGTCAGGGGCAGAGACAGCTTTTAAACATTGCCAGAGCTGCAATTTCCAGGGCGCCGATTCTGATTTTGGATGAAGCGACCAGCTCGGTTGATACAAGAACGGAACGGCATATTGAAAAGGGAATGGATCGTCTGATGGCAGACCGGACCACCTTTGTGATCGCCCACAGGCTTTCCACCGTGCGCAATGCCAATGCCATTATGGTATTGGAAAATGGTGAGATCATAGAGCGTGGAGATCATGAGGAACTGTTGAAACAAAGAGGAAGGTATTATGAGCTGTATACAGGACTGAGTGAGCTGGATTAAGCAGGGAAGAGTCAGAATACCTTAAAAGATACAATCAAGCCCTAATTCCGGTTCAACCCTTTTTTTGAAAACGCATTGCGGTATCCGGTTGGTGTAATGCCCTCATAACGCTTGAACAGCTTCATAAAGTATTTCTCATCCGGAAAGCCTACCATTTCGCTGATTTCGCCGATCGTGAGACGGGGCGGGGTGAGTAACAGGTTTTTGGCGGCCTGGATACGCTTGTGGTTGATGTATTCAACAATTGTGTATCCGGTCGCTTTTTTGAACAGTGAGGTCAGATAAGCGGGATGGTAGCCAAAGCGTGTTGCAAGTTCTGCTACGGACAGGTCGGAATCGTAGTTGAGCTGCAGCCACGCGAGCAGATCGGCAATGCGGGGAGAGAGGTGTTCATGTGCAGCAAAAATACGGTTTTTAATAAGTGTCTCATTGGAAAGCTCCAAAAGAAGCGTACTCAGGGCATAGCTGCACTGCAGCCCGGCGCGGAAACCGCCGCGCTTGGCAATGTCTAAAAGCTGCACAAAGAGCAGGGTGATGCGGCTGCTGTCGGAGAGGTGCCCGCTTTCCGGCAGCAGACAGGAGCAGGCTTGGCTTTGGGAAAACGTGTCAGACTGCATCGTATCAAGCTGCATTACATTCGGAGAACTGTTATGCGTTTCGGGTATGGAATCCATGAACCGATAGCTTTTTGGGTCCAGGGTAAAGTGCGTCCAGTAGTAGGAAAGATGCCCTTTGCTTGGAGCAAGACCGTAATGTCTTTTTCCGGGCAGAAAAAACAGAAAATCCTCCGGACCAAGCCGGTATTCCTGATCGTTTGCATAGACAGAGAGTTCACCTTCTGCAATCATCAGAAAGACAAATTCATCCAGAGTACGGTTCATATGTACAAAACCGTCCTCGGATATCAGATTTCCGCTGCTGATAAAGTGTGCCGGATGAGAGGCATCCGCTTCAATAAAAATCATCTATGATTTCACCACCTTTTATACGGATTTATAAGTTGTTCTCTTTTGTAAATATGCTAACATATTAGAAAGAAGGATACAAGAATCAGAATCACTAAAATCTAAAATTAAACCACATTAATAAGAGGAGGAAAGAAAAGATGAATACAAAGATAAAAGAGCTTGCGCTAAATCAAATAAAGGTGACCGATTCCTTTTTTGCACCGATGCAGCAGTTAGTCATTGATGAGGTCATCCCTTATCAGGAGAAGATTTTAAAGGATGAGATTCCCGGTGTGGAAAAAAGTCATGCGATCGAAAACTTCCGTATTGCAGCGGGACTTTCCGAGGGAGAATTTTACGGTATGGTCTTTCAGGACAGTGACGTGGCAAAATGGCTGGAAGGGGTAGCCTATTCTCTTATGATAAAACCGGATGCGCAGCTGGAAGCACGGGCGGATGCGATCATTGACGTGATCGAAGGTGCACAGCAGCCGGACGGGTATCTGAACACTTATTTTACGGTAAAAGAACCGGAGCAGCGTTGGCAGAATTTACAGGAATGTCATGAGCTGTACTGCGCCGGACATATGATGGAGGCGGCAGCGGCATACTATGAGGCGACCGGAAAAGATAAGCTCTTACATGTGATGGAGCGGATGGCAGATCATATCATCGGACGCTTCGGAGAAGATAAAGAGCGTGGAATACCGGGACATCAGGAGGTAGAGATTGGTCTGATGCGGCTTTACCGTGTGACAGGAAAAGAAAAGTACCGGGATATGGCTGATTTCTTTATCGAAGAGAGAGGAAAGAATCCGCTCTATTATTTGGAAGAGGCGAAAAAACGTGGCTGGCAGCATTTCGGTATGGACCCGGAAAATCCGGCTTATAATCAGGCACATGTTACGGTTTATGAGCAGAAGGAGGCAGTCGGGCACAGTGTCCGCGCGGTCTATATGTACACAGCCATGGCGGATCTGGCAGCGTCCTTACAGAATGAACGGCTGAAAAAAGCCTGTGAGGATCTGTGGGACAATCTGACGGGGCGCAGGATGTATGTGACAGGGGGCATCGGTTCAACGGTGGATGGAGAAGCCTTTACGATCGACTATGATCTGCCGAATGATACGGCTTATGCAGAGACCTGTGCTTCGATTGGTGTCGTATTTTTTGCAAAGAAAATGCTTTCCATGGAAGCAGACGGACGATACGCGGATGTGATGGAAAGAGAACTTTATAACGGTATCATCAGCGGCATGCAGTTGGATGGGAAGCGCTTCTTCTATGTGAATCCGTTAGAGGTCAATCCGGGGATTTCGGGTGTTCTCTACGGACATAAGCATGTGCTGCCAGAAAGACCGGAGTGGTATGCCTGTGCCTGCTGCCCGCCTAATGTGGTACGGCTGCTTACATCTCTGGGGAAATATACCTGGGATGAAACAGAGGATACTATTTATTCCCATCTGTTTATCGGGCAGAGGGCAGAGCTTGAAAAGGCGGTTATTACGGTTGAGAGCAGCTATCCGTGGGAGGGAAAGGTATCCTATCAGGTAGAGGCAAAGGAAGAAAAGGAATTTACGTTTGCGATTCATATTCCTTCTTATATAAAAGATGCGGTTGTTACGGTAAACGGTGAAAAGGTCTGTATATCGGAGAGGCTCAAAAAAGGGTATCTGTATCTTAAGCGTGTCTGGGGAAAAGATGACCGGGTTGAAATCGCCTTTGACATGCCGGTGAGGAAAATCTATGCCAGCCAGAAGGTAAAGGAAGATGCCGGCTGTGTGGCACTTATGAGAGGACCGGTAGTCTACTGCTTTGAAGGCATGGACAATGGAGAGATGCTGCAGTCTCTTCGGATTCCAAAGCAGCTTTCTGCAAAAGCTGTAAAATGTGAGGAGGGTGTTTTAAAGGGCAATGTGCTGCTTAGGTTAAAAGGCATCCGTATGGTTGGCTCGGAAGAACTTTATTCCGAGGAGCCGCCAAGGGCAGAGGAGACAGAAATTACCGCAGTGCCTTATTATACATGGGGCAACCGTGGGCTGAACCAGATGCGGGTGTGGATGTTGGAAGAATAAGAAATGCTGTGCGGTTTCAAAATGCCGAAATGGTATATGAATACTGCAGAGATGTTTGATAGATAAAGGAAGCAGGAACCATTCGAAGGTAAGAAAGGTTCCTGCTTTTTAGGGTGCGCACGAATTATTTTGACAGGTTCCTTTGTTGCAGTTTATGGACAAAAATAAAAAGAGAAAAAGAAAAAATATCTGTCAGCTATTGGAGAAGAAAGAAAAAAATGTTATAATTTCCCCATAAAAGTAATATCTGGAAGAGAGGAAAAAGAATGGGGAAAATTAAGACAAAAATCATAGTATCTGTAATCCTGTGTGCACTGATGTCGGCAGTTATCTGTGGTGGAATCAGTATTATCAATTCCAGTGCGACTTCCTATGATAATTCAAGGCAGGAAATGCTACTAAACTGTGAGAACCAGAGTATGGTGTTGAACAGCATGATGGAAAAGGTGGAGCAGTCGGTTGACACATTATACAGTGTATCTTTGCAAAAGCTGGATGATGTAGAGGCATTCAAGACAAGCAAAGCCTATGTGGATGAGTATACCAAGGAGATGGAGAGTATTCTGGAAGAGTTTGCCGGACAGACCGATGGGGCATTGACTGCATATATCCGTTACAATCCGGAGTTTACGGAGCCGGACAGCGGTCTGTTTTTGACAAGGGACAACAGTGAAAGTGCATTTACCAGTGTCACTCCAACGGACTTTTCCATGTATGATCCAAGTGATCTGGAGCATGTGGGATGGTATTATATTCCGGTAGAAAGAAAAAAACCCACATGGATGTCCCCCTATTTGAATTCCAATATTAACGTATATATGGTATCCTATGTAATTCCAATTTACATAGATGGAGAATCCATCGGAATCATAGGTATGGATATTGATTTCAGACAGTTTACGGATGTGATTGACCAGTCCGGAATTTTTGAAACAGGCTATGCTTATCTGGCAGATGAGAATGGGCAGATCATGTATCATCCGACATTGGAGGTCGGAACAGCAGTGGCTGACTGTGAAGCAGGGATGCAGGAGGTTTCGGATGCCCTGCGGAATGCAGTGCAAGAGCAGACCTTTGTGGGATACCGCTATCAGGGTGTGAAGAAGGATATGTGTTATACGGTATTAACGAACGGTATGCGTTATATTCTGACGGCTCCTGAGGCAGAATTAAAAGAACAGGCAAAACAGATTACCGGACTGATTATGGGTGGAACGGTCATTGCAATCATTATCTCTGTTCTGGTTGGTATTTTTATTGCATTGACTGTTACCAGACCAATTACAAAAATCAGTTCTATTGTAGGGGATACAGCAGAATTTAATTTCGTACATAATCCGGATAACGAGAAACTCTATAAGCGAAAAGATGAGAGCGGACAGATGGCAAAATCTCTGCACAATATGAGGAAGAACCTGCGTAAAATGGTAGCTGATATACGCAAGGCATATACAGACCTGCAGGCAACCATGGTGGAAATATCAGAAACGACCAGACAGGTCAATGCTATGAGTGCGGAAAATTCGGATACAACGCAGGAACTGGCAGCAGCAATGGAAGAAACGGCAGCTACTATGGAAGATGTCAATCGCAATATTGTCAATGTCAGGGGACGGGCAGAGGAAATAAAAAAACGTTCGGATGAGGGAAGGAAGACCTCGATAGAGAGTAAGGAAAGGGCGGATGAACTGAAAAAGGCGACCGATGAAGCCAGCAAAAAAACGACGGATATGTACGAGAATGTACAGATTAAGACAGAGGCAGCCATGGAACAGGCAAGGGCGGTGGATAAGATCAATCAACTTACCCAGGCAATTCTGGAAATTTCCAGTCAGACCAATCTGCTGGCATTGAATGCTTCCATTGAAGCGGCCAGAGCAGGAGAGGCAGGAAGAGGATTTGCAGTGGTAGCAGATGAAATTGGTCAGCTGGCATCTCAGACTTCTTCCACTGCGGGTAATATCAATGGTATTATTTCCGAAGTGAATGAAGCAGTTGGAAATATGTCAAACTGTTTGAAAGAGTCCATGGACTTTCTGGAAGGTACGGTATTAAAGGATTATGACAATTTTATGCAGGTAGCGGAACAGTATACGGAGGATGCGGCAGGTTTTGAGAATGGAATGACGGTCATTAACAGTGAGGTTCAGACCTTACTGGACTCTATTGTAGATATTGCCGATGCAGTGGATGGTGTCAGCACGACGGTTGCAGAGGCTGCGGAAGAAGTTACCAATGTGGCTCAGAAAACGCAGGATGTGGCAGGTGTTGTAGAAGGAAATGCCAGTCTGATGGAAAGTAACCAGGAAAATATCATAAGACTGAAAAAGATCATTGATATGTTCCGGGATGAGAAATAGGAGACGCTTTTCTATTCTGAGTTTGAAGTGAAGAATTCTTGACAAATTTCCTGGGACTTACTATATTATTTAGTAAAAGGAAAAGGTAATGACAAAGAGGAGTACGTACGAGACCTTGCAAGAGAGAACGGCTCATGGCTGGAAGGCTGTTCAAAGGAGAACGTATGGAAGGTAGCTTTGGAACCGGAGGACTGAACAGAGTAAAGATGCTTTTGGTGCGATTAGTAAGTTCTCACGCGTCATCCCCGTTAACGGATGCAGATAAGTGATAAACGAAGGTGGTACCGCGGATGATTTCGCCCTTTGCCGGATCGGCAGAGGGCGTTTTTTATACGCATTCCACCATACAGACAAAAGGAGATATGAATATGAGCAAAGAACTGGCAAAGACATATGACCCGAAGGGCATAGAGGACAGACTCTACCAGAAATGGTTGGACAAGAAATATTTTCATGCAGAAGTAGACCATGATAAGAAACCGTTTACGATCGTGATTCCACCCCCAAATATCACGGGACAGCTTCACATGGGACATGCACTGGACAATACGATGCAGGACATCCTGATCCGCTTTAAGAGAATGCAGGGCTACAATGCACTCTGGCAGCCGGGCACCGACCATGCCAGCATCGCAACCGAGGTCAAGATCATTGAGAAGTTGAAGGAAGAGGGCATTGACAAAAATGATCTTGGCAGAGAAGGTTTCTTAGAGAGAGCCTGGGACTGGAAAAAGGAATACGGCGGACGTATCATCAGTCAGTTAAAGAAGTTAGGTTCCTCCTGCGACTGGGACAGAGAACGTTTTACCATGGATGAGGGCTGCAACAAGGCAGTAACTGAGGTTTTCTGTAAGATGCACGAAAAAGGCTGGATATACAAGGGCAGCCGTATCATCAACTGGTGCCCGGTCTGCAAGACGTCCATTTCGGATGCAGAGGTGGAATACGAGGAGCAGGCAGGTCATTTCTGGCATATTAAATATCCGATTGTAGGAACCGATGAATATATCACCTTCGCAACGACCAGACCGGAGACGATGCTCGGTGATACTGCCGTTGCGGTACATCCGGATGATAAGCGGTATAAGAATCTGGTAGGAAAGACGTTAATGATTCCGCTTGTCGGAAGAGAGATTCCGGTGATTGCCGATCCGTATGTCGATATGGAATTCGGAACCGGTGTTGTAAAGATTACCCCGGCGCATGACCCGAACGATTTTGAGGTGGGAAGACGTCATAACCTGCCGGAGATCAATATCTTAAATGATGACGCGACCATCAATGCAAACGGCGGCAAATATGAAGGCTTAGACCGCTATGAGGCAAGAAAGAAGATTGTCAAAGAACTGGAGGAACAGGGATATCTTGTAAAGATTGAGGACCATGTGCATAACGTAGGAACCCACGACCGCTGCAAGACGACGGTAGAGCCGATGATCAAGCCGCAGTGGTTCGTTAAGATGGATGAGCTGATTAAGCCGGCGGTGGAAGCGGTAAAGAACGGAGAAATCAAGCTTGTGCCGGAGCGGATGGAAAAGACTTACTTTAACTGGACTGATAATATCCGTGACTGGTGTATCTCCAGACAGCTCTGGTGGGGACACAGAATTCCGGCTTATTATTGCGACAAGTGCGGTGAAGTTGTCGTAGCAAAAAAGATGCCGAAGGTATGTCCGAAGTGCGGCTGCGAACATTTCAAGCAGGATGAGGACACACTGGATACATGGTTTTCCTCGGCACTCTGGCCGTTCTCGACCTTAGGCTGGCCGGAGCAGACGGAAGAACTGAAATATTTCTATCCGACGGACGTTCTGGTAACCGGTTACGATATTATTTTCTTCTGGGTTATCCGTATGATTTTCTCCGGATTTGAACAGATGGGTGAAAGACCGTTTAAGACCGTACTGTTCCATGGACTTGTGCGTGATTCGCAGGGACGCAAGATGTCCAAATCCTTAGGAAACGGAATTGATCCGTTAGAGATTATTGACCAGTATGGTGCGGATGCACTGAGACTTACCCTGATTACGGGAAATGCACCGGGCAACGACATGCGTTTTTATAACGAGCGAGTGGAGGCGAGCCGTAACTTTGCCAATAAGATCTGGAATGCTTCCCGCTTTATTCTGATGAACATGGAAAATGCGGATGAGGCAGCCGTAAACGCTTCCTTTGAAAATATGCAAAACGATCTGGAACCGGTGGATAAATGGATCATTTCCAAGCTGAATACGCTTGTAAAAGATGTGACCGACAATATGGAGAATTTTGAACTGGGTATTGCCGTACAGAAGGTTTATGACTTTATCTGGGACGAGTTCTGTGACTGGTACATTGAGATGGTAAAACCGAGACTTTACAATTCCGATGACAAGAAGAGCCAGAATGCGGCACTCTGGACCTTAAAGAATGTGCTGATTGATGCGTTAAAGCTTCTGCATCCGTACATGCCGTTTGTAACGGAGGAGATTTTCTGTACGCTGCAAAGTGAGGAAGAATCCATTATGGTATCCAAATGGCCGGTATATAAGGAAGCGCGGGCCTTCTCGAAGCAAGAGCGGGATATCGAGACGATCAAAGAGGCAGTTCGCGGTATCCGAAACGTACGTACCGGCATGAATGTGGCACCGAGTAAGAAGGCACAGGTATATGTAGTCAGCGAAAAGGAAGAGCTTTTAAAGACGTTTGAAGAAGGAAAGCTGTTCTTTGCATCTTTAGCCTATGCTTCCGAGGTCATTCTTAAGAAGGATAAGAGCGGTATTGCCGATGATGCGGTTTCCGTTGTCATTCCGGATGCGACATTGTATATGCCGTTTGCAGAGTTAGTGGATATTGCGCAGGAAATCGAGCGTCTGAAAAAGGAAGAGAAACGTCTGACCGGAGAAATTGCCCGTGCTGAAGGCATGTTAAAGAATGAGAAATTCCTGTCCAAAGCACCGGAAGCCAAAGTGGCGGAAGAAAAAGAAAAACTGGAAAAATACACACAGATGCTGGAACAGGTAAAATTACGCTTGCAACAATTGGGATAATGGTTGATAATAGAAGTAGAAAGAGGAACTGCCATGGCTGAAGAAATGTCCAGATTTTTGAGCGAAGAACAAATGGATGCACTCAAAGAGACCCTGATTAAGAATCCCGTTAATCAGGGTGGTTCCTATGTGCGCATTACAGAGGATAAAATGGAGGCATGGCTCTATCTGGATGAGCCAGAGAACGGTGAGGAGTATACGAAGACCGGACTGATCGAGTATCTGGAGCAGAACGGGGTCAAAGCAGGTCTGATCACTTCCAATATTGCAGCCATGGCAAAGAAGAAAATTTACCGTCGGGAAATCAAGGCAGCAGAAGGAAAAGTTCCTGTGGAAGGAAAAGCGGGAGAATATGAATTTTATTTCACACCGGGTGATCTTTCCAGAGCTCCCTTGATCCGGGAGGACGGTTCGGTAGATTATACAAGTATGAAATCCCTGCAGAATGTACATAAGGGGGATAAGGTGGCTCTGTATCATCCTGCAGTACAGGGAGAAAATGGATACAAGGTCACCGGAGAAGAGGAAAAGCCGACTTTTACCAAGGATCTGCCTCCGCTTTCCGGCAGGTGTATCAGCCGGAGTGAAGAGGATCCGAATCTGTTTGTTGCGAATACAGAAGGCAAGATACAGATCATCGATAACAAGGTGGATATCCAGTCAGTACATGAGGTGCCGGATGATGTTGATCTTCTGACCGGAAAGGTGGAATTTTTCGGAGATATCGTGATCGATGGCAATGTCAGCGCAGGCGTTGTGATTCGTGCGGGCAGAAATCTTACGATCAATGGTACCGTTGAAGGCTGTACGTTGTATGCCGGAGGCGATATTGTATTAAAGCGTGGTGTGCAGGGAGGCGGAAAGGCAAAGATTACGGCAAAGGGAAGTGTCTTTGCTGAGTTTATTGAATATTCGGATGTGAAGGCAGGACGGGATGTGGAGGCCAATATTATTCTGAATTCCAATATCTTTGCGGAACAGCGTGTCGTACTGAATGGAAAACGCGGTGCGGTGATCGGCGGTTATGTACATGGCTTGTGTGGTGTGGAAGCACAGACTCTGGGCAATGATGTGGAAGTCAAAACAGTGGTACACTGCGGTATTCTGCCGGATGATTTTAAGAAGATGAGGGATATGATCCGTAGAGAGGTGGAGATCAAGAAGACGCTAATGGAGCTTGTTGAGGAAATGACGGATCTCTTAAAGCGGAGGAAACAGACGCAGGGTTCACAGCAGGCGCAGCTGAAGGCAGAGATGAGCATTAAGCAGATGAATGCGCAGAAGGATAAGCTGTTTGCGATGCTGGATGATATCAAGCTGGAAAAGGACAGGCTGACCGCTATTCACGATAGAGGAAAGGGTGCGTGCATTTTTATCCGGGGCAAAATCAACCGTGGTTCGGTAATCTGTATTGCCGCAGAACGTATGCCTCTTGAGAAGAGTACGTCCTTTACAAAATATTCATTGAATCATGGTGTTATCGATGGCGAGGTTGTGGCAATATAAAGAGGCTTCGGAATACATTTTAAGTGTTCCGAAGTTTACCAAAAAAAATGAACCGCAGGACACGAAGGCCTTTTGGGAATTTATGGGGTGTCCGGGAAATCATCAGAAAATTATTCATGTAGCAGGGACAAATGGAAAAGGCTCCGTTTGTTCCTATTTGAATGCCATTTTACGGGAAATGGGATATTCTGTCGGTATGTTTACTTCTCCACATCTGATCGAAATGACGGAACGGATTCAGATCGACAGGGTGCCGGTTTCAAAGAAAGCTTTTACAGAAGCCTTCTCCCAGGTATATGAGGCAGTAAAGCAGGCAGGAGGGACCGAAAAATTATCCGGATATCACCCGACCTTTTTCGAGTTTCTTTTCTTTATTGGTATGGTATTATTTCAGCAGGAAGGGACAGACTATATTATTCTGGAAACCGGACTGGGTGGACGGCTGGATGCTACCAACTGTGTGCCGAAGCCGGCACTTACGATTCTGACACGGATCGGGTTGGATCATATGGAATATCTGGGCAATACGATTGAGGAAATTGCGGCAGAAAAGGCGGGAATTATAAAAGAAGGCGTACCGGTCATTACTCTGGACATGCCTGTGAAGGCATATCAGGTTATCGCCGGGGTCGCAGAGAAAAAAAGGGCGTCTCTTTGCCTGGTGGGAACAGAAGATATCAGGGATTTGTGTTTTCATAAAAATTTCATTGATTTTTCTTATCAATCCCGCTATTATGATTATATTAGGCTTCGTTTGTCTACCGGCGCAGTTTATCAGGCGGAGAATGCCGCACTGGCGCTTCGGGCGGCAGAAACCCTGTTTGGGGACAACCTAACCGTAGGGAAAATGGAGAATGCTGTAAAAAATGCGGTCTGGGAAGGCAGGATGGAAGAAGTCATGCCCTCTGTTTATGTGGATGGAGCGCATAATGAGGATGGTATATCGGCATTTCTGGATACCGTAAGACAGATGCGTCTGCAGACAGAAAGGGGACGTTTTCTGCTCCTGTTTTCCGTAGTAAAAGAAAAAAATTATGCTGCAATGCTACAGCGGCTTGCTGCAGAGGCGGTATTTGACGAAGTTGTGTTCGCACCGCTTGATAACAGCAGGGCTGTATCCTGTGACAGGCTGAAGGAGCTGGCAGAGCCGTATGGTCTGTCAGAAATCTGCTTTGGAAGTGTAGAGGAAGCATTATTGTGGATGCTTTCACACAGGAAGGAAGAGGATACTATTTTTGCAGCTGGTTCTTTATATTTGGTTGGTCAGATCAAAGCAGCTGTTTTGAAAGGATCAAAGGGGAAAGGCTAGGTTAATATGATTGATTTTGAAGAAGAATTAAAAAAATTTCATCCAAGCCTCGAAGTGGATGAAGCGGAAGAAGCAATTTATAATCAGGATTTAACAGATATGGCTGACATTGTAGTTGGCATGGTAAAGGATCTGAATAACAAAGAGGAAGAATAGGGGAGACGTTTGAATGAAGTGTTATAATTGTGGATGCACTTTGTCAGAAAAGGACTTTTGTACGGCCTGCGGCGCAGATGTCTCTGTATACAAAAAAATTATCAGTACTTCGAACCGCTTTTATAATGATGGTTTGGAGAAAGCAGGGGTCAGGGATCTGACCGGGGCAGTAAGCAGTCTGCGGCAGAGCCTGAAATTCAATAAAAACAATATTGAGGCGAGAAATCTGCTGGGGCTTGTTTATTTTGAAATGGGAGAGGCAGTTGCAGCCCTCAGTGAGTGGGTCATCAGCAAGAATCTCAGACCGAATAAAAATATTGCCGATGATTACCTGAACATGATCCAGAGCAATCAGGGGCGTCTGGATACCATCAACCAGACAATCAAGAAATACA
This sequence comes from Clostridiales bacterium, assembly GCA_012520645.1. Taxonomy (GTDB): domain Bacteria; phylum Bacillota; class Clostridia; order Lachnospirales; family Lachnospiraceae; genus JAAYNV01. The sequence continues at coordinate 5,422 of JAAYNV010000067.1, read as the reverse complement.
ATCAGGCATTAGCCTATTGCCATCAGGACAGTCTGGATCTGGCAGTCATACAGTTGAAAAAGGTGCTGTCTTTGAATCCGAATTTTATTCGGGCACATCAGCTTTTGGCACTGCTTTATATTAATCAGGAAGAATGGGAAAAGGCACAGAGGGAGCTTCAGAAATGTCTGAAGATTGATACCAACAATACAACGACACTCCGTTATATGAAGGAGGTCGAATCGGTTCTTGCTATGCGCGAGGCAGGGCGTGGCAAGGAAAAGAAAAGGAAAGATGAGGATGTCATCAAGTACCAGAGCGGCAATGAGACGATCATCCAGCCGATTAATGCGAGGGAATCCGGCGGAGCGTCCACTTTGCTGAATATGGGAATCGGTATTGTGATCGGTATTGCGGTTGCCTGTTTCCTCATCTTGCCGGCACGTCTGAAGGAGTCAGACAATGCGGTGCGGGAGGAACTGCGTAAGGTAAGTGAGCAGAATGATTTAAAGACTGCAAATATTGCAGAGCTGGAACAGAAGATAGCGGAACTGACGCAGAACAATACCGATATCCAGACACAGTTAGACAGTTATGTCGGTACAGACGGAGCCGTAGAGACCATGAAATATCTGATGGATGCGGTTGCAGCATATCTGGATAATCCGGAGGACATTGAGAAGATCGCAGAGAAGTTGGAAAAGATCGATCCTGTCATGATGGCTGCAGACGGAACGGATGTCGTTGACACCCTGTATGAGAAGATGATTCAGACGGTGGGTCCGTCCATAGCCGAGAATTATTATGATACAGGCTATGAGTCCTATCGCAGAGAGTTGTATGAAGAGGCGATACCGGATCTGCAAAAGGCTGTCGAATTTGATCAGAAAAATGGAGATGCCCTGCTGTATCTCGGAAACTGTTACCGCAATACGGGACAGAAGGATGAGGCAATTAAAATTTACGAGCAGGTAGTCAGTCAGTTTGAAGGAACTGAAAAGGCAAGAAAGGCACAGAATTTCCTGAATGAAATGCAGGATGAAGGATAAGCTGTCGATCAGGCACAGATAAAAAAGAAAAGCGATGAAAACACGAAAGAGAACATTCAGAGTAATGTTCTCTTTTATTATGCGCAAAAAATCTGGGAAGGAGAAAATAGAACATGGAAGAAAATTTTAAGGTGATTGACAATTACCTGATGGTAAAGATGCCGGAGGAAATCGACCATCATCAGTCAGCAGCGATAAGTGAAAGGGCGGATATGTTCATCATACATAAGAAGGTTAACAATGTGGTATTTGATTTTGAAAAGACGGTATTTATGGACAGCTCCGGAATTGGCATTATTATGGGACGATACAAAAAAGTGCGCTGTTTTGGCGGGAAAGTATTTGCGGTGCATGTTAACGGTGCAATCCGCAGAGTCATTTATCTGTCAGGTTTACATAAAGTTATGGATATTCTGGAATAGGGGCGGAAAGGAGAATGGATAGAGAAATGAAAAATGAAATAACATTGGAATTTGATGCGGTTTCCGTAAATGAGGGATTTGCGAGGGTGGCAGTAGCGGCCTTTATTACCTCGGTCAATCCGACGATTGAGGAAATCTCAGATGTAAAGACAGCGCTTTCCGAGGCGGTGACCAATGCCATTATACACGGTTATGAGGAGAAGGAGGGTAAGGTCAGGGTTGTGTGTCTGTTGGAAGGTGACAGATTGACTGTAGAAGTCAAGGATAAAGGGAAAGGAATCGAGAATGTGGAGCGTGCCATGGAGCCGCTTTATACAACCAAGCCGGAATTAGAACGTTCCGGTATGGGATTCGCTTTTATGGAGGCTTTTATGGACGAACTGGAGGTGGAATCAGCGGTCGGAGAGGGAACGACGGTACGCATGAGAAAAAAACTGGGAACAGAAAGCTATCTCGGCGATGAGGAGTAGAGCGTGGAGGAGGTCAGCGTTCTGATTGCAAAAGCCCAGGAAGGCAGTCAGGAGGCAAGAGAATTACTGGTAGAAAAAAATCTGGGGCTTGTACATCATATCGTGAAGCGTTTTCTGGGACGTGGTTATGATGCAGAGGATTTGTTTCAGATTGGAAGTATCGGGCTGATCAAGTCCATTGATAAGTTTGATCTGTCCTATGATGTAAAGTTTTCCACTTATGCGGTTCCGATGATCACGGGAGAAATCAAACGTTTTCTAAGGGATGACGGGATGGTCAAGGTATCGAGAACCATTAAGGAAAACGGATGGAGGATCAGACAGGCGCAGGAAAAAATCGCAGGAGAAAAGGGTAGGGATGCGACTCTTTCAGAAATCGAAAAGGAAACCGGAATCGAAAAGGAAGATATTGTGCTGGCGCTGGAGGCGGGAGCAGAGGTGGAATCCATTCACAGACCTGTGTATCAGCCGGACGGCAGTGAGGTATATCTGGTGGACAGGCTGCCAGAGAAACGAAATGATAATGAAGTGCTTCTCAATCATCTGGTACTGGAGAAGCTGTTAAATGAACTAGATGAGCGGGAAAGACGGCTGATCTGTCTGCGGTATTTTGAAGATAAGACGCAGACAGAGGTAGCTAAGCAGATGGGAATTACACAGGTGCAGGTATCCAGACTGGAAAAAAAGATATTGCTCAGGATGCGTTCGCTGCTTGGCTGAGAAAATATATTGCTTTGTCAGAACTGGATAATTGCCTGTAGAGAAACTTTGTGAGATAATAAAAAAACGGCAAAGGAGAAATGGTATGAATACCTTTTATTATGTAGTGGAAAGTCTGGATGGAGATTATGCGAATCTGCGCAGGACGGATATCGAAAGTGACGATCTGAAGCTGGTAGCAAGAGCGCTTCTTCCGGCTGAAATTACAGAGGGTACAAAGCTCAAATATGAATGGATGCAGTACAGTATCATAGAATAGCAGGCTGTAAGACACGGATTCAGCAATTACAAATGAGGAGGAACCCATGAAACTTAGGACAAGACTTTCAATCATTTTCGGTACAGTTTTTTTAGCATTGTTGTAATGATTGGAATCGTAACATACAATAAAAATGTAGAAATGGGAACAACAGATGCCAAAAAGACAATGCAGATTTCCAAAGTCTTTCATAATATCTCAGCGGATACAAAGGAACAAGCGGATAAATCATCACGGATCAGGCTTGAGATTTCCAATATTTCAGATGTTGTGCAGAACAATTCTGCTACCGCAGAGGAAACGGCTGCTTCGACAGAGGAATTGTCTCAGCAGGCGAAGAATCTAAACAGTCTGATTTCGAAATTCCGCGTATAGAAATACAAAAGCTGCACATACTAACCGCAGTAAAAATCCTATATATTTTGGAAACTCTGGAAGAAGAAAAGGCGGTTAAACAGTATGGCATCGGATATTCTATATGTGAAAGCAAAGCAGAATGTGGAGGTTATGTCTGATTCTGTTTATTTAAAGGATGTTGCTTCCGTAACCGGCACGAACAAAAGTGTTCTGGCAAAGGCGAAAGCCATGCAGGTACATCATTTCCGTTCCGAACAGGGAGGCCGCACGGTCATCAGTATTGTAAAGCTGATCGAAGAAATTCAGAAGATAGATCCCAATATTTCGGTGGAGAGTGTCGGAGAGACGGATATCGTAGTCAAACAGGTAAAGACGGACCAGAAAAAGGGTTTTCTTGTAACGGCTAAAATCGTCTTTGTAGCACTGATCAGCTTTTTTGGAACGGCATTTACGATCATGGCATTTCATAATGACATTGGCATTCAGGAGGTATTTGCGGAATTTCATCAGATTGTGATGGGCAGAAGCTCGGATGGCTTTACGGTGCTGGAGGTCAGCTATTCGATAGGATTGGCAGTTGGAATTATTCTATTCTTTAATCATATCGGCGGCAGACGGATCACTAAGGATCCTACTCCGATCGAGGTTGCCATGCGGGAATATGAACAGGATGTCAATATGACGCTTGTGCAGACGGCAGAGAGGGAAGGAAAGGAGCAGGAGCCATGATGCAGTATGTCTTTCTGGCAGTTGTCGGTATATGCGCCGGGGCATTGGTTGCGGGCGGTCTGTTTACCGTGCTTTTGTCTGTCGGTCTGATTCCGAGGTTTGCCGGAAAGACGCATACGAACCGAAAGGTGTTTTTGTATGAGGAAATGGTCATACTGGGAGCGGTTACGGGTATTATCTTAAGTGTGTTTCCGGGATGTCAAAAATGGGGAGAAGCCGCGGTTATTTTTTTCCCCGGAAGGACATGGGAAATATGCGGCATGCTCCTACTGGCAGTATATGGCATTTTTGCCGGTATTTTTGTGGGATCACTGGCATTAGCGATTGCAGAGATGTTAGACAGTATTCCGATTTTTACAAGAAGGATCGGTTTTCGGCATGGTCTTGGAATTGTCATACTGGCAATGGCACTTGGAAAAATGTGCGGTTCACTCTACTATTTCGCCCACGGATGGGCACAGCTGGTGAAATAGGAACGTTCGGGAACGATGATTTTCAACCGGAGATGTGATATATGGATTGTAAATGGATAACGTTATAAAAGGAGAAGGAAGATGAACGAGGAGAAGAAGAAACAGTATCAGGAATATGTCAAGGCTGTGACCCCTACCCACAATTTATTTTTACAGATGGCAAAGGCTTTTGTGTCAGGCGGGATCATCTGTGTGATTGGGCAGTTTATTTTGAATTACTGCACGGGGCTTGGGATGGATCAGGAAACGGCAGGTTCACGGTGCTCCCTGATTCTGGTGTTTTCAAGCGTCCTTTTGACCGGTTTGAATATATATCCGAAGATCACCAAATGGGCAGGGGCGGGAAGTCTTGTGCCAATTACCGGATTTGCCAATTCCGTGGCAGCTCCTGCGATTGAGTTTAAGAAGGACGCTTCTGATATAATTTGTACAAGGTCAAAGAAACCTAGGAAAATCAAGGGTTTCAGATGATTTAGTCCTGCATTATAATTTCAGATTTAGAAGTGATGAGCTGAATTTGAGAAAAAATCAAGATTGATTGTACTTATTATACCACAGAGAGAGGAGCGAAAAGAACAAGTAAATATTGAAATTTAGGTAGGACTAAATTAGCTTGGCAGCAATGCCTTTGACTTAGCTAATCTAGTCCTATTTTTTTATGCAAAAAGGAGGAAGAGAATGGCTAAGACAAAAAAGTTAATTTGGTCCGTGAGTAAAGTTGTTGGCATATTTGCAATCGTGATTGTCTCGTTACATGGATATGTGACATTCAAAAAGAAACGAAAAATATATGCACAGCCGATTCGAGGATTTACTTCGTTGGGAGGTGAATCCGGTGGAATTTAAATTTGAAGGAATGGATATTTCAAGTGAGGAGGACTTATGCAGACTGGTAGAACGCATAAATAGTGATGCAGAGTTTGCCAAAGAACTTGAAAAATACGGTATCAAGGATGAACGCATA
>JAAYNV010000066.1 GCA_012520645.1 Clostridiales bacterium | reverse complement strand
GCACCTGGAAAATCAGGTAGAGGAGTTTATCCGAAATGGTAGATCCACAGATGTGATGCAGGAAGAGCTTACAGGGAAAGAACGGCTGAAATATGCGTGGGGGCAGGTTGCTTCGACTGCAAAAAAAGTAGCTCCTTATGTGTTTCTTGGCGTTGGCATAGGTGCACTTATTCATAATTGGATACCGGAAGAAATGATTATAAAGGTATTAGGTACAGGCAACCCATTTGGAGTTATGATTGCCACGATTGCCGGAGTACCGATGTATGCAGATATTTTTGGCTGTATTCCGATTGCGGAGGCTCTGCTTGCGAAAGGGGCAAGATTAGGTGTTGTACTTTCCTTTATGATGGGGGTTACCACACTTTCCCTACCGTCCATGATTATGTTAAAGAAAGCAGTAAAGCCGAAGCTTTTAGGAATATTTATTGCTATTTGCACGGTCGGAATTATCCTGGTTGGATATTTCTTTAATGCGGTTCAATATATGCTTGTATAGCGCATTGAGTAAAGGAGAGAGTGGTAGTGCAGATTAAGAAGAACGGTTTTAGACAAACCATAATTTAAGGAGGACTTAGAAATGAGATTGTTTCGTTTTGGAAAGAAAAAAGACGTAAAGGAAGAAAACTGCTGTTTTGGTGGTAATTCTGTGGATGGGAAAACAAAAAACTGCGGCTGCAATGATGCAGGAGATTCCCTGGTCAGTATCAAGGTACTTGGTTCCGGCTGTAAGGCATGCCATGAGCTATACGAGAACACCAGGGAAGCGGTAAAAAGGACAGGTCTGTCCGTAGAAGTAGAATACATTACCGATCTGGAGAAAGTCATGGGATATGGTGTGATGCGTATGCCGGGTCTGGTTGTAAATGAGAAGGTTGCTTCTATGGGAAAGGTGCTGAAGGCAGCGGAGGTAGAGAAGCTGCTGCATAAGCTGGGGTATTAAAATACTGATCCATCCGGCTGTGGAAAATGGGGACAATATATGAAAGTTGGGAATCTATCTTACAAGCTCCAGATAATGATTCAGCGCCATCCTTCTTCGATAGGCACGAAACAATGCAGAACTTTTGTTATACAGCCAGAAGGAGTAAACGAGAAGGTCGTTGACCCTGCCGATTTTTTCTTTGGTTGTACCATGATAATATTTGCCACCGCAGGAGACAGGCATTTTGGCACGGATATGACGAATCAGATCAGATTCGTGAACAATTACAGCATCCAGCACGGTATAGCTTAAACCGGCACAATCTGCACGGTGGGCGTCGCTTCCGCCAAAGCCGGGAAGTCCGAAGCGCTCAGAAAGAGAGGTCGCTTTCTGGTTTGATTCAGGGGATTCACAGGCATTAAAGGTTTCCATAAAATCAAAGTGTTTCAAAATATTGGGATTTTTACGGTAGCTGCGGGTATTGGTAATGCTTAAGTATTTTTCACCGCAGGGATGTGCCGGTCCGAGAATGCCGCCGAAAAAGTGAACCACATCAATCAGGACAGAAACCGGAAGTCCACGCAGCTCTAAAAGAGGAAGACGTATCTGCTCCGGCATGATGACCAGAATATGTCCGGCATCAACCGTATCGTATTCGATTCCTTTTAAAACAGTAAAATCAGCAAATACAGGATTATTTTTTTGTTTTTTATAAGAGCGATATGCGTTGTAGGAATTGTGATCGGTAATGAGCATTCCGTCGAACCCTTTTGCTTTTAAGAGGGATACATAGTCAGTGAGTGGAAGTTTTCCGTCCAGTGAACCTTCTTTTGTATGGCAGTGCATATCAAATTTCATGTGAACACTCCTATTCTGCAGTTTAACTGCTGTGTGTTTAATGGATGGTTTTGAAACATTACTAAAGTACTAGTATGCGCTCATTGATTTCATCCTATCACAGAAATTCAAAAAAAGCTATTACAAATATTGTAAATGGAATGAATTGTTTTGGTAAAATCGACCGATATGTAAAGTAGAGAAAGCAGCTTGCGAAAATCTGGAAAGGTATGGATGACATATGGCAGAAAATATTTTGGTGTCGGCATGTCTGTTAGGTGTAAAATGCCGCTATGATGGCAGTGGATATCTGGACGAAAATTTAGAAAGGGCAATAAAGGAAGGAAAGGTCAACCTGATTCCGGTCTGCCCGGAAATTTTAGGAGGACTAACGACACCGCGGACTCCATGTGAAAAACAGGGAGAACGAATCATGGCAAAGGACGGAAGAGACTGTACGGCAGAGTTTGAAAAGGGTGCACAGGAGGTGCTTAGGCTGGCAAAGCTCTATGGCTGCAGACTGGCAATTTTGAAGGAGAGAAGTCCGTCCTGCGGCTATGGGAAAATTTATGACGGGAGCTTTTCGGGGCTTTTGACGGATGGGAGCGGATTGACGGCTCAGTTACTTGTGAAGAACGGCATCCGGGTCGTGGGTGAAAGCCGGACAGAAGAAGTTTTGAAATAGCGATAAAAGACTGTTTTATAAAAGATTGGAACGGAATGAAACTTTTTACAGGTTTCATTCGTTTTCTTTATAGAGAGGGAAGAGGGGGAAGCATGGAAGAAATTTTTGAAAGGTACAAAAGTCTCCTGTACCGGATCGCATTCACCCATATGAAGGACCATGCGGATGCAGAAGACATGGTGCAGGAAGTGTTTTTACGCATGATGAAAAGCCAGCCGATCTTAAAGACAAAGGAGCATGAGAGGGAATGGCTGATCCGTGCGCTCTTAAATCTTTGCAAGGATCACGAGAAACAGGCGTGGAACCGAAAGAGAATTCCATTGCAGGAGGTGCCGGAACAGGAAAAGGTATTTTTCCATATTCCTTATGTGGGAGAGGATGAAACGCTCTGGGAGGTGCTTGCGCTGCCGGAAAAGTACCGTAATCCGATCTATCTTTTTTATTATGAGGATTATTCGATACGGGAAATCGCAGAGGTGCTCGGAGAACAGGAGAACACGGTAAAGACGCATTTAAAACGCGGCAGGGAAGAACTTAAAAGAAGGATTCAGGAAAAGGGAGGAAACGTATGACAGTAAGAGGGATAGAAAATTCTTATATATACAAGGCTTCGCAGAATGGCAGAAAGCAGGGAAAGGAAAATCCGGTGGGTGGATTTTCGTCAGGTCTGCCTGCAGAAGAGGAAGGAAGAGAAGAGCGCACGACCTTAAAAGGACGTGTGGATGCGTCTGCCGTGTATGCGTATCAGAAGGCGGCATCCACAAATCATGTAAAGGATACGGAAAACGTAGTGAGCACGGCTACGTCCGAGACTGTCGTCTGAAATTTGAGTTATGCGGAATGTGATGCAGTAGTTGTGGATGTGCTGGGCGGTTGTACGATGAAGGCAAAGGCAGACGTGTCAGGACGAAGTGTTTATATCGAAGTCAAGACCGAGACAGGGGATGTCAAGGCTTATGAGGTGGATCCATTCCATGTGCCGAGAGGAACGGAAAATCCCATGGAGGTACTGGCGCTCACCTGTTACCGGAAGGCGGCAGCAGAAACAGCCAGTGCTGAACAGGAGGGGGCACAAAAGGAAGAAAATGACAATTCGGAAGCCGGAACAGTGGTGGATGGGGAGAAGGATGAAAATGCGGCTGGCAGCATCCAGGTGCCGGGAGCAGAGAAGGCGGCAAGATATGCCTATAAGCCGCAATATATCAGTGAAATGACAAGCCAAGAGTGGGAAGCCTTGTTGAAAAAGACGGATGTAGAAATTGAGTCGGCGAAGGAACTGAGCAGACTTCATAAGGAAGAAATGGAGAAAAAGGCAGAGGAAAGGGAAATCGACCGAAGAAGCGGACTGCAGTCCAAGTTAGACGGTACGGGGCAAAAGTATGTGCCTTATTCTTATCTTGCGGATGAATACGGTGTCGTTGAGTACAACGGAGTGGTATTTCAATGTGATTATAAGGCAGGTGCACTCTGCCTTGGTGATATGAGCAAGGAAAGCAAGGTACTTACCATTCCGCTCAGTGAGGGAGGGTGTCTGAAGGTGAACCGGGATAATATCGGACAGCTTGCCGCGGCAATCGGTATGTTCTCACCGGAGGATGTGAACCGGATTTTACGTGCAATCGCACAGGATGCCAAAGTCAGACAGGCAAAGCAGGAGCTTGACGAGGATTCAGACAGTATTGGAGATTCGGCACAAGAGCATCTGGATGAAGAGGCAGGAGTGGCAGATACAGGGAACAGGGAAGGTGAAAGAAACAGTGATGAACAGGCAGTTTCAGCTCTGTTTACAGGCAGTATTGCAGCTTCCGAAAAGCAGGAGGAAGAGAAGGAAGAAAACGGTGAAAAAATTTCTTCCGAAATTATCCAGAAGCCGGATGGAAGCCGTGTTCTTGTCATAACGACAGAAATTGCCGGTACGTCAGTTACGACTTCTGTTCGGATTTCTGAACCGGATGAATCTTCAAAAAATGGTTGACAAAAGAGTCATGGAACAGTATAGTAAAAGCAGATTGAAAAATCGATAGATGAAACCGATGAGAAAGAGAAGTAACCAATCAGAGCTTTTACAGAGAGCCGCAGGGGGTGGAATGCGGTAAAGGGAAGAATGGCGAATGGACTTTCGAGGACAACCTGAAATTATAGTAGGCGTTGGCGGGATTCCGGCTCCGTTACCAGACCGGCATGTATGATGGTACATGAAAGAGTGGACTTTCAGTCAATTTGAGTGGCACCGCGATAATAAGATTTTTATTACCGTCTCAAGCATTTTTGTTTGAGACGGTTTTTTGTGCGTATCATGAGCGCAGCGAAGGAATGCCTGAGAGGGCGAAGCGAAGCCGTCAGTCCGTAAGCGGACTCTTTGTATTTGGTTTCATAAAAAGCAGATAAAACATCATGCTTCAAAAAGGAGGAAACATTATGAAGAAAAAAGTATTAGCAGTATTACTGGTAATGGCAATGGTTACAGGTCTCAGTGCATGCGGAAGTACGGCACAGACTTCATCCCAGAAAGATGTATCAGCAGAGGCAGGTGATAATGCGTCATCCGCTGATGCGGACAGTACGGCTGAGGAAGGAAGTTATACGATCGGCATTTCCCAGTTTGCAGAGCATGGTTCTCTGGATAACTGCAGAGAAGGCTTTCTGGCAGGACTGGCAGAGGCGGGATTTGTAGAAGGTGAGAATCTGACCATTGTGATGGACAATGCGCAGGCAGATATGGGAACTGCCAGTACGATCGCGGATAATTTTGTATCCCAGAAGGTGGATCTGATCTGTGCAATTGCAACACCGAGTGCCATGAGTGCCTATAACTCCTGTATGAAAACAGAGATTCCGGTTATCTATACTGCAGTATCCGATCCGGTGGCGGCAGGACTGGCAAAAGAGGATGGCACAAGCGTCGGAAATGTGACAGGTACCTCTGATGCACTTCCGGTAACAAATCAGCTGGAAATGATTCGAAAAATTATGCCGGAAGCAAAGACCATCGGTATTTTATATACGACCAGCGAGACCAATTCAGAGAGTACGATTGCCGAATATAAGAAATATGCGGCAGACTACGGTTTTGAGATTGTAGAGAGCGGTATCAACACGATTGCTGATGTACCGATGGCGGCAGCAGACTTAGCTTCCAGAGTGGACTGTATGACCAATCTGACTGACAATACAGTCGTATCGGCATTGCAGACTGTTCTGGATGCAGCAGGCAAAGAAGGCATTCCTGTGTTCGGGTCAGAGGTAGAACAGGTAAAGAACGGTTGTGTAGCATCCATGGGATTGGAATACTATGAACTGGGCAGGCAGACCGGAGCCATGGCAGCCAGAGTTTTAAAGGGCGAGGCAGACGCTTCTGAATTAAAATATGAAGTTATTTCCGAAGCCAGCCTGTATGTGAATACTGCAGCGGCTGACAAGATCGGTCTTGCATTAGATGAAGAGTTTGTAAACGGTGCGGCTGAGAAGTTTGATGAGATCATAGTAGAATGTGAATAAGGAAATCGTAAAAGCAAAGTAAGCGAAGACGTTCAGGCGGCAGTCGATGCCGCCTGCATGTTGTAAAACAGGAAAGGCAGGAAAGAAAAGTGGCTTTGTTACTGAGTGTTTTGGAGCAGGGAATGATCTATGCCATCATGGCGTTAGGGGTATATATCACCTATAAGATTCTGGATTTCCCGGATCTTACCGTGGATGGCAGTTTCCCGATGGGAGCGGCTGTAGCATGTATTTTAATCGCAAAGGGAGTCAATCCCTATCTGACGCTGCCGATTTCCTTTTTGGCGGGCGCGCTGGCAGGAATGGTGACGGGGGTCATTCATGTAAAGCTGGGAGTCAGGGACCTGCTTTCCGGAATCATCATGATGACGGCTCTGTATACGGTGAATTTGAGAATTGCGGGAAAAGCCAACCTGCCGATCTACAATCAGGAAAATATTTTTGACAATCGTTTTGTGAATGCGCTGTTTCCGGGATTTCTGGAAAAATATAAGACGGCTATTTTAATTTTTATAATTATGATTGCTACAAAATATATTCTGGACTGGTATATGAGCAGCCAGTCGGGCTTTATGCTCAGGGCAGTCGGGGATAATGAGACGATCGTAACGTCCCTTGGGGTGGATAAAGGAATCGTTAAGATCATCGGACTTTCCATCGCAAACGGTCTTGTCTGTTTAAGCGGATGTATTTTTGCCAACCAACAGCGTTTTTTTGATATTTCAAGCGGTACAGGAACGGTGGTCATCGGTCTGGCGAGCGTGATCATTGGAACCAGCATTTTTCAGAAGATAACCTTTTTAAGGGTGACTAGCAGTGTCATTATCGGTTCTCTGCTGTATAAAGCCTGTGTGGCAGTAGCAATTCGTGTCATTCCGGCATCCAGTGATCTGAAATTAGTAACGGCTGTTTTGTTCCTTGTGATTCTGGTGATCGGAGGGGACAGAAAGAAGAAGGTGAAGAAAAATGCTTGAACTAAAAAACATTCATAAAAATTATAACCCCGGTTCCGTCAATGAGCTTTGTCTGTTTGACGGTTTTAATCTGACGGTTGAGGATAAGCAGTTTGTGTCGGTGGTCGGAAGCAACGGTTCCGGAAAGACTTCCATGCTGAATATTATCTGTGGAAGTATTGCCGTAGACAGCGGTCAGATTCTGGTAAACGGGGAAGACATTACAAATAAAAAGGATTATCTGAGACAGCGCAAAATCGGACGGGTCTATCAGGATCCTGCGAAGGGAACCTGTCCTGGCATGACGATTCTGGAAAATATGTCCATTGCGGATCATAAGGGGAAGGTATTTGGTCTCGGAAGAGGTGTAAAAAAGCAGCGCATGGAAGAATATCAGGAGATGCTTCGTCCGCTGGGACTCGGACTGGAGGATAAGATGCACACAAAGGTCGGTTCTTTGTCAGGAGGTCAGCGTCAGGCGCTTGCCCTTTTGATGTCCACCATGACGCCGATAGAGTTCCTGATTCTGGATGAGCACACGGCGGCACTGGATCCAAAGACTGCTGAAATCATTATGGAACTGACGGATAAGATCGTACGAGAAAAGGAAGTGACCACGATCATGGTCACCCATAACCTGCGTTATGCTGTAGAGTATGGAAACCGTCTTCTCATGATGCACGAAGGAAAGGCTATTTTAGATAAGTGCGGTGCAGAAAAGATGGCAGTGCAGACCGATGAAATTATGCGGATTTTTAATGAGATTAGCGTGGAGTGTGGAAATTAAATTATGATTATATATATGGCACCATTAGAGGGGATTACCGGATATGTGTACAGACGGGCATTTCATGAAACATTTGGCGGTTTGGATCGTTATTTCACGCCGTTTCTGACACCTCATACCAGCTGTAACTTTAATGCAAGAGAAAAAAAGGACATCCTGCCGGAGCACAACGAAGGCATTCCGGTGGTGCCGCAGATATTAAGCAACAATGCGGAGGATTTTATACGGGTGGCAGAGGCTCTTTTGGCATATGGCTATGAGGAGGTCAATCTGAATCTGGGCTGCCCTTCGGGAACGGTGACAGCGCGTGGCAGGGGAGCCGGGTTCCTTGCGGATCCAAAAGGAATGGAAGTCTTTTTTGACCGGATCTTTTCGGCATTGTCCATGAAAATATCGGTAAAGACAAGGCTTGGCATGGAGGATGCAAAAGAGTTTGAAACATTGCTTGAACTTTATAACCGTTATCCATTTTCGGAGGTAATCCTACATCCGAGAGTTCGGGAAGACTATTATAAAGCACCGGTTCGCAGAGACAGTTTTCTGTATGCAATGAAGCAGAGCAGAAACAGACTCTGCTATAACGGAGATATTTTCAGTGTACATGCGTATCATGAGCTGGAACAGGAAATGGATGGAATAGCAAGTGTTATGATTGGAAGAGGCTTGATTGCCAATCCGGGACTGGCACAGGAGATAAAAAGCAAAACGGCAATGACGAAGGAACAGTTTAAACAGTTTCATGACCGTATACTTACAGGATATCTTGACCTTGAGATGGGGGATAAGAATGTGCTGTTTAAAATGAAAGAACTTTGGTATTACATGATTCATATGTTTCCGGATGGGAAAAAATATGCCAAGAGAATCAAAAAGGCAGAACGGATTTCTGATTACCGGATTGCTGTGGAGACACTGTTTCGGGAGAGAGAACTGATCGTGGACGGTGGATTTCGGCAGTTTCCGGAGAAAACCGGTGTGGTATAGCTTATGGAAGGGAGAACGGAAATGATAGAAGCACAGGGAAATAAGGGAAGACAGCTGACAAAAGAATGTCTGGAGTTTATTGAGAAGAGTCCAAGTTGTTTCCATGCGGCCGCCAATCTGGCAGAGCTTTTAGAAGAACAGGGATTTGAAAGACTGGATGAGAAAACAGAATGGAAAATCGAGAAGGGTGGAAGCTACTATGTGATGCGCAACAGTTCTTCCATCCTGGCATTTCGGATTCCGGGAAAGGAGCCTGCAGGTTTTCATATGATGGCGGCACACAGCGATTCTCCGTGCTTTAAGCTTAAGCCGGATGCGGAACTTTCCGGAGAAGGGCAGTATGTCCGGCTGAACACGGAAAAGTATGGGGGAATGATATTGTCCACATGGTTTGACAGAGCGCTTTCCGTGGCAGGGCGAGTGATAACCGGAGAGAATGGAAAACTGAAGGAGCATCTTGTGATGGTGGACCGGGATCTGGTCGTCATTCCCAATCTGGCAATTCATATGAGCCGGGATATGAATAAAGGAGTAGAATACAATCCGCAGGTGGATCTTTTGCCTTTATTTGGTGGAAAGGAAGCAAAGGATGCCTTTTTAAAGATGATAGCAAAGGAAATCGGGTGCAAGACTGAGTCAATACTTGGAAGTGATCTGTATTTATATGTGCGTCAGAAGGGGAGTTTTCTGGGAGCAAAGGAAGAGTTTATTGTTTCCCCAAGACTGGATGATTTGCAGTGCGCCTTTGTGACGATGAAAGCACTGGCGAAAAGTGAGCCTGGGGACTATGTAACGGTAGGAGCGGTGTTTGACAATGAGGAGGTTGGAAGCCAGACCAGACAGGGGGCGGCCTCGACCTTCTTAAAGGACACGTTGGAAAATATTGCAGAGGCATTGGGAAAACAAGGCAGTGCATATCGCAGGATGATCGCAGACAGCTTTCTGATCTCGGCAGATAATGCGCATGCCAGACACCCCAATCGGGGCGAAAAGGCAGATCCGGTGAATGCACCGTATTTAAATGGAGGGGTAGTGATTAAGCATCATGGAGGTCAGAAGTATATGACGGATGCCGGATCGGAAGCCTATTTTAAACAGCTTTGCAGGGAGGCAGAGGCACCGTATCAGGACTACACGAATCGTTCTGATATTCCGGGCGGATCGACTCTTGGAAATATTGTGACTGCAAAGGTGTCGGTAGCCGGAGTGGATGTGGGACTTCCGCAGCTTGCCATGCACTCGGCTGTGGAAACGGCGGGAAGCGATGATATGGAATATTTGTATCGTGTTGCGCTTGCCTATTATACCAAATAGTCCTTCCCATTCTGTGAAGATGATAAAAAGAACACGCGTTATTAAAAATGGGCTTATCGGTACCCGGGCGGAATGGGGTGACCGAAAGCATCCCATACCATATCCGGATTTTGTGAGAGCATCCGTTTATAGGTATTGGGAGTACAATGCAGGTATTTTTTGAATAACTTGTTGAAATAACTTGTGTTATTAAAGCCCACAGAGACTGCCAGTGCAGCAATGGAGTCAGCTGTCGAATCATGACTGTAGATTTTTTTGGCTGCTGTATAGATACGGTATTTCATAAGATATTCAAAAGGGGTCAGAGAGAGCGTGCGCTTAAAGCAGCGGCAGCATTCACTTTTGCTGATATGGACGGAGGATGCGATATCTTCCAGGGAAATCTGCTGCATATGGTGATCCTGGATATAGGTGATCGCCTGTTTGACCCTCGTTTCATCCGGTGTAGCAGATGTGATGTGTGCATCCGGAAGGGGAGTGGTCTGATCCGGCTGCAGCAGTTCGATCAAGTCCAGCCAGAGCAGACAAAGTTCACTTTTGATCAGAAGCTCTTCTCCATATTCATGTGCAAGGTGGATTGCTGTAATTTTATTCAGTCGTTGAAGAATGCCACGTTGCAAAGAATCCTGTTCGGACAGGCACATATGTTTGACCGGAGAGGCGAGTATGGGAATCAGATATTTGGTGGATGTCAGAAGCCGTCCATAACCGAACAGATAAGACGGATGAAAAATAATGGAGTAATAGGTACAGTCCGTTTCTCCTGCCGGGAAAATGGTATGCAGGACATTCTGATTAATAAACAGACCCTGACCGGCAGACAGTTCTACCACCTCGTCTCCAACAGTAATGCGTGCGCATCCCTTTTTTATGATATCAAATTCCATTTCTTCATGCCAATGCCAGCTGATATGTTTGTTATAGACTTGATTTAAGTCTACATAATATGCACCGACAGGGTAGTCCAGCGTATCGGCTATTTCTAATTCTTCTATGGACAGGGAAGAATTTTGCGTTCTCTTGTTCATGCTGTTTCCTCACTTATTTTATGGACAGAAGCTCTGGGATAACAGTCTTCTGAAAGAATCTATGATTATTATAAAGGATTCATATAAAAATGAAAAGAATCAAAAGTTTTGGACAGACCGTGTACAAAAACAGAGCAGTAGCCGATATAAATTTTAACGGATCATATAGAAGGGGGATTGTTATGAGAGTAGAGAGTAATGAGGGGAAAAAGACTTTTTTTGCCTACGAAGCGATGCAGAAGGAAGAAAAGGATAAGAAGAACAGCAATATTTTTGCGGGAGATTTAGAGCAGGGAAAACTCAAAAGTCCGTTGGAACGGAAAGTGGAGAAGGCAAAAAAGGAAGCCATGAAGGTCGTTAAGGCGCAGTTTGAGAATGATGCAAAAATAGATGACGATCTGGAGACCAGAAGAGAGAAGATTGCAGCCTTAAAGGAAGAGGCGGATACTTATAATGCGGCAATAAACGATATGAAGCAGACAAAGGCAGGATTGAAGGAGCAGTTCGGTATATCGCAGGACAGCAAAGAGCATCAGGATCTATTACTGATCGAAAAGGCGAATCAGGCCAAAAAAGAAGGAAGACTGGACAAATTATCCAAAGAGGAACTAAACCGGATTGCAGAGATGGGACCGCTTACCGATTATCAGACCGCTGCTCTTTCATATGATGAGGTTATAGACTATTACGAAGGATTAAAGCAGGATGCACTGGACGGCATTGCGGTAGAGTCTGCCATTATCAAGGGAACAAAGCAGGCACTGCTAAAAAATAAAGGTATGATCCAGGCGCAGAAGACTGCGGAAACTATGGAGCAGTCGGCGTCGGGAGAGATCATCGGAATGTTGATGGAAGAAGCCAAAGAACAGATGGATGAAGAGATGGAGGAACTCAAGGAAGAGGCAAAGAAGGCTGTAGAGAAGAAAGAGGAAGAAGAAAAGCTGCTTCAAAAGAAGAAGGGTGATGAGGATGTTTCCGAAGACCTTATGTATGAGATGCAGGAGGCAGATCAGCAGATGGATCAGATTCAGTCAGAACTGCAGGAAATCGTGGAAAAAAATAAACTTTTAAACGAAGACCTGAAGGGAATCGCAGTGAATGAGACTGTATAGAAAGACATCGTATAGAAAGATATTAGAATAATCAGATCAGTGAAAAAGCCATGGAAGGTATTGTTGGAACGCATAGAGTGTGCGGTTCGATAATACCTTTTTCATTACAAAAAAGAAGGTTTTCATGACAAAGGTGTTAAAAGCGTCTAAGAGGTGAACGAAACATATTATGTCAATGAAAACATGGGAGGAGTCAGAGTGGTACAAATAGCAATATGTGACATGCAGGAAGGGCAGTATATTGAATCGCTGCTGACCGCAGCTGGGCAGGAATACAAGCTGCACCGATTCGAGGATGCAGGAAAGCTTTTGGCAGCAGATACTCCATTTGATATTATTATGCTGGACGGAACAAAGTTTAAAGAGGTTTCGGGCAGAAAAACGGAGCCTATTTTGATTAAAAACGGCAGTAATTATCAGAGGGTAGCAAGAAAAGATATTCTTTATGTAGAAAGCAGCGGAAGAAAACTGATTGTCCATACGAGGAAGCAGAGCCTGGAATGTTATGGAAGAATTTCTGATTTTGAGGAAAAGCTGGGAACAGGATTTTACCGGTGTCATAGAGGATATCTTGTCAATCTGGCAGCAGTGGAAAGCTACGATAGTACCAGCATTACGGTTAACGGAGGCGATGTGATATTTTTATCCAAACAGAAATATCACGGCTTTACAGAACGTTATTTACTATATTTGAAACTAAAAGAAAAGGTGTGAGGGAGGAAGCATATGAGAGTTACATCATCCATGTTCCGCAATTTTTATACGAGGAGGGCGCAGACAGCGGGCAATTGCAGCGAGGGATATACCGGGATTGCCTC
This sequence comes from Clostridiales bacterium, assembly GCA_012520645.1. Lineage (GTDB taxonomy): Bacteria > Bacillota > Clostridia > Lachnospirales > Lachnospiraceae > JAAYNV01. The sequence continues at coordinate 72,741 of JAAYNV010000066.1, read as the reverse complement.
TTCGGTTTACAGCAGAAGAAACGGAACCTCCAGAAATAGTAATATATCCGGCAGGAGTAATACATCCAGACGGGTGAGTGGACTGACAGGTTCGCGCCTTTACGGCAGCGCAGGAACCGGACAAATCGGTCAGACGCTGTATAAAAATACGCAGAAGGCAGCATCCGGACTCAGAGAACATGCGGAAAAACTTTTGGAGACTGGAGAGGATTCCCTGTTTTCAAAGGCGGTTAAGGATCAGAATACGGAAAAACTGACCGGTGAAATCCGCGAATTTGTGGAAGATTATAATAGGATGATTACCAATATGAAAAAGACCGGAGGGAGTCTCAACAATATTTATCTGACACAGCTTGAAACCTATGTGTCAGAGGCAAAGACAGAGCTTTCAAAGGTCGGTATTACAGCTAAGAAGGATGGAACACTGGCAGTTGATACAGAAAAGCTGGAAAAGGCAGCGGTGGATGAACTTAGGGCATTATTTGACGGTACGTCTTCCTTTGCCGGAAAGGTAAGCATTCGAAGCATTTATGCGGAAGCCGGTGCGGTAAGCAGCATGGCAAACCAGAGCAACCCGTATTATTCCGGTTATAACAGCTACGGAAGCTATAATAATACGGGCTATGGCAACAGCAGTACTTCCTATAATAGTATATTGGGAAACTGGCTTGTATGATATGGAAAAAGGGTGTCAGGTTATGCTCGATAGTATGATTCAGATGCAGCTTCAGACGCAGGAAAGACTGAAGGAGGCAGTTTGTAAGGTTGATAAACAGTCTGATGCAGGACGAAAAGAGAGTTTTATGGAGCGGATGGAACGAATCCGCAGACGAAACAGAGAGCAGCGCAGGGCATTGGACCGGCAGTTTATTGAGAAAAGACTGGCAGAACAGGAAAGCAACGAAAAACGGGGGGCTATGCTGATACTGGCGCGGTCTGGCGGAGGAAGGCTTCCGATATCAGCAGATATCAAAAATAAAAAATTACCACCTACATAAACAGAATGCGCATGTGGCATACAGGCAGCATAGGATAAAGGAAAGACAAAAAAGGAATATGCCATGAATTCGCAGAAGCTGGAAAACCTTTTAAATCTGGCGTTGGATGCTACACAGGAGGAACGGGAGAAATCGTCGGTTCTGGATACGGCATACGCAGAGGGAGAGAAAAGGTGGGAGGTAATTGTAAAATATAATGGGGATTTAAGCAGACTTGCAGGCTCTCCGATTCAGGTGGAAAATCTGATTGCAGGATATGCCATCGTGACTTTGCCGCAGAGTCTGCTTAGATCCTTTGCAGAGCTGGATGAGGTAGAGTATATTGAGATGCCGAAACGGCTCTTTTTTTCGATTGTGCAGGCAAAGGAAGCATCCTGCATCCCACCGGTTACAATACGGGAGCCGTATCTGAGTGGGGAGGGTGTCATTGTGGCGGTCATTGATTCCGGAATTGATTACACGCGCATGGACTTCAGAAACCGGGACGGGAGCAGTCGGATACTGTATCTGTGGGATCAGTCACTTGCCGCAGACGAGGCAAAAAGAATGACCCCGCCGGAAGGATTTCTGAGCGGCGTGGAATTTACCGGAGAACAAATAAATGCTGCATTGGAGACGGAGGGGGGAAGAGTCAGGGAAAGCAGGAAGGTTCCCGGGTGCAGGCAGGGCAGGACAAAGAAATGACAGGCTTCCTACTGCAGATATATCAGGACATGGAACTGCAGTGGCAGCGATTGCAGCAGGAAACGGGCTTTCTTCGAACGGAAGATATCCGGGCGTGGCACCGGAGAGCGGACTGATTGTAGTAAAGCTTGGAATACCGGGGAAAGAATCGTTTCCCCGGACAACAGAGCTGATGCGTGCACTGACCTATGTAGTGAAGAAGGCGCAGGAATTAGGACGTCCGGCAGCCATTAATTTAAGTTTTGGCAATACGTATGGCGCTCATGACGGGACTTCCCTGATCGAACGGTTTCTGGATAATGTATCGGAAATCGGTAGAAATGTGATCTGCGTCGGAAGTGGAAATGAGGGGGCGGCGGGAGGACATACGGCAGGGCAGGCAACAGAATCCAGAGAGATTGAGCTTTCCATAGCGCCGTATGAAAGAGGGGTCAATGTGCAGTTTTGGAAGGAATATGCTGATGTATTCCGCATTACGCTTATCTCACCGGACAGAACCTTTCAGACCATTGACACGACAAGACCGGGGACAGTGCGGCTTATGATGGATGAGACAGAGCTGTTGATCTATATCGGAGAGCCGTCACCCTATTCAATCGATCAGGAGATTTTTTTTGATTTTATTCCGAGAGGGGATTACATTACGCCGGGGGTGTGGACATTCCAACTGGATCCGGTCAGGATCGTGACTGGCAATTACCGGTTTTATCTGCCGGGCAGCGAGGTGTTAAACAGCGGCACCCGCTTTTTTTCTCCGAATCCGGAGGAAACCTTTACGATTCCATCTACTGCAGGAAAGGTCATTACAGTAGGCGCCTATAATAGTTTATACGGTGCTTATGCAGATTTTTCCGGACGGGGATACGTGTTGGAAAGCCGTGCCGGACAGCTGGTTGCGGGAGGAGGAGTGAAACCGGATCTGGTGGCGCCGGGCGTGAATATTATAATCAGTGACGGAGCGGGAGGTACGGAAAGTCTGACCGGGACGTCCTTTGCCACGCCCTTTGTTACGGGGGCGGCGGCGCTGATGATGGAGTGGGGCATCGTGCGGGGCAACGATCCGTTTTTATACGGTGAGAAGGTGAAAGCCTATCTGCGAAGGGGAGCCAGACCGATACGGGGAGAAGGGGAATATCCAAATAGCAGGGTTGGATACGGAGCATTATGTCTGTCGGAGAGTCTGCCGGGATGAGTGAACACAAAAAAATATTGTAGATTTTCCAGGTATTATGCTAGAATAAAGTGGCATATGAAACGGATAAGATGACAGTAAGAGAGGGAGTAAAGTGAAGAGAGCGATACATATATTATATCTGTTATGTGTCGGTTGTGTATTGGTGTTGATTTTCTGCCTTTGTGTGGGAACGAAGGATGAGGTATTTGAGCGAAGGGGAGATCAGGGCTATCGGAAACTGACGGAGTATGAAAGCCGGGAAAGAGAGGATAAGGGAGCTCCGTTTGGAATCCGTACGGAGTACACTATGCAGGTAAACGGAACAGGAGAGGGAAGTTGTCTGATGTTTCAGACATTGCATCAGAATGTGGAGGTGTGGATACAGGGAAATCCGGTCTACAGCCTGAATGTTTCCGAAGACAACTGGTTTGGCCGAACACCTGGAAATAATTGGAATATTATTCCGATTTATCCGGGGGATAACGGAAAGAAAATCACAGTAATCCTGACTCCGGTATATGAGGAAACGAGGAACAGCATCCCGGAGTTTTATCTTGGATCCCGGTTTAACATTTATGGAAAAATCATTCGGGAGAATATACTGTCTTTGGTTTTGAGTGTGGCAGCGATTTTCGCAGGCTTGATATTTATCTTTTTTACGCTTTATAACTGGAAAAATGCGGAAGTGGACAAGAGTCTTCTGATGATGGGAATGTTTGCACTTTTTATCGGTATCTGGCAGCTGTTTGATATGGGACTTACCGCCCTGGTATTGCGGCATATACCGGCAGTATCATATATCCCTTTTTGTATGCTTCTTCTGGTAATGGTACCATTTGTGCTGTTTTTCAAGGAAATGTTTTCTACAAGGGAAAGTGTAGTCTGGTATCTTCTTTGTGCGGGCAATCTGCTGATTTCCTTTGTTTCACTGGCATTGCAGGTATTTGGAATTGCAGATTTCCGACAGACATTATGGCTCAATCATATCGGCATGGCGGCACTTGTGGTGGTAGCGTTTTCCATGCTGTTTTATGAACTGTGTACGGCAGGATGGAATCATGAACTGAAAATCATGGCGGTTTGTATGTGTGCATGTCTGCTTGGGATGCTGGCGGATCTGTCGGTCTATTATCTGACAGATACACCTCCTGTCATGGTCATGGGAATGGTTGGGTTTCTGGCGTATATTATTATTTTGGGAGCGCGGACAGCCAGAAAGGCAAAAAGGCTGATGGCAATCGGTGTTAAGGCAAAACACTATGAGAAAATGGCATACTTCGACCAGCTTACGGGGGTATATAACCGTGCGGCATATATGGAATATGTGCAGCAGAAGGAGGAGACAACGGAGAAGAGCGTTGTTTTTATGTGTGATCTTAATAATCTGAAAAAGTGTAATGACACGAGAGGTCATGAGAAGAGCGACCGGTATTTGATTGAAAGTGCACGGCTGATACAACAGACCTTTCAGGAAAACGGGAAGTGCTGCCGTATCGGCGGTGATGAGTTCTGTATTCTGGTGAGCGGAATTTCGGAGGAGGAATGCGGAAGAAAAGTGGCAGAGCTGAATGAGCGGGTGCGGGAATATAATCAGAAAAATCCCGGAGAATTTCCGGTGCAGATTGCCTGTGGATATGAAGCATACAATTCACAGGAGGATTATGACCTTCGGGATACCATGCGTCGTGCAGATAAAAAAATGTATCTGGAAAAATTAAGGATGAAAGAGAAGAACAGAGATTAAAGCAGCTATTCATTAAGGACGAGGGGAGAATCTTATGCTTCCACAACAATTTCAAAATCGAATGCAGGAGATGTTAAAAGAGGAATATCCTGCATTTCTAAAAAGTTATGAATGTACAAAAAAACAGTCACTTCGAGTCAATCTGTTGAAAGCGGATAAGGAGGAGTTTGTCAAATCCGCTCCGTTTCATCTGCAGCCGGTGCCGTGGAGCCCGGATGGATTTTATTATGAACCGGAGGACCAGCCGGGAAAGCACCCGCTGCATGAGGCAGGAGTGTATTATATTCAGGAGCCGAGTGCTATGCTGCCTGCAGTGCTGCTTGAGGCGAAACCGGGAGAAAGAGTTTTGGATCTGTGTGCGGCGCCCGGGGGAAAGAGCACACAGATTGCAGCAGATATGCAGGGCAGAGGGATTCTGATCTGTAATGAAATCCATCCGGCAAGAGCAAAGATTCTTTCCGAGAATATTGAACGCATGGGAATCTGTAATGCCATCGTTTTAAATGAAACGCCAGAGCGGCTGGCGGACCGTTTTGCGGGATGGTTTGACAGGATCATGGTGGACGCACCATGCTCCGGGGAGGGAATGTTTCGTAAGAACGAGGAAGCCTGCAGTGAGTGGAGTGAAGAGAATGTAAGACTGTGTGCCGAAAGGCAGGATGCCATTCTGGATTGTGCGGCGGTGATGCTAAGGACGGGCGGAAGACTGGTTTATTCCACATGTACCTTCGCACCGGAAGAAAATGAAGGCAGCATCAGCCGTTTGATGGTCAGACATCCGGAATTTACTTTGCTTGAAACAGAGAAAGTGGACGGTATGTCCGGTGGAGTAGCGGAATGGACAGCACAGCCGGCAGAGCATTTGGAAAGAGCAATACGGCTCTGGCCACATAAGCTGCGCGGAGAAGGGCATTTTGCAGCAGTTCTGATCAAGGGGAAGGAGGATGAATGTCAGATTCCGGCAGAGCGTAAAACGGTTAAGAAAGGCGCAGATATGCAGGAATTTGAAGAATTTTGCAAAGATACCCTGCGGATGGGGGCGGATGGTCTGAGGGAAAAAACTGCAGATGGCAGTGGGGAGTTTGTTTCTTTTGGCGAACAGCTTTACCTGACCCCGGGAGAAATGCCGTCTCTTGACAGACTGAAGGTACTTCGTCCGGGGCTTCATCTGGGCACTTTCAAAAAGGGACGTTTTGAACCTTCACATGCGCTTGCACTTTTTTTGAAAGCGGAGGATGTATACCGAACCTGGAATCTGTCGACAGAGGATGGAACGGTGCGCTCCTATTTAAACGGGCAGACCTTTCCGGCGGAAGGAGAAAAAGGATGGTATTTGATCACTGTGGATGGCTACAGTCTGGGGTGGGGAAAGTTTGCAGGCGGTATTATGAAGAACCACTATCCGAAGGGACTGCGCAAGGGATAGGAGGACGGGGATAGTAAAGCCCCGTACTCCGGGAAAAAGCTCTGGACAAACCGGAAAACATTTAGTATAGTAAGGACGTTGAACCATGACAACTGCATATAGTGGAAAAAGGCGGACAATATATTACAACAACTGTTTTCTCATCTAGCGCCATGTACCTGTGGGAAGAAGAACGCCCGGCAGGTTGACGAGGAGAAGGGTGATCGAAAATTCGGCGGATGCCCTTCCGTACTGCCTTCAGTGCGGGATATACCGGCAAATATGCAGGTGACTGCAAAACAAATACGGTATAATGAAGGTATACAGGAAACTGTATTTTTTTCAAAAAGAGGTTCATAGTTTTATATAGAGAAAGATGAGGAAATATTTATGTGTGGTATTATTGGATATACAGGAAAAGAGGAAGTGAAGGAAATCCTGTTAGATGCACTGGAATCCCTTGAATACCGGGGCTATGATAGTGCCGGTATTGCCGTATCAGATCAAGAGGCAGAGGAAATACAGATTTTTAAATGTGCGGGACGTGTCAGTGATCTGAAAAGAGTGTGTGCAGATGAGGAAATTCATGCAAAGTGCGGTATCGGTCATACCAGATGGGCAACCCACGGCGGTGTGAGCAATGTCAATGCGCATCCGCATCAGGTAGGCAGGGTGACGGTAGTGCATAACGGTATCATCGAGAATTACAAGGAGCTTGCGGCGGAATACCGGTTGAATGGGCAGTTAAAGTCTGAGACGGACAGTGAAGTGGCGGCAGCTGTTTTAAATGCTCTTTACAACGGAAACCCACGTGAGACGATCTATCAGGCTGTTTCCAGATTACAGGGTACGTTTGCGTTAGTCATTCTGTTTGAGGATTTTCCGGGCAGGATTTTTTCCATTCGTAATGTCAGTCCGATCGTGGCAACCCAGAGCGAAGAGGGATGTATGCTGGCATCGGATGTGACGGCATTATGCCGTTTTACCAACCGTTATTTTGTCGTGCCGGAATATTGTCTTTTGGAGCTTTCCGAGGATGGTATTGCTTTAAGTGATATGCAGGGAAAAGCCGTAGAACCGGAGTATATGGAAGTAAACTGGGGACTTAACAGCAGCGATAAGGGCGGTTATCCGTTTTATATGGAAAAGGAGATTATGGAGCAGCCGGAGGCCATCCAGAATACGATTCAGAACCGTATCGTGGACGGAATGCCGGACTTTACGGAGGACGGTGTACCGGACAGCCTGTTTGTAAACTGTGAAAGAGTCTGTGTAGTGGCATGCGGAACGGCTATGCATGCAGGTCTGATTGCACAGTCTCTGGTGAAGTCAATTCTGAACATGCATATGGATGTGGAACTTGCATCGGAATATATGTACACTGATCCGGTCGTGGACGAAAAGACGTTAGTTATTGCCATTTCCCAGTCGGGGGAGACGATTGATACGCTGGAGGCGCTTAAGTATGCCAGAAAACAGGGCGCAAGGAGCCTTGCCATTATTAATGTGAAAGGCAGCTCGATCGCAAGGGCGAGCGAATATGTGCTGTATACGGATGCGGGACCGGAGATGGCGGTGGCAAGCACCAAGGCATATACGACGCAGCTTGCATTGATCTATCTGATCGTGGCGAAAATGGCACAGGTCAGAGGTGTATGGAAGGAGAAGCAGGTAAAGGAATACATTGCAGAGCTTAAGCGTGTGCCGTCTGCGATTGAAAAGGTTCTGGAGCGCAGAAAGGAAATCCACCTGATTGCCAAGAATATTCTGGAGGCAAAGGATCTTTTTATGATTGGAAGAGGTCTGGATTATTCGCTGTTGTTGGAAGGCTCCCTGAAGTTAAAGGAGGTATCCTATATCCATTCCGAAGCGTATGCTTCGGGCGAATTAAAACATGGACCGATTGCGCTGATTACGAATCATACGCCGGTTGTGGCAGTGGTGACACAGACCCGTATTATGCAAAAGGAGATTTCCAATATCAAGGAAGTGCAGTCCAGAGGAGCGCGAGTCATCCTGTTCATCAAAGGGGAATTGCTTCAGTCCTTAAGGCAGGAAATTGAAATTTTTACCCTGCCGAATCTGCGTGACGAGTTTATGGTTATTCCGGCATCGGTGGCACTGCAGCTGATGGCATATTATGTGTCCTCAGATAAGGGCTTTGATGTGGATAAGCCGAGAAATCTAGCTAAGGTGGTAACCGTAGAGTAAAAATAAAAAGAAAGAATAAATGAGATATCGGAAAAGAGAGAAAACAGTTGGGTATGTCTGTCCAAAAGAAAAACAGCAGAGGTGAGAAAGCCTTTGCTGTTTTTCTTTGTAAATGTCAGTACTGCAGGCATTTTATCCGGAGCGTATTCCGATTTTCCGATACGGATTCATGCCGTGGAACAGAGTGATTTGAAGTATTGAAAGACCGCCAGTCCGTCTACCGTATCGTTTCTGCGCCAGGTACCGCACATGCGCTCCGGGTGCCACTGGATACCAAGAATCGGCAGGGTGTTGTGTACGAGTGCCTCCGGTGTGCCGTCATCGGCGCGCAGGGTAACGGAAAGTCCGAAGCCGAGGCGGCTGATGCACTGATGGTGGGCACTGTTTACCGTAAAGTCAGTACCGTAGAGGATACCCGGAAAAAGCCTGTTGGAAGATAGAGGCAGAGCATGGACGGGGTGCACTTTATCGGCACCGTCAAAGGCATGGGCAGCCGCGTTTGGCATATGCTGCAGGATCGTTCCACCGAAAAAGACGTTGATGATCTGCATGCCCTTGCAGATACCGAGCACGGGTTTTTGTCCGGAAATAAAATGGCTTAACAGAAAAAACTGCAGTTCGTCGAGCGGACGGTCAATGTCTCTGGAACCCAGGTTTGGTTCTTGAAAGAAAGCCGGATCAATGTCCGAACCTCCGGGCAACAGTAAGCCGTCGCAGGAGGAAGCAAGCGCCAAAAGAGCAGAGACATTCTCCTGCCAGACAGAAATATCAGGGCAGACGGTGTCGCAGAGCATATGTTCCATTCCGGCAAGTGTTAAGGCGGTCTGATAACGGAATACTTTTTCAGGATAGCCTGCAAGAAGTATTTTCATGAAAGGACTCCTGTTTTTGATTATTGTATTCGCGGGGCGGGGCTGTTATTACTTTGCGGCGGCAGTTCCTTGTGGTTCAGCCTTTCTTGGTTTGCATAATGGAAAGGGATATGTTACACTAGGATTGATTCCACAAATTATGGTAATGGGAGAGTGTATGAACGCTACATATAGACATAAAAGTCATAGACATAAATTACTTAAAAAGGGATTCTGGAAAAGGAGCCGGCTTTTTTTTATGCTTGTATTTTCTGCTGTTTTTCTTCCGGGCTGCGGCAGAATGAGCAATGAACAGACCGAGGCAGGGATGCAGGCAATTGAAGAACTTCAGTATGAGGAGGCGCTTTCCTGTTTTGAAAAGGCGTTAGTAAATGGTGAGGATACTGAGTTAATCTACAGAGGGCAGGGCATTGCTTATCTGGGACTGACGCAGTATGAAGAGGCGGCAGATGCCTTTGTCAAGGCGCTTGGGAATGCCACAGGGGCCGGCAATCTGGAATACGATATCAATTATTATCTGGCAGCAGCATATACGAAATCAGGCAAGACGGAGGAAGTGATTGAAGTTTATTCTGCCATTACAGAGCTTCGACCGGAGGAAAAGGATGCGTTTTTCTATCGGGGAACGTTAGAACTGTCCAAGGGACAGCTTGGGCAGGCACAGGAAGACTTTGACCGTGCGGTTGCGATCGCACCAAAGGATTATGCTCTCTATATTGATATTTCCCAAAGTCTGGCACAGGCAGGGGAGCAGGATGCAGCGGATAGTTACTTAAACCGTGCGCTTGAGACGGAAGACAAAAACAGGAACGATTTTGATAAAGGATGCCTGTATTATTATCTGCGGGATTATCAAAATGCAAGAGACTGCCTGGAGCGTGCGAAGGACAAGCAGGCAGATGCCCGGACAGTTCTGTTTCTGGGAAAGACCTATGAGGCACTCGGTGATTACAATTATGCAGCCAGTGTGTATGCCAATTATCTGGCAACGGATGCTGCGCAGCCCGCATTGCAGAATCAGCTTGGCATGTGCTATCTCAGTATGGAAAATTATAAAGAGGCATTGAATGCTTTTGAGGCCGGACTTGCGGCAGAAGGAAACAATGAGAGTCTGCAGGTGCTCAAATTCAATGAAATCGTGGCATATGAATATCTGGGACAGTTTGATAAAGCCTCGGTACTGATGCAGGCATATCTGAAAGCCTATCCGGATGATGCTGCAGCGGTACGGGAATACCGGTTTTTGAAGACCAGATAGGGAAAAGAGAGAATAACAAGAAATAGGGAAAAGGCACTAGATATTGTGTTTGCATAAAAATATCACCATAATATCTAGTGTTTTTTAATTTGACTTTTTTATAGGGCGATGTTACAATTCTAATATCGAGCGTTTGGATTAGAGATGGGGGTATCAGAAATGTTCCAGGTAATCAAAAGAAACGGAGAAGAAGCCGATTTTACACTGACCAAGATCAATGATGCGATCATGAAGGCGTTTAATGCAACGGACATGCAGTACAATAACGACATCATCGATCTGCTTTCACTCAGGGTTACAGCGGATTTTCAGGGCAAGGTAAAAGAGGGAAAAGTCCATGTAGAGGATATTCAGGACAGTGTAGAAAAGACACTGGAGCAGGCTGGTTATACGGATGCCGCCAAAGCTTATATTCTGTATCGTAAGCAGAGAGAAAAAATGAGAACGATGAAATCCACGATTCTGGATTACAAAGATGTGGTAAACAGCTATGTTAAAGTCGAAGACTGGCGTGTAAAGGAGAACTCCACCGTGACCTATTCGGTTGGCGGACTGATTTTAAGCAATTCCGGCGCGGTTACGGCAAATTACTGGCTGTCGGAAATCTATGATGAAGAGATTGCAGAGGCACACCGCAGTGCTGATATACATATTCATGATCTGTCCATGCTGACAGGCTACTGTGCGGGCTGGTCTTTAAAACAGCTGATCAAGGAAGGGTTAGGCGGTATTACAGGAAAGATCACCTCGGCTCCTGCAAGACATCTGTCTGTACTGTGCAACCAGATGGTAAACTTCCTTGGAATCATGCAGAATGAATGGGCAGGTGCACAGGCATTTTCTTCCTTTGATACCTATCTGGCGCCGTTTGTCAAGGTGGATCATCTTTCCTATCCGGAGGTCAAGAAGTGTATTGAGGCATTTGTATATGGGGTCAATACGCCGAGCCGTTGGGGAACACAGGCACCGTTTTCTAATATTACACTGGACTGGACCGTTCCGGATGATCTGGCGGAGCTTCCGGCACTGGTAGGCGGAAAGGAAATGGACTTTACCTACGGCGAATGTAAAAAAGAGATGGATATGGTCAACAAAGCCTTTATTGAGACGATGATTGAGGGCGATGCCAATGGAAGAGGTTTCCAGTATCCGATTCCGACCTATTCGATTACAAGGGATTTTGACTGGTCTGATAATGAAAATAACCGTTTGTTATTCGAAATGACGGCAAAATACGGTACGCCGTATTTTTCTAACTATATTAATTCGGATATGGAGCCGAGCGATGTTCGTTCCATGTGCTGTCGTCTGCGTCTGGATCTGCGTGAACTGCGCAAAAAGACGGGTGGATTTTTCGGTTCCGGTGAAAGTACGGGAAGCGTGGGCGTTGTAACCATCAATATGCCGAGAATTGCCTATCTGTCCGCGAATAAGGATGACTTTTATAAACGCCTGAATAAGATGATGGATATTGCTGCCAGAAGTCTTAAAATCAAAAGGGGTGTCATCTCCAAGCTGTTGGATGAAGGGCTGTATCCGTACACGAAGCATTACCTTGGAAGCTTTGACAACCATTTCTCAACAATTGGACTGATCGGTATGAATGAAGTGGGACTTAATGCAAACTGGCTGAGGGCTGATCTGACCGATCCGCGTACACAGGAGTTCACCAAGGAAGTGTTAAACCATATGCGCAACCGTCTGTCGGATTATCAGGTGCAGTATGGGGACCTTTACAATCTGGAGGCAACTCCGGCAGAGAGTACGACCTATCGTCTGGCAAAGCATGATAAGAAGAAATGGCCGGCAATAAAGACGGCGGGAAAAGCGGGAGATACGCCGTATTATACGAATTCTTCGCACCTTCCGGTAGATTATACCACAGATATCTTTGATGCACTGGATATTCAGGATGAACTGCAGACTCTTTATACATCCGGTACGGTGTTCCATGCGTTTCTGGGTGAGAAGCTTCCGGATTGGAAGGCAGCTGCGAATCTGGTCAGAACGATCGCAGAAAATTATAAACTGCCGTATTATACGCTGTCACCTACCTATTCAATCTGTAAGGAGCACGGTTATCTTTCCGGTGAGCAGAAGGAGTGTCCGAAATGCGGCAGAAAGACAGAGGTTTACAGCCGTATCACAGGGTATTATCGTCCGGTACAGAACTGGAATGACGGAAAACTGCAGGAATACAGGAACCGTACGGAATATGATGTGGAAAATTCCAGTTTAAATCGTCCGATCAATCGTGTGGTGACACTTTCTTCCGGTGAAAAGGATGTCCGGGTAGAGGTTGCAAAGCCGCAGAATGTACGTTATCTGTTTACGACAAAAACTTGTCCGAACTGCAGACTGGCGAAGGAATTTTTAAAGGGAATTGCGTATGTGGTAATCGATGCGGAGGAGAATATGGAGCTTGCCGCACGGTATGGGGTGATGCAGGCGCCGACATTGGTTGTAGTAGACGGTGAAGAATACAGAAAATATGTGAATGCATCCAATATCAAAAAGTATGCGCAGGAGATGAGTGAACAGCTTACTCTTGCGTAGGCTGTCCTAATGTGATACAATTTTGTCAAAGTAAGGAGGCACTCCAGATGGGTAATGTATTTTTACGTGTAAAAGGTATCGTAAAAAAGGATGATAAATATCTGGTCATCAAAAGATGGATGGATGACAGGATTCCGGATCCGTTTGTATGGGAATTTATAGATGGAGAAGTAAGCTTCGGAGAAGCACCGGATGATGCAATGAGTCGTCTGATACAGGAAACCTTAGGTGTGGCGGGCAATATAGAACACATTGTTTATACATGGAGTAATATGCTGGGTGATACGCAGTGTGTAGGAATTGCCTATCTGTGCAGTGTGGATGCGGATGCGGAGTTTAATCTGCCGGAGGATTTCGGTGGATATGAGTGGGTTGAAAGAGACCGATTCGATTCTTACATTGAAAACATGTATGTATTAAAAGATTTAGAAGGCGTTGAACTTTAGTGCAACGCCTTTCTTTTGGTGCCGCAGTATTTTTGCAGTACCGCACATAGGAAAGGAGCAGGAAACAGATATGATCAACAAGCTGGTAAAGAACATTCAGAAAACAGGAGCGCCGATCGTAGTGGGGTTAGATCCGATGATGAAATTCATTCCGGAGCATATTACGAAGAAAGCGTTTGCAGAATACGGAGAGACTTTAAAGGGAGCCGCTGAGGCGATCTTGGAATACAACAAAGCCATTGTAGATGCTGTCTATGATCTGATTCCGGCTGTGAAGCCGCAGATTGCCATGTATGAACAGTTTGGCATTGAGGGTCTGATCGCTTATAAAAAGACAGTGGATTACTGTAAAGAAAAGGGTCTGGTAGTGATCGGGGATATTAAGCGCGGGGATATCGGTTCCACTTCTGAGGCATATGCGGTAGGACATCTGGGAAAGGTGCAGGTAGGAAGTAAATCCTATTATGGTTTTGATGAGGATTTTGCAACGGTCAATCCATATCTGGGTTCCGATGGTGTAAAGCCGTTCATTGATGTGTGCAAAGAGGAGAAGAAGGGGATTTTCATACTGGTAAAGACTTCCAATCCCAGTAGTGGAGAATTTCAGGATCAGAAGATTGACGGAAAGCCGCTCTATGAGATGGTCGGTGAAAAGGTGGCTCAGTGGGGCGAAGAGGCAATGGGAGATTCCTACAGCTATGTGGGAGCTGTAGTCGGAGCAACTTATCCGGAACAGGGAAGAATTCTGCGTAAGGTGATGCCGAAGGCATTCATCCTTGTACCGGGCTATGGTGCGCAGGGCGGTAAAGGCGCCGATCTGGTACACTTCTTCAATGAGGATGGACTGGGCGCAATCGTGAATTCTTCCCGCGGCATAATTGCAGCGTACAAACAGGAAAAATACGCACAGTTTGGTGCAGAGCACTTCGCAGATGCTTCCAGGGCAGCCGTGATCGATATGCGGGAAGACATTGCTTCGGCATTGGCAGCGAAGTAGAGAAAACGGAAGATAAGCCGGTAGAGTTTTAAATTATCAGAAAGGAAGACAGAGGTATGGAACAGTATAAGCAGGAATTTATTGAATTCATGGTAGACAGTCAGGTGTTAAAATTTGGCGAATTTACATTAAAGAGCGGAAGAAAATCTCCCTTTTTTATGAATGCGGGAGGATATGTGACAGGTGCACAGCTTAAGAAGCTGGGAGAATACTATGCCAAGGCAATTCATGACAGCTACGGAGATGATTTTGACGTATTGTTCGGACCGGCATACAAGGGGATTCCATTAAGCGTGGCAGCTACAATCGCATACAGCGAGCTCTATGGAAAAGAAATCCGCTACTGCTCCAACCGCAAGGAAGTGAAGGATCACGGAGATACGGGAATTTTGTTGGGAAGCAAGTTAAAGGATGGCGACCGAGTTGTGATCATTGAGGATGTGACTACTTCCGGAAAGTCCATTGAGGAGACATTTCCGATTATCAGGGCACAGGCCGATGTGGAAATCAAAGGGCTGATGGTATCCTTAAACCGTATGGAAAAAGGCAAGGGTGAAAAGAGCGCGTTGGAAGAAATCAAAGAAATCTATGGTTTTGATGCAAATGCGATCGTTACCATGGCAGAAGTGACAGAATATCTGTATAATAAGCCGTATAAGGGAAAAGTATATATTGATGATGAAATTAAGGCGGCTATTGACGCCTACTATGCACAGTACGGCGCGTAAGGATTTTTTCTCCTTGTGCGGGAGCAGGGACCGTGAGAAAGGTGGATGAGATGGAAGAGAAAGTATATAAGACGATGAATGGTGCGGGAGCGCTGAACATTACCCTGGGCGTCATTTCCCTGGTGGCAGGAGTGACAGGAGGGATTCTGTTAATCATTGCAGGAGCAAAGCTCATTTCCAGAAAGTCTAAAATTTTATTCTGATGATAAGGGTGTTTCCTTGGAAGCACCCTTTCCTAGATTTTGACAGGGAGGTTTTTTCATGCTGCGAAAGGGCGGATTCATATTCACGAACCGTAATCATCCGATGAAGGCAGTGATGGCTACGGTTCTGGGGATTTTATCCTGGGTCACTATTCTGACAGCAATTCATCTGACTTACCAAAATGGTGGTCAGTCCACGCTGAGATTTGGTGCCGCAGGACTGCTTTCTTTTTTATTTGGTGCTGCAGGACTGGTGTTAGCTGTTCTGTCACGGATGGAAAAGGATAAATATTATCTGTTTTCCTATCTGGGAATCGGGTTTAATGTATCTTATTTGTGTCTGATGGCATTTATTCTGTATGCGGGAGTATATGGAATCTAATAAATGAAAATATATGGAACCGACAAAGAAAAGAAGCTGAGTGAGGAAAATGGAAAGCTATGGAATATGGAAAATCAGAAAAAGCGATGGAGTTGGAAATGGAAATCGCAGATGAGACAGTGAAGGAGCGGTATGAACTGGCTGCCGGAAGAATTGAGGAGATTGCCGTAGAAGGGGTGCTTTCGGAGCCGTATCGGGAATATTTTGAAAGAACAGCGCAGTTTTTAAAACTGCTCTTGGAAGAATACCGTTTTGTGGAGAGCGGGAAGCTTAAGGCGGCTTCTTTGGAAGAACTGAAAGAACACAATCATGCACTCTATGCGGATGTTTTGGATGGGACATATGAAAAAAGCTATGCCAATCCGGTCTATGCAGTGAAGCAGCTTGGAGAGGAGATTGGCAGAGAGCTTGGTTTTTTATATACAGAACTCCGGTGCATGATTCCTTATGTGTATGAAACGAGGCTGTTTGAACTGACGATCCGTATGGAACTGTTTTTGGAAGTTTATTCACAGTTTGTTTGTGCGGTGGAGGAAGAGAGAGAGCCGGAGGCAGAAGAAATACGCCGTATTTTGTACTGGTTTGTCAGTGACTATTCGGAGATAGAGAGTTATGTGCGCAGAAGGGAGCAGTTAGATCCGAAAGAGGATTTTGCGGCACAGATCGTGATGGAAAGTGATCTTACGGATGTCCGATATCTGTATTATTATGGCGAATATGTAACGGAAAATGAAATACGGACTGCCAGACATCTGGCATCTTTGCCGGAGGAAAAGATTGCGAAAATGGCGGATACCTATACCGAAGGTTACCGCATTGGCTTTCAGGTGACCGGAAAGGAGATTTCCAAAAAGAAGGTCGTGGATATACGGTTTTGCCTTGGTTTTGAACGGATGATACGCCGTGCAGTGCAGAATTTTGGAAAAATGGGGTTAGAGCCGGTTATGTACCGTGCGGTTCCGAGTATATTTCATAAAAAGGGTGTTCATAAGATCGGATACTACGGAGCCGTGCCGAATAAGCAGTATGAATTCGATCATAAGGAGGATGATGCCCTTTTTCTGGATAAGCTGCTGTTAAACCGGAGATTAGAGGGTTTAAAGGAGTCTTATGAGGCATATAAGGAGCAGGCGACTGTACACGGCGGTCCTGCCGTGCTGGAAATCTTCGGTGAATTTCCGTTTGCCCCGGAAAATAAAAAGGAAGCCTGTGCCTACAGTGAGGCACAGCAGAAACTTGCTGTAGAATATTCGGCACAGGCAGGACAGCTTGTAAACCGTTATATTCCCGGTGAGGAGCGCAGTTTTACGATCATTGCTTTTCCGACTCCGGAAATCGGTGAGCAGTATGAGGAAATATTTGATGAAGTCATCCGGATCAATACGCTCGATTATGCACTTTACCAGAAGATACAGCAAAATATCATAGATGTGCTGGATCAGGGTGTGTGTGCGCAGATTAAGGGGATGAACGGAAACCGGACCGATCTGCAGGTAGCATTTTTTGAATTGAGCGACCCGGCACACCAGACTGTTTTTGAAAATTGTGTGGCGGATGTCAATATTCCGGTGGGAGAGGTCTTTACTTCCCCCAGACTGGAAGGAACAAACGGCGTTCTTCATGTGACTCGTGTTTTTTTGAATGAACTGGAATACCGGGATTTGGAGCTTAGGTTTCAGGACGGCATGATTGCAGACTATAGCTGTTCTAATTTTGAAACAGCGCAGGAAAACAGGAAATATGTGCGGGATAATGCACTTTACCATCATGAGACGCTTCCGATGGGAGAGTTTGCCATTGGAACGAATACGACAGCCTATGTGGCAGCCGGAAAATTTCATATGACGGAACGCCTGCCGATTCTGATTGCGGAAAAGATGGGACCGCATTTTGCGGTGGGAGATACCTGCTATTCCCATGAGGAAGAGAATCACCAGTACAATCCGGACGGCAAGGAAATTGTAGCAAAGGAAAACAGTGTTTCCGTATTGCGTCATACGGAACCTGAGAAAGCATATTTCAACTGCCATACGGATATTACGATTCCTTATGATGAGCTGGGGGAACTGTCGGTCATAAAGGCAGACGGAGAGAAAGTATACATTATTAAAAACGGTCGTTTTGTGCTGCAAGGCTGCGAAGAACTGAATAAACCGTTCGAAAATGTTTAAAAAAGTATGATTTTTGTGAAACGTGTGTTGCGCGCAAAATAAAAGTTTAGTACACTATAGACAGATATGATTTTTCGTTCCATGAAAGGAGAACTACAATGGCACAGGTAGGTATTGTAATGGGCAGCGATTCTGATATGCCGGTTATGGCGAAGGCTGCAGATATTTTGGAGGAACTCGGCATTTCTTATGAGATGAAGATTATTTCAGCGCACAGGGAGCCGGATGTATTTTTTGAATATGCAAAGACAGCAGAGGAAAAGGGCTTTAAGGTCATTATCGCAGGAGCCGGTATGGCAGCACATCTGCCGGGTATGTGTGCGGCAATCTTTCCGCTTCCGGTCATCGGTATTCCGATGCATACTACGTCTCTTGGAGGAAGAGATTCCCTGTATTCCATCGTACAGATGCCGTCCGGCATTCCGGTAGCTACCGTAGCAATTAATGGAGGTGCAAATGCAGGACTGCTCGCAGCCAAGATTTTGGCGACTTCGGACGCAGCGCTGCTTGAGAAGTTAAAAGCATACAGTCAGACTTTAAAGGAGAGCGTACAGAAAAAAGACGCGAAGCTTCAGGAGACAGGATATAAGAATTACGGCAAATAAAAATACGATTTTGGAGGAAAGAAAAATGGATTATAAGAACGCAGGCGTGGATATTGAAGCCGGATATAAGTCAGTGGAACTTATGAAAAAGCATGTGAAGGAAACAATGAGACCGGAGGTATTAGGCGGACTCGGCGGCTTTTCCGGTGCATTTTCCATGGAGAAGTTTAAAAGCATGGAAAAACCGACCTTGGTATCCGGCACGGACGGAGTTGGTACAAAATTAAAGCTGGCTTTTCTGATGGATAAGCATGATACGGTAGGTATCGACTGTGTGGCAATGTGTGTGAACGATATTGCCTGTGCAGGCGGTGAACCGCTGTTTTTCCTGGATTATATTGCATGCGGCAAGAACTATCCGGAGAAGATCGCAACGATTGTAAAAGGTGTGGCAGACGGTTGTAAGCAGTCCGAGGCAGCGCTGATTGGTGGAGAGACTGCGGAGATGCCGGGATTTTATCCGGTGGATGAATATGATCTGGCAGGTTTTGCAGTCGGAGTGGTAGATGAAAAGGATCTGATTACGGGAAAGGATTTAAAGGCCGGCGATGTTCTGATCGGTATGGCGTCTTCCGGTGTACACAGTAACGGATTCTCTCTGGTGCGTAAGGTATTTGAGATGACAAAAGAGAGTCTGGATACATATTATGACGAGTTAGGCACTACACTTGGAGAGGCGCTGATCGCACCGACCAAGATATATGTAAAAGCATTAAAATCCGTTAAGAATGCAGGCGTTACAATCAAAGCATGCAGCCATATTACAGGCGGCGGTTTTTATGAAAATATTCCGAGAATGCTTCCGGATGGAATTCGTGCGGTAGTTAAGAAGGACAGCTATGAAATTCCGGCAATCTTTAAGCTGCTGCAGAAGACGGGAAATCTGGAAGAGAAGATGATGTATAATACTTACAATATGGGGCTTGGTATGATTCTGGCAGTGGATCCTGCAGATGTGGACAAGACAATGGAAGCTATCCGTGCAGCAGGTGAGACTCCTTATGTGGTTGGAGCAGTGGAAGCCGGAGAAAAGGGAGTGACCGTATGTTAAGGATTCTCGTATGCGTATCCGGCGGCGGTACGAATCTGCAGGCGATTCTGGATGCGGTAAAGTCAGGTGAAATTACGAATACGCAAGTCTGTGCCGTAATTTCCAACAACGCATCCGCTTACGCACTGACACGTGCAAAAGAGAATGGCGTACCGGGAATCTGTATCTCTCCGAAGGACTATGCAGACAGGGCACAGTTCAACCAGGCGTTTTTACAGAAGGTAGATGAAATTGCACCGGATCTGATTGTGCTGGCGGGATTTTTAGTAAATATTCCGGCAGAGATGGTAAAACGTTATAAAAACCGTATTATCAATATTCATCCGTCACTGATTCCCTCCTTCTGCGGAACCGGCTATTACGGACTTAAGGTACATGAAGGTGCACTGGCAAGAGGTGTAAAGGTGACGGGTGCTACCGTACACTTTGTGGATGAAGGAACCGACACAGGACCGATCCTTTTGCAGAAGGCAGTTATGGTAGAGCCACAGGATACACCAAAGACCCTGCAGCAGAGAGTGATGGAGCAGGCGGAATGGAAGATTCTGCCACAGGCGATTGACCTGATCGCAAACGGAAAAATCAAAGTTGTGGACGGAAAGACCGTGATGGAAAGCTAGGCAGCCATTGTCGGAAACCGAAGTGGACAGTTTATTCGGATAAAAGTTTGGATAAAGAGTGAGAAGGGAGCAGGAACATGAAAGTACTGATCGTGGGAAGCGGCGGACGGGAGCATGCTATTGCAAGCAGTGTGGCAAAGAGCCCCAAGGTCGAAAAAATATATTGTGCGCCGGGCAATGCCGGCATTGCACAACTGGCAGAATGTGTGGACATCGGTGTGATGGATTTTGACAGACTGGTGGCATTTGCCAGAGAAAAGGAGATAGACTTTACAATCGTAGCACCGGATGACCCGTTGGTGGCAGGTGCAGTGGATGCCTTTGAAGCAGCAGGACTTACCGCATTCGGACCGCGTAAAAATGCAGCCATTTTAGAAGGCAGCAAGGCTTTTTCCAAGGATCTGATGAAAAAATACAATATTCCGACGGCTGCTTATGAGAATTTTGAGAGCGCCGAGGAAGCACTGAAGTATCTGGAGACTGCAGATATGCCGATCGTACTGAAGGCAGATGGACTGGCACTTGGAAAAGGTGTACTGATCTGCAATACACTGGAAGAGGCAAAAGAGGGTGTAAAGTCCATTATGCTTGACAAGCAGTTTGGCAATGCCGGAAATAAGCTGGTTATTGAGGAATTTATGACCGGCAGGGAGGTTTCTGTTCTGTCTTTTGTTGACGGAAAGACGATCAAGCCGATGACTTCTGCGCAGGATCACAAGCGTGCACAGGATGGTGATCAAGGACTCAATACCGGCGGCATGGGAACCTTTTCTCCGAGTCCGTTCTATACGCCGGAGGTGGATGCGTTCTGTAAGGAGCATATCTATCAGGCAACGGTAGATGCCATGGCTGCAGAAGGAAGAGAATTTAAGGGAATTATTTTCTTTGGACTGATGCTTACGGAAAAGGGACCGAAGGTGCTGGAGTACAATGCAAGATTCGGTGATCCGGAGGCGCAGGTCGTGCTTCCGCGTATGAAAAATGATATTATGGAAGTGATGCAGGCGTGTATTGACGGGACTCTGGATCAGGTGGATCTTCAGTTTGAGGACAATGCGGCAGTCTGTGTCGTTCTGGCATCCGACGGTTATCCGGTAAAATATGAAAAGGGTAAGAAAATCACCGGACTTTCCGCATTTGAAGATCAAAAGGATTATTTCTGCTTCCATGCGGGAACAAAGCAAAGCGGAGAGGATATCGTGACCAACGGAGGGCGAGTGCTCGGTATTACCGCAACGGGTAAGGATCTGGTGGAGGCAAGAAAGAAGGCCTATGAAGCAACGGAATGGGTAAGCTTTGAAAACAAATATATGAGACACGATATTGGTAAAGCAATTGATGAAATGGACTGATGAAAAATGGCAGAGCAGAATGTGAGAATTTCCCTGGATGATTATAACCGTCCGCTTGTATGTAATGTGTGCGGTGGACGGATGATTTATAAGGGGGTTGGCGAATACCAGTGTGAGAAATGTGCAAATCTGGATTATGATGATTACGGAAAGGTGCGGGCTTACATTGAAACACATCCAAACCAGCGAACCATGCAGGATATTGAAATTCATACTGGTGTGCCGCGTAAGACGATCCGTCAGATGTTAAAGGAAGAACGTATTGAAATCGCAAAGGATTCGACTGTATTTATACAGTGTGAAATTTGCAGGAAAAGTATACGATCCGGCAGATATTGTGAAGAATGTGCGAAGAAAGTCCGTATTCAGGAAGCAGCCCAGAAAGCACAGAAAAATCACCATAAGAGTATGCAGGGCTTTGGGCAGCACAACAAAGCCCAGGAGGGTGAAAAGCGTTTCCACAGGGAGCGGTAGAAAAAGGAAGAAGTAGAAACAAAAAGTCTGCAAAAGGCAGACCGGAGGAGAAACATGAAAAAGACAAAAAAGATGATGACACGTCTGACAGCATATGCAGCAGCACTTTTGCTGTTTGCAGCGTGTTCCATAACGGCATTTGCGGATGCGGAAGGGACAGTCATTCCAGGCTCGGCAAAGGTGAGAAGCAGTGCAGATACATCCAGTGAGGCAGTGGCAAGTGTCAAGTCGAATGATAAACTCACCATCACAGGAAAGACAACAGGGGCGGATGGTCAGACATGGTATCAGATCGTGGACGGCAATACGAAAGGATATATCCGTGCAGATCTTGTGAAAGTAAA
Organism: Clostridiales bacterium; assembly: GCA_012520645.1. Taxonomy (GTDB): domain Bacteria; phylum Bacillota; class Clostridia; order Lachnospirales; family Lachnospiraceae; genus JAAYNV01. The sequence goes on along the minus strand of JAAYNV010000066.1, from coordinate 50,466 downwards.
CGGAACTGTGGAGGGAAGTGCAGGAAGCGATGCCACGGTTACCCAGACACAGGCGGATGTGCAGCCGGCAGATGTATCCTCCGGTTCTGTAAACAGTTCCAGCGTCAATATACGGAAGGGACCAGCCACAACGGATGCAGTAGCGGCAAGTGCAAAACAGGGAACGGTAGTGACGATTCTCGGACAGACAACGGGAGCAGATGGAAAGAACTGGTATCAGGTATCGTTTAATTCCAACGGAAGTGATGTGACCGGTTTTGTACGTGCAGATCTGATCGAGGCTTCTGCAGCGCCTGCAAAGGATGAGAATACTGAAGCGACAGAGACAGAAGCTGCAGAAGGAGAAGGAACGGAAGCAGAGGACGGCACGGAAAGTGAAACTCCTGTGCAGGATGGCTACACGGAGGTTTCCAATGTGGTTTCCAGCCGTATTCTTCCAGGGGAAGCAGATCTTTCCAAAATGGAAATTGATGAGAGTAAACTGGCTGAGTGGGAGTCCGGAAATTATTACCTTTTGTATGCAACAGATACGAAAGGGGGAAAATACTGGTATCTCTATGATCTTTCCAATAAGCAGTGTACGAAGATCAATAATCTGGCAGGTGGAGACGAGGAACAGAGCGCAGCTTCTGACGAGGGCTTTGGAACAACTGCCAAGATTGTCATTGCCGTATTGGCCGTGTTGGTCATTGCATTGATTGTCACCGTGACAATGCTGTTATTAAAACTGCGTGATCTGCAGTGGGATGAAGAGTATGAAGATGAGGAAGAGGAATATTACGGGGAGGATGACGAAGAAATCGGAGCGTATGAGGAAGGTCGTGTGAACAGCCGCAGATGGAAGCCGCGTAATTTCCTGAATGCCCATGAAGAAGAATACGAGGATGAGGAAGAAGAAATAGAAGAGGAACCGGTCCGTCCGGTACGCAGAAGACCTGTACAGGGAGGCGGACAGCAGGGAAATACAGCGCATGGAGTATCGGAAGGGCAGAGACCCGCAGCGCCGAGACAGGGGGCAGCGCCTCGCAGAGAGGCGGCACCGAGACAAGGGTCAGTGCCTCGTGGAGATGCAGCGCAGAGACCGGCCGCACCGGAGGGACAGAGAGTGCGCAGACCTGCCGGACAGGCGCAGGCAGCACCGGGAGCAGAGGCAAGAACGCAGGGCAACCGCAGACCTGCCGGACAGCCAGTGCAGAGACCGGCAGCCAGACCACAGGGAACAGCAACCAGAGGAGATGTGATACCAGGACAGCCGCAGGCAGCTTCCGATAATAGAGAGGAAAGACCGCGCAGGCGTCCGGTACAGGCAGCAGGAGCCATGCAGGAAGAACCGAAGGAAAGACCGGCAAGACCATCCAGACCGGTGAAGCCGCAGCCACAGCCGGCTTACTATGAAGAGGATGAGGATGATGAATTTGAATTCGAGTTCCTGAATATGGATGGTAAGGACGATTTATAAAACGGATTGATTCATGGAACGTACAAATGAAAAGTCTCCGTATCCAAAAGAGGATGCGGAGGCTTTGTGTATTTATATTATATGAATTGACATGTTCTGTTACCTGTTATAATATATGTATAACAAATGAAGGCAGGTGATACTTGCAATGATGGTCATTGAAATTGATTTTAACAGTGATGAAGCATTATATATGCAGCTTCACAATCAGATCATACTGGGGATTGCCACCTCACAGTTTAAAGAGGGTGATACGCTGCCGTCTGTCCGGCAGCTGGCAGAGGATATTGGAATCAATATGCATACGGTAAACAAGGCATATACTGTGCTTAAGCAGGAGGGGTTTGTTAAAGTGGACAGGCGGCGCGGTGCGGTGATTGCGGTGGACATTGACAAGCTTTGTGCACTTCAGGAGATGGAAAAGGAACTTCGGGTTGTTTTGGCAAAGGGAAGCTGTAAGAATATCTCCAGAGAAGAGGTACATGCGTTGATTGACGAAATATATGAAGACTACGGAGGTATAAAATAATGCCACATTTTACGCAGAAGGCGGAGAATGCGTTGCGGCTTGCAGAACTTGCCGCAAAAGAATTCAGACAGAACTATATCGGTACAGAGCATATTTTGCTGGGGCTTTTAAGGGAACGCACCGGAGTTGCGGCAAATGTCATGTTTGACAATGGTGTGGACGAATCCCAGGTAATGGAGATGATAAGGGATTTGATTGCGCCGGAAAACCCTTTGGCTTTAAAGGAGCGGGATGGTTATTCTCCACGTTCCAGAAAGATTTTAGAAGAAAGTGCCAGACAGGCAGAGCGTTTTCAGGCAGAAGCGATCGGTACGGAGCATATTCTTCTGGCAATCATTAAGGAAGGGGAAAATGTAGCGGTCAGGCTGTTAAATACGATGGGAATCCAACTGCAGAAGCTGTATGTGGATACACTGGTTGCCATGGGACAGGACGGCGGTCTGTATAAAGAGGATCTTTCCAGACAAAACCGCAGTAAGAAAAAAAGTGATACGCCGACATTAGACCAGTACAGCAGGGATCTGACTGCACTGGCAAGAAACGGACAGCTGGATCCGGTGATTGGCAGAGAGGATGAAATCAGGCGTGTCATCCAGATACTGAGCAGGAGAACAAAGAACAATCCTTGTCTGGTCGGTGAGCCGGGAGTCGGTAAGACTGCGATTGCGGAAGGTCTGGCAATCCGTATCGTGGCAGAGGAAGTGCCGGATACGGTCAAGAAAAAGAGAGTCGTGACACTGGATCTGTCCGGTATGGTAGCCGGAAGCAAATACCGCGGTGAATTTGAAGAGCGCATTAAAAAGGTGATCGGGGAGGTGAAGGAGGACGGCAACATTATCCTGTTTCTCGATGAAATCCATACGATTATTGGAGCGGGAGGCGCAGAGGGCGCCATTGATGCTTCGAATATTTTGAAGCCGTCTCTTGCCCGTGGGGAAATTCAGTTAATCGGTGCAACGACCATTGCAGAATACCGTAAGTATATCGAAAAGGATGCCGCTTTGGAGAGGCGATTCCAGCCGGTTACGGTGGAAGAACCGGGAGAAGAGGAGGCAGTTGCTATCTTAAAGGGCATCTGTCATAAATACGAGGAACATCATGGTGTGACCATCGCTAAAGAGGCGATCGCAGCGGCAGTAAAGCTTTCGAACCGCTATATCAATGACAGGAATCTGCCGGATAAGGCAATCGATCTGATTGATGAAGCGGCATCTGCCATCCGGTTGAAAGGAATGCATGTTCCAGAGAAGATCAGGCAGATGGAAGAAGAAATACAGAAAATGGATATTCAGATTGAGCGGAGTATTAAATTTGAAGCCTTCGGACAGGCGGGTGAGATCAAAAAGGAGCAGGATGCTCTGATCAAAAAATATAACCGTGCCCTTGAACGTCACGAAAAGCAGTTAAGAGAACGGGAGCTTATTGTTGGAGAAAATGATATTGCAGAGGTGGTTTCCGTCTGGACGAAAATACCGCTGAAAAAGCTTGCGGAGAAAGAGAGTGAGCGTCTGTTAAAGCTGGAAAATATTCTGCATCAGAGAGTCATCGGTCAGGAGGAGGCTGTTTCTGCCGTGGCACGTGCCATGCGAAGAGGCAGGGTGGGACTGCAGGATCCGAACCGCCCGATTGGTTCTTTCCTGTTTTTAGGACCGACCGGAGTCGGCAAGACGGAATTGAGCAAGGCACTTGCAGAAGCTATGTTCGGCTCTGAGAATGCACTGATCCGTGTAGATATGTCAGAATATATGGAGCCTCATTCCGTATCCAAGATGATCGGTTCCCCTCCGGGCTATGTGGGATTTGATGAGGGAGGACAGCTCAGCGAGAAGGTCAGAAGAAATCCATATTCAGTCGTATTATTTGATGAAATTGAGAAGGCCCATCCGGATGTATTTAATATCTTATTGCAGGTATTGGATGATGGTCATATCACAGATTCCAAGGGGCGTAAGGTCAGCTTTAAGAATACGATTATGATCATGACCTCCAATGCGGGAGCGCAGCGAATCGTGGATCCGAAAAATCTGGGCTTTGCGGTAGAGGAGAGCGAGCAGAAGAGTTATGAGAAGATGAAGTCCGGTGTGATGGAAGAGGTAAAGAGACTGTTCAAGCCGGAGTTTATCAACCGCATTGATGAGATTATGGTATTCCATCCTCTGAATAAGGAAAACATGAAGGAAATCATTACGTTGCTCTCTAAAAATCTTACGAAGCGTTGTCTGGAGCAGATGGATATCCGGCTAACCATTACGTCTGCATTAAAGGAATATATTGTAGAGAAATATTCGGAGCTTAAGATGGGAGCCAGACCGTTAAAGCGTGCGATTCAGACCGTTATCGAGGATGCGCTGGCGGAAGAAATCCTGTCCGGTCGTGTTAAGAGCAAAGATCAGGTGACAGCAGGTTTGAAGAGCGGAAAGGTAACTTTTACCGTCAAAGAGCAGGCAGAAACTACTGCCGGATCAGAATAGGATAAAGATAGAAATAAAGAAGAAATAAGTGTTTTATATCTGGAAAAACAACCGGAAATATATTATACTTAGACTATATCTGAAAAGATGAAAAATGCGTTAGGATAAACTTCAGGAGGAATGGACGATGGCAGTAGTAGAGCAGTTAATTTGTGCAGAAAGCGATGGAACGATCAGCTTTGGAAACCACAAACTGACAGCAAAGGCAAAGAAGGAAGATTTTGAGCATGAAGGCGATTTGTACAAGGTAAAGACTTTCCAGACGATGACAAAACTGGAAAAGAACGGAATGTTTGTGTATGAGTCTGTACCTGGAACCAGTGTAAATCATTTTGAAGAGACAGAGAACGGTGTCTGCTTTATCGTGGAAGGAGCAGAGGATGCTCAGATTACTGTCGGACTGGAAGATGAGACAGAATATACCGTATTCGTAGAGGATAAAAATGCCGGACAGATGAAGACAAATCTTGGCGGTAAGCTGAACTTGAGCGTGGAGTTGTCCGGAGCTGGAGAAGTAAAAGTCAGAATCGAGAAATAATATGGCAAAAAAAATGACAACGGTATTCTTCTGCCAGGAATGCGGATATGAATCCTCGAAATGGATGGGACAATGTCCGGGATGTAAGCAGTGGAATACGTTTGTGGAAGAAAGTGTGAGTACCGCAAAGAAAGGAACATCCCAGAGTCGTGGCATAGCAGCATTCGCGGAAAATGGACAGGGGAGAGCAGTCAACCTTGCAGAGATTGCTCTGAAGGAGGACGAGAAGGTACTGACTCATATTGGAGAATTGGACAGAGTGCTGGGTGGCGGTATCGTCCCCGGCTCTCTTACGTTAGTAGGCGGAGATCCGGGAATCGGAAAATCTACCCTGCTTTTACAGATGTGCAGACATCTGGCAGAAAATGAACATACGGTATTGTATATTTCGGGAGAGGAGTCTTTAAAGCAGATCAAGCTGCGTGCAATGCGTCTGGGTGAGTTTCGGGAGACGTTAAAGCTGCTTTGTGAGACCAATCTGGATGTGATTGCAGACAGTATCCGGAGAGAAAAGCCGGAGATTGTTATCATTGATTCCATTCAGACGATGTACAGTGAGGATGTGTCGGCGGCTCCGGGCAGCGTGTCCCAGGTAAGGGAATCCACTGGTATCCTTTTACAACTTGCGAAGGGGCTTGGTATCTCCATTTTTATTGTCGGACATGTGACAAAAGAAGGTACGGTGGCAGGTCCGAGAGTATTAGAGCATATGGTAGATACAGTGCTTTATTTTGAAGGGGACCGGTATGCTGCCTACAGACTTTTGCGCGGTGTGAAGAACCGGTTCGGTTCCACCAATGAAATCGGTGTATTCGAAATGCGGAGTGAAGGGCTCATAGAGGTGCACAATCCGTCGGAATATATGCTGAATGGCAGACCGGAAGGAGCGAGCGGTTCTATTGTGTCCTGTTCGATGGAAGGTACCAGACCAATTTTGATTGAGATTCAATCTCTTGTGTGTCACAGCAATCTTGGAATTCCAAGAAGACAGGCGAACGGAACGGATTATAACCGGGTCAATCTGCTGATGGCGGTTTTGGAGAAACGTGTCGGGGTACAGCTGTCAGATTGTGATGCCTATGTGAACATTGCAGGCGGGATGAAAATTACCGAGCCTGCAATTGATCTTGGAATCGCCATGGCAATTGTTTCCAGTTTTAAAAATCGTGCGATTGCAGACAGCGTGATCGCTTTTGGGGAAGTGGGCTTAAGCGGAGAGGTACGTGCGGTCAGCCAGGCGAAGCAGAGAGTTTTAGAGGCGAAGAAGCTTGGATTTTCCATCTGTGTGATGCCGAAGGTGTGCAAAGATAATCTGGAAAATGAGGATATGGAAGGGATTCGTGTGATCGGTGTAAGTACGGTGCAGGACGCTATTGATCTGATCCGGTAAATGAATAGAGTAGAAATGGATAGTATAGAATAGAAAAAGAGAGATACCGCATTATATGCATGTATCCCTCTTTTTCTATTCTTAATTTATTTCAATAAATGCCGCTTCAAAATCCGCATAGGAGCATGGCTTTCCAAAGAAATACCCCTGTATGTAATCCGGTTTTAGCTGATTGATCTTGTTCAGTTCTTCCTGTGTTTCAATTCCCTCAATACAGACCAGGAGTCCAAGACTGTGTACCATTTCAATAATATGAATCAGAAGATTATACTCATAGTCATTGCGCAGTGCCTTTAAAGTAAAGGAACGGTCAATCTTGATAATATTCGGATTCAGGTCATGCAGATAATGGAGATTAGAATAGCCTGTACCAAAATCATCCAGTGCAAGTGCAATGCCATATTCCTTAAGCTTGGACCAGAGCTTCGTGAAATGAGGATTGGATTCCAGATAGCCGCTTTCTGTCAGTTCTATGATAATCGATGATGGAGAGAGCAGATATTCCTGCACCCCTTCAATGATCTCATTGAGAATATGGCTTTTCATGACCTGTATGTAGGAGAGATTGATACTGACCGAAAAGCCGGGGACAATACCACGCCATTTCTGACAGGCAGCCAAAGCCTGATTCAGTACAAAACGACCTACCGGAATGATCAGTCCGGTTTCCTCTAACAGTGGAATAAATTCAAAGGGAGAAACCGGTCCCGTTTCCTCATTGTGGAATCGCAACAAGGCTTCTGCCCCACGAAGCTGTCGGCTGGAAGCATAGGTAATTGGCTGAAAATATACCTCAAATCCATCGAAGTTATGATGAACCGCATGTCGGAGTGTGTGCAGCAGTTTTTTACGACGTAAAAAAGCATCATAATTTTCCGGAAGAAAGACATAGCAACGGTTTTTGCCATTGCGCTTTGCTTCGTTCAGGGAAAATTCGGACAGCTTCATCACATTGGCATAAGAGGAGTCCGCCAGGAAGCGATTGCTTAAAATACCTGCGGATATTGTATATACGGCTTCGTAATGGTTTTCTTTTATAAAGAGATCGATTGCCTGACGGATATGCTTATAAAGATGTACGGCATCTTCCGTTGTGCCGCCCAGCAAATCCAGTATAATAAATTCATCAGCAACAATACGGAAGAGCTGCTGACCGGGCTGAATGCAGGAAGCAATACAGTCAGCCGTTCTTTTCAGAATCTGGTCACCGTATTCAATCCCAAGATTCTCATTAATATCCTTGAAATCATCAATGCCAAGGCGCATGATGAAACCTGCGGGATTCCGGTTGGTTATAGACTGCATCAGTGTGCGGAGACTGGCTTCACCTAAAAGTCCGCTGACGTTGTCGGCACGCTGCTTGGCACCGGTCTCATTAATACAACCAATCATGTAGGAAGGAAGTCCGTTTTCATCTTTTACAACACGACCGCGGCAGTTGATCCAAAGAGGCTGTTTGTCATGTCCAACCCAACGATAGTGAAGATTGTGTCCGGATTTCTTTCCGTTTACGATGTCAGCCAGGTCTTCTTGCAGTAGAGGAAGATCAGCCGGATAAACAAATTGTTCATGTGTCTTTTCCACATCGTGAAACTGGTTGGAAGGCATCAGAAAACGATCCAGTGCATTCGGAGATATAAAATAAAAGTCATTTTTCAAATCATATACATAGAGATAATCATCCATACAAGGATAGAGAAGTTCTATGACGTCACAGAGCTGTGCAACGGTTGGTAACGGGTGTGATGAACAGTCCATAAGTCACCTCCATAGAAAAAAATACTATAAATCCAGTTTAATGACTGTGGCAGAAATTGTCAATATAAAGAAAGATATAAAACTCCTTTGAAAAACTCTTTTGATTTTAGTCCTTTAACTTTAAAGCACTTACAATGATTTCATAAATAGCATTCTGTTCTTTGGCATTGAGATCGGATAAAAGCTGTAGGATTCTGTCCTGAGGATAAGAGGGGAGAGCGGTATCTTCAAGGGAAAGATTACTGAACAGTCTGGAAAGAGGAACCTGCAGTGCATTTGCAATTTTATTTATGATTTCAATGGTTGGGCTTTTTTCGCCCCGTTCTAACTGCCCCAGATAAGTGGGGTGGATTTCCGCCATTTCAGCAAGCTTTTCCTGACTTAAATTTTGGGATTTACGGTAGGAACGTATGCGTGATCCTATAATAACAGATATTGACTCCATGTAAGTTCCTTTCTTTTTTTATAAACAGTTTGAATTAGAGAAATATATTTTTAACGTTATACTTTTTATACTAAAGGCACTGTTTTTGAATGAGCACAGACTAAAGGCATCTATAAAATTAAAATATACATTATAAGCGTTGAAAATTGGCGAAAAAGTTAATTTTTAACGCTTATAGTATATATTTTGATATTGAACACATTTTTTTCACAATTTAAACAAATTTTGGATATATTTTTTTCTTATACTTTTTTTGAGAAAAAGCAGCGGAGGCACCTATGAAACAGGATAAAATGAATCAGGATAGGAATCAAAATAAGGAAAAGAAACCGAAAAAGAGCAGAAAAAAAGCAGTGATACTGTGCGGTACCGTTTTGCTGCTTTTAATCACAGGCGGAGGTGGGTGTTATGTCTTTAGACAGATGCAGGGAAAACAGGAAGGGCAGGGAGAGAGACCTATGCCCAGACAGATCGGAGAAGTTTCCTGTGTGACTGCAAGTGGTACGACATCGATTGGCATTACGGAGGAGTCTTTTGATCTGGAGGAACTGGATACAGAGCTTGCTATAGAGGAGGTCTATCTGTCAGCCGGAGATACGGTAGAGCAGGGGACTAAAATCTTAAAGATATCCGAAAAATCCATGGAACAGGCGAGAACAGAGCTTACCAGAAAAGCAACGCAGGCACAATTACGATACAATCAGGCGGTAATTGAAAATGAACTTTCCCAAATTGAGGCGCAAAGGAACTATGATGTGACCATGGTGGAGGCGGAATATGTAGAAAGTGATTATCAGAATAGTCTGGAGACAGCAAAGCAGGATGTGGAAGAACTTACGGAACAGCTGGAGGATGCGAAGGAGCTTTATGAGGAATATTATGACGGCGTAAATAATGATGCCTATAGAGAGGAGTATGAACTGGAGGAAAAGAAGGCGCTTTATGAGCAGAATGAAAAACTTTACTGGGATACGTTAAAGGACTGGAACATAAAGGATTCGGAGGTCAATAACACAAACACGTCCAATAGTGGAGGAAACAGTCCGGGAGGCGGGCCCAGTGGCGGCAGTCAGGGAGGAAACAGTGCAGCGGCAGCAGATAAACAGCAGCGCATTACAGCATTAGAACTGATGGAGGATATTTACCGGGCAGAAAAGGAAGAGTATGAGCAGGCGCTTAAGGATTATCATAAGGCAGTGGAAAAAGCGACGGCTGGTCTGGAGCAGGCAAAGGCAGAATATGAACTTTTAGAACTGGAACTTAGGCAGGCCCAGATTGATTATGAAAAGCAGGCAGCAGTCTGTCAGGCGGATTATGAGACGAAGCTGGCAGAAATAGAAAACGCACAGAATATATATGATACGGCAGTACAGAAGCTTCAGGATGAACTGGATACGCTGCTCAATGATAAGGAAGAGGCAGAAGAGAATCTGCAGGTTTTTGAAGAGACAGTCGGAGATGGTTATCTGTATACTTCCAGCAAGGGGAATGTGGTTATGATCAGTGTTTCGGCAGGGGATGAGCTTGAGCCGGATTCGATAGTACTGGCTTATAGTGATCCGACCATCTTAACGGTGACAGCAGCGGTGGATCAGGCAGATATTGCGAAGATAGAAATTGGAGAAACAGCGGTTGTAGTCAGTGAAGAGGAGGGAAGTTATGAAGCGCAGGTGACAGAGATTAGCCCGATTTCAAACTCACAAAGCCGTACCAGTGTCACTTATGCAGTAACGCTTTGTTTCCCGGGGGAAAATCTTCAGAAGGAAGCGGAAAAACTATCCGAGAATGAGACCGTAACAGTCTGTTTTGGAATCACGTTAGAAGAGTATCGGAAGAAAATAGGAGGTGGCGTATGAAAAAGCAGACAAAGAGGATCATTGCCGCAGGAGCAGTTTTTCTGGTTGTTGCGGGAACAGCCGGATATACGGTATTTGGAAATAGGAAACAGGAGGAAGAGCAGTACATCTATAAGGAAGAGGCGGTTTCCTACGGGAGTCTGACACAGGGGATTACAGAGAGCGGTTCCGTTGAAATGATAACGACAGATCAGATTTATGATCTGGACCTTGATTTGGGAGAAACGGATGAGAGTGATTCCGATTCCGAGGAGGAAGAGGAGGAGAGCAGATATCTTCGGATTGAAGAGGTATATGTGGTGGCGGGACAGCGGATTCAGGAAGGTGATGTTGTTTTTAAGCTGAATGAACGGAGCGTGGAAGCGATTCGGAGAAAATTAAAGTCTGCCAGAAATGAAGCGCAGATTGCACTTGCCGAGGCACAGAGTACCTATGATGAGGAGATACATACTGCAAAGCAGACCTATGACAGCAGTGTTCTGGATGGAAGTAAGGCCCAGGAGGAATATGAAATATCGACCGCAGTTTTAAATGGCAGAATTATGGAGGCGTATACCCAAATTGCGGTTTTGCAGAATGAGATAGATGTACTTCAGGCAGAACTTGAGGATGTGGAAGAGTGGGAAAACTATGATGATTTGAGAGAAGCATATGAGGAGGCCAGAGAAGAATATGAGGATTGTGAAGAAAGCAGGCTTCCCAAGTACATAAGTTTAAGAGATGCTTATTATCAGGTAAAAGAACAATATGAAGCGGCAAAGGAGGAACGGCTTTCTAAAAGTGAATCCATAGAGGAAAAGCAGGAAGAGATTGGAGAGGTCTATACACAGATCATGCGTCTTACACAGAAACTTGAAAGGCAAAATACCGATAACAGGCAAAGCTATGAAAATTCTGTGCAGCAGGGTGAACTGGCTCAGGAAATCTATCACTATTCGGTGGAAGGTCTGAGAGAGGATGTGGAAAGTGCAAGGAATGATCTGGAAGAAGCAGATAAGCGGCTGGAACAGTTTGAAAGCTTTGTGCAGGATGGTGTGGTCTATGCGGAAGGAAGCGGACTGGTAACGGCAGTCAATTATGATGCCGGAGATGATCTTGTGGAAGAAGGAACGATGTTTTCCTATGTGGAGGAAGAAAATTATGTTTTGTCTATTGATGTGTCGGAAGAGGATATTCCTTATGTGGAAGTCGGAAAGGAAGTAACAATAACATTTACTGCATATCCGGACCGGAATTATAACGGAATCATTCAGGAAATTGCGGCATCTTCTTCAGACGAACATATGACAACGATCAGTTATCCGGTTACGGTAAAGATTCTGGGAGATACGTCCGAACTGTTTGGCGGTATGACAGGAGATGTGAACTTTATAACAGATCAGGCAGATGATGTAGTCTACGTTTCCAGAAAGGCGATTGTTGAGGAAAACGGCAAAAAATATGTCTATCGGAAAAACACATCGGGAGAAATGGAACTTAGTCCGGTGGAGACCGGATTTACAGACGGAATCTTCGTACAGATTACCGAAGGACTTTCAGAAGGCGACATCATTTATATAGCGAGTAAGGCAGGAAGCGGACAGAGCAGGGAAGAACTGCAACAGGGTGCCTTACAGGGAGGACAATAATGGAGCAGGAAATCAAACAGCAGGAAAAAGAATGGAATAGAAGGAATTGGAATCAAAAGAAGTTGTGTAAAACCACAGCCCTTATAACTGCCGTCTGCATCCTGATTCTGGTCATAAGCATTCTGGTCCGGATATTAGCTTTTGACCGGAAGGAGGCTGAGATTGTATATAAGGAAACCACAGCAGAGTACGGAAAGCTGACGGTAGGAATCACAGAAAGCGGCAATGTGGAGGTTGGAACGACACAGCAGGAATTTGGACTGGATATCAGTGCCTATGCCGGCTCGCAGAGCAGTCAGGGAGATGCTTTTCCCTGGGCAGGTATGGGAGGAAATCTACTAAATGTCCAAAGCAGCCAGACGTCTTCCGGTTCGGACAGCAGAAATCTGACAGTAGAGGAAGTCTATGTCAGTGTTGGATAGGAGATACAGGAAGGCGATCCAATCTACCGTCTTTCAAAAGAAAGTGTGGAGGAGCTTAGGGAGGAGCTTTCGGAGGATGTGACCGCGGCAAAACTGGAACTGGAACAGGTCCGGACACAGATGAAAAAAATAAACTTAAGCGCTGCGCATGATTATGAGACAGATGTGACCTATGGGAATGCAGCCCAGCTGGAATATGATGAAACAATAGATCAACTGCAGGAAGCTTATGATACCGCGGTTGAGAAACTGGAAGAAGCCAGGGAAGAGTTGGAAGAACTTCAGACGAAGGAGCAGGAGCTTATGGCAAAGCTTGAAGAATCCAAACATCTATATGATGAGACGACTTACCGGACTGATTATATAGATAAAGAGGATGATCCCTATGGCTATATCAGTACGCTTACTTTGCGGGATACAATCGAAGCGACCAGAGATTCCGATGAAGATGCTTTGGAGGAAAAGCAGGATGCCATAGACAAAAAGAAAGAGGAGATAGAGACACTTGAAAAGGAACTGAAGACGGCGGAAAAGGAAATGCGTTCCGGTGCGGTTACAGCGAAGGCATCCTATGATACAAGAGTGCTTCGTCTGGAAAAGGGCAAACAGATTTATGACCTTTCGGTTGGTATCGGAGAGCAGGATTATGCGGAGGCAGAGGATGCTTATGCGGAGGCAAAGGAAAAGCTGGAAGAATTTGACAGGTGCATTCAGGATTGTAATGTCATTTCAGATTCTTCCGGTGTGATCACGGAGATAGGGCTGGAAGCAGGAGATACGCTTTCCAGAGGAATGTCTCTTATTACGTTGAAGGATTACGGAAAGACCGGTATTACAGTGACAGTTGGGGATGATGACATAGACAAAATTGCAGTAGGGGATACCGCTAATATTTCAATCACAGCTTTTCCGGATATGCAGTTTTACGGAACCGTGACTGAAATCGGAGATGCGCAGGTCAATACCTATTCTTCTGCCATTACCTATGAGGTCACGGTGGACATAGAGGGAGATGTGGACGGCATTTATTCCGGTATGACCAGCGAGGTTACGTTTATCACAAAGGAGACAAAAGAGGTGCTATACGTATCCAACCGAGCCATAAAACGTGATGGCAGCAGATCGTATGTTTATATACATGATGAAGAAGGAAATGTGACAGAAAAAGATGTAGAGACCGGATTTTCCGATGGAATCAATGTAGAAATCAAGGAAGGGCTTTCTAACGGGGAGACTGTTCTGATAGAAAGTAAGGTGAACGGCGAATGAGATTGACAGAATTGCTTCGTCTGGTGTGGATCAATCTGGTACAGAATAAATCCAAGGTCATTCTGACCTCCTTTGGTATCGTAGTCGGAGCGGCGACGATTATGTTGGTCATTGCCATCGGACAGGGCGGAAAGATGGAGGTTGCAAAACAGTTTAAAAATCTGAATGCAGGAGCAGTGGATGTGACCTATGATGACTCCAATGCGTTTGGAAGAAACAGTGAGCCGGGTAGCGGAGCGGGCGGAATGGGAGGTTTTCCAGGTGGAAATTTTCCAGGTGGAGGTTTTGACGGTTCGGCAAGAAGAGGCGGCTCATCCGGCAGCGGAATGGGGGGATTCCAACCAGAAGGAACTATGGGAGGCATTTTCCCCGGAAGGCCGGAAGGTGCCGATGAGAGAATCAATCAGGAGGCAGTCAGTCTATCCATAGAGGATATGGAGGATATTGAAGTATTTGTACCGGGACTGTCAGATGTGACGATTTCCTTTTCTACCAAGGCGGATGTGGAAGGAGGGGAACTGGAGAGCAGTACAAGTTATACGATTGCGGGTGTAAAGAGCAATTATGCACGGATCAGTAATCTGGACATGGTACTTGGAGAATTCCTGACGGAAACAAATGAGGAAGGAAAGGAAAAGGTCTGTGTACTCGGCTACAGCGCAGCAAGGGAAATTTTTGGAAGTGTCTATGATGCTTATGACGGCACGCTCTATATAGACGGAAGACCTTATCTGGTAGGCGGTGTACTGGAAGAGATGGGAAGTGTGGCATCGGGCATCAGTCCGGATGACGCAGTCTTTATCCCTTATGAGACCGGAATCAAATATCTGACCGGTACGAATGTCAGCCCGACCATTACGGTCATTGCAGAGGATGTCAGTCAGGTAGAAATGATCAAGAAGAATATTAAGACGGTACTGACGGATTCCTATCCGAATACAGAGTTTACGATCTCGGATGCCGGAAGCAAGATGGAGGCGGCAGAGAAATCCAATGAAACGCTTACCATGCTCCTGATTGCTATGGCAGTGATCGTGTTTATGGTAGGCGGTATCGGTATTATGAACGTGTTGTTCGTATCGGTCAAGGAACGGACCAATGAAATCGGCATATTGAAGGCAATCGGCTGCAGCAGAAGGGATATTCTTCTGGAATTTGTTCTGGAAGCAAGCTGCATCAGTCTGGCTGGTGCCATTCTGGGAGTAATGTGTGCGCTGGGAATTACGCCTCTTATTGAGCAGTTTTCCGTTCGGGTGGAGTTATCTGTTTTTGGAGCGTTGCTTTCTCTGGCATTTGGGGTGATTACAGGAACCCTGTTTGGATTTTATCCTGCGTATAAGGCATCCCGGCTGATTCCGGTGGTGGCGCTTAATCAGGAATAGGAGGAACGGATATATGAGTCAGAAACGTATGCAAAAGAAAGGCAGGCGAAGGCGTATCAGGATGCTTCTGGTTCTGCTCGGTATGATGGTGGGAACAGGAGGTTATTTTTACCGGGGGAAACGAATTGCTGAGGCAGAGGCGGAGGAAACCGAAATGACAGCCGGAGAAAACCAGTGGATTTTATACGGTGAAATTACGGATATTATTGGAAACGAGATGGAACTTTCTATTCTTCGGGAAAGCAGGAAACAGGATGGGACATTTATCGCGGCCGGGGAACAGAAGGTGTATCAGATTCCGGTGGGTACGGAGGTAGAAACGAAGCTGGGAGCGATTACGACATTTTCCAGACTTGCAAGCAAAGACCGGTTGAAGATACTTCTGGAAGAGGACGGCGCAGACGGCTGTATTCTGAAAATTGAGATTGTGGAATAGAGGAAAACAGTATGATCAGAATGAGTGATGTGAACAAAGGTTATTTCGTTGGAGAGGAGCAGGTGCCCGTCTTAAAACATATTAACTTTCAGGTAGAAAAAGGAGAGTATGTGGCTATTTTAGGACCGTCCGGCTCCGGAAAAACCACGCTAATGAACATGATTGGCTGTATGGATCTTTTGGACAGCGGAGAGTATTATCTGGATGGTCTGGCAATCCATGAGACACCGGAGGAGGAACTGACGCAGGTGCGGAATGAAAAAATTGGATTTATCTTTCAGAACTATCAGTTGATTCCTACTTATAATGTGCTGCAGAATATTGTCATGCCGTTAATCATCCGCGGAATGACCAGAAAAGAGGCAGAGGAACGGTGTATGGATACGATAAGGCTTCTTGGAATCGACCACAGGCTTACGCATAAGCCGTCGGAGCTGTCGGGCGGGCAGAAGCAGAGGGTATCGATTGCACGGGCCCTGTCCTGCAATCCTGCCATCCTGCTTGCAGATGAGCCCACAGGAGCGCTAGATACAAACAGTGGAAAAGAGGTATTAAAGCTGTTTGGTGAACTCAATGAAATGGGGAATACGATTGTTATGATTACCCATGATCTGAATGTGGCAAAGGCAGCAAAACGGATCGTACATATCATTGACGGTGAACTGTCGGAATAAAAAAATATGTGGGCAGAGAAAAAACAGGACCGGGAAATACTTCCCGAAGGTCCTGTTTTTGTGTTTTGAATTGAAGTCTATTTTGCTGTTATTGCGGTACAGTAGCATCCTGTTGTTGAGGTGGCTGCTCGGGTGTCGTACCTGCAGCAGACGGTGCGACCGGCTGACCATTTGCATCGACCAGACCGGCACTTTGTAAAATCTGGAGACGCTGCTGTTCAATTAATGCGGATGCATTCGGCTGTTGGAAGAACTCTGCATTGTGTGGACACATGGTCAAATTACGCTGAGTCAGTGTGTCACCGGTTAACAGTGGATCGGTGGTGGAATTGATCACCGGCTGCTTATTGGAAGTACCGTTTTGCACCGTGGAATTTTCCGGCGGAATCAGTTCGATGGTGCCGGGTACTTTGAACGGGCATTCTTCACATGCCGGCAGCATACTGTACTGGCAGATCGTGCCGGAATAGTGTACGTCACAGGTCTCAGTCGGAACAGTGCCTTCAGCAAAGTATTCCGAACGCAGACATCCGTCACAGAGCCCTGCAATCGGAAGCTTACCGGATTTGGAACAGACGGTAGCGCTGACGATACCGGCGGGTCTGGTAAAGGACTCGTTTGGCAGGTCGGCATGAATCTGTGACATAACCGCACGCCACAAAGTTTTGGCAAGGTTTTTTTCATCTCCGCTCAGGCTTACGTTGTTGTCATAGCCTGCCCATGTAGTTGCGGTATAGTAAGGAGTAAAGCCGGCAAACCAGGCATCCTTATCCTTGGTTGTTGTTCCGGTCTTTCCGGCAATCGCCATGTTTCCGAAGTTGACTCTGGCACCGGTTCCCTTGGTGACTACGTCTACCATGGCATCGGTCAGAAGGAAAGCGGTCGTTTCCTTTACAACCTGATGGGATTCCGGCTTGGTATTGTCCAGAATGACGTTTCCGTCATGATCAACCACCTTCGTGTAGAGGGTTGGCTTGATATAGGTTCCGTGGTTTGCAATCGCCGCATAAGCAGCATTCAGTTCCAGATTGGTTACACCGTCTGTAATTCCGCCGAGCGCTAACGGCTGCCCGATATCGGAGACAATCTGCCCGTTTCGTTCCTCGCGTTCTACCAGAGTGGTGAAACCGAAATGCTGTAAGTAATCAAAGCCAAGCTGCGGGGTGATCTGTGTCAGGGTTTTTACGGTAACGATATTTAAGGACTGTTCGATTCCGTAACGAAGAGAGCACAGTCCCTTATAGCTGGAACCATACCAGTTCTGTACCGGTCGACCGTTTGCGTAATTGTAAGGTGCATCGTTTTGCACGGTAGCAAGTGTCATTCCGGCACTGTCCAGCGCCGGTGCATAGGTGGATACGACTTTGAAGGTGGAACCCGGCTGACGTACCGTATTGGTTGCACGGTTTAAGGTACGGCTTGCTTCTTTGGCACCGCGTCCGCCGACTAATGCCACTACATAACCGGTACTCTGATCCATAACAGTAATCGATACCTGGGGCTGTGGACTTAAGTTAATGCTTTCAGCATAGACTTCGTCACCTGCACCCAGTACGGAAGCCTTATATTCTTCGATGGCAGCATCTGCTTCCTCCTTGCTTGCAAAGATGGAATTGAAGCTGCTTTTCTGTGCGGTAAAATAGGATTTAAACATTTCATTACTGAAGTTTTCCAGCTCGCCGTCCGCTTTTTCAATCGTCAGTTCATATTGCAGATACCATTTGGTATTTGCCGGAAAGTTATCCGGATTGGTAAATGCTTCGTCACAGATTTTCTGGATATCAGGATCCTGTGTCGTAAAGATACTGATACCGCCTGTATAGAGCAGGTTATATGCCTGTGTCTCGTTATAACCGCCCTTTTCTACCAGATCGTTCAATACCTGTTCGGTCAACTCATCTACAAAGTATGTATAGACAGAGGAATCTTCAGTCTCTTCGTTTACAGTCTGGATGCGGGCATAGATATCATCAGCGACTGCCTCGTCATATTCTTCCTGTGTAATATAGTTCTGTTCCAGCATGTTGCCGAGTACAATGTCACGGCGTTCCTTGTTTTTGTCCGGATGGGAGATCGGGTTCCATTTGGACGGATTCTGGGTAATGGCTGCGATACAGGCACATTCCGAAAGATTCAGCTGATATACCGGCTTGTTGAAATAGCGCAGGGAAGCTGCCTGCACTCCAAGCGTATTCTGACCAAGGTTGATGGTATTCATGTAGTTTTCCAGAATCTTATCTTTGGCAGCGTCATGTCCGAGGGTTTCGGTAAAGTTCTTTTCCAGTTCAATGGCAAGATACTGCTCCTGAATTTTACGTTTGATCTTTTCCATGGTGCTTTCATTGGTCCAGTTATCAAAGACGTTATTCTTTAACAGCTGCTGTGTGATAGTGGAAGCACCCTGGCCGAGCTCACGGTTTTTGATTGCCTGTACACCGGCACGCATGATACCCTTGATATCAATACCATTGTGGTCATAAAAGCGTTCGTCTTCAATTGCCACGAAAGCATGTGCAAGATCTTCGGGGATCTGATCCATACTGACCGGAATACGGTTGGAATCGGCAGCGACCAGCTTCTCAATCTGATGTCCTTCACTGTCGTAGACAAAGGAGGAAAAACCGGAGGGAGAAACATCAATATTGGAAATGTCCGGTGCAGTGCTGATGATGCCCTTAAAGATGCCGATTCCGGCACTGATGCCGACAATACCTGCACCAAGGAACAAAAGCAGACACAATTTTAAGACGGACAGACCGAATTTACGCCCCCACTTTTTTGATTTGGAATTCAATGCGCTCTGCTTGGCACGAACTCCTTTTTTACTATAATTCATCTAAATAATCATGCTCCTTTCAAAAGTCTGAAGCCTTTTTGGCATTTACATAACTCTTTACAGTATATCAAAAAAAAGGCATGAAATAAAGAAATTTATTCTATATTAAGATATTCTTCACAAATGTAAGGATTTTATACTGTCCATACGAATGTAATCATGTTAAAATACCAGTAGGATTCTGGCGGGAAAGAAATGGAGAAAAGATATGGATGAAGAAAGGATGATTCCTTATAAAATATTGAAGGAAGGCGGGCAGGGAGAGATTGAGGAGAAAAAATCCCGGTTCATTGCGACCCTGCGCAGGGTGGAATCTGAGGAGGAGGCAGCCGCTTTTATCGAGGAGACAAAGAAAAAGTATTGGGATGCAAGACATAACTGTTCTGCTTTTGTGATCGGAAAAAAAGCGGAGCTGACCCGGTGCAGTGATGACGGGGAGCCATCGGGAACCGCAGGAAGACCTATGTTAGAGGTGCTTTTGGGAGAAGAGGTGCGCAATGCGGCAGTAGTCGTAACCCGGTATTTCGGTGGTACACTGCTTGGAACGGGAGGACTGGTCAGGGCATATACACAGGCAGTAAAGGCGGGACTTCATGCGAGCCGAATCGTGACAATGCGTTATGGAGTCCGAATGAAAATGGAAACGGATTATAATGGTCTGGGCAAGATCCAGTATATTCTTGGAAACCGGAACATACCAATTGAAGACAGCCGGTATACGGAGAATGTTGTACTGACGGCTCTTATTCCGCAGGAAGAATATGAGGTGGTCTGTAAAGAGATTACGGAGGCAACGGCAGGAAAGAGTGTTCTGACAAAGGTGGAAAGCCTGTATTATGAATGTGCAAATGACTGCGCTGTAAAAGGTGGTGTCACAAAAGGGTAGGAACCGTTTTTTTACTTAAATTACAAAAATTTTATTTTCTTTTTGGGGAAAAGAGTGGTATCTTAATAGAGACAGAGGGAAGACTTCTGAGAGAATGAGACAAAGTAATTTTCGAAAGGTGGTGGTTTTTATGAAGAACAATTTAGACGTTCCTTTGCCCGACGGGTACATAAAAACTGAACATGGAGGAAATTACAATGGAAGAGATCAGAAACCTGGAGGAAATCCGGGAATTACTGGAAAATAAGCTCTATACCCGTCTGCGTCAGAAGATGGCGGAAATGAATGAGGCCGATGTGGCTGCAGTACTGGAAGAGCTGGAAGATGAAGAAATGCTGAAGGTATTCCGTATTCTGCCAAAGTCTATGGCAGCGGATGTATTTTCTTATCTGGACGTGGATAATGAGCAGTTTATTATTACTTCCCTGTCGGATAAAGAAGCGGCCAGCATTATTGATAATCTGATGGCGGATGATGCTACCGACCTTTTGGAGGAGATGCCCGCTAATGTGGTCAAGAAAATACTGGCAAGTGCCAAGGCGGATACCAGAAAGGATATTAACCACCTGTTACGTTATCCGGAGGATTCTGCAGGAAGCATCATGACGGTGGAATATGTGGATCTGAAGGAAAACCTGACGGTGGAGGAGGCAATCAGCCGCATCCGCAGAATTGGTGTGGACAGTGAGACGATCAACATTTGTTATGTACTGGACAGCAAGCGGACTCTGCTTGGTACGGTAGCGCTGCGTTATCTCCTTCTTTCCCAGCCGGACGAGATTATCGGTGATATCATGCACGAGAATGTCATTGCCATCAACACGCTTATGGATCAGGAAGAGGTTGCGGCAATGTTTCAGAAATACGATTTTACCGCAATGCCTGTCGTGGACAATGAGAACCGGCTCGTCGGCATCATCACGGTCGACGATATCATGGATATTCTGCAGGAGGAGACCACAGAAGATATTGAGAAGATGGCAGCGATCGTGCCGTCTGATAAACCATACATGAAGACGGGAATTTTGGAAACCTATAAAAAGAGAATTCCCTGGCTTTTATTTTTGATGATCTCAGCTACCTTCACCGGAAAGATTATTACTTCCTTTGAGGATGCGCTGAGTGCCTGTGTGGTACTGACTGCATTTATACCGATGTTAATGGATACGGGTGGAAATGCGGGAGGACAGACCAGCGTGACCATCATCCGAGGATTATCGTTAAATGAAATTGAATTCAGGGATCTGCTTCGGATCATCTGGAAGGAAATACGGGTTGCCGTACTTTGTGGCATGACATTGGCGGCAGCGACATTTGCAAAACTGATGCTGTATGACCGAGTGGGACTGTATGTATCTCTGGTCGTATGTCTGACTTTGATGGCAGCAGTGCTGATCGCCAAGATGGTAGGCTGTGTATTGCCGCTTTGTGCCAAAAAGATTGGATTTGATCCGGCGGTTATGGCAAGTCCGTTTATTACGACGATTGTGGATGCCCTGTCACTTATGATTTATTTTCAGATTGCCAAGATGGTGCTACATCTATAGGCATTAGGAGGTTTCAGAAATGGAACAGGAGATAAAGGAACAGATAATAGCAAAAGAGCAGAAGGATAAGGAAAAGGCATTGGGGAGCGAACGTGTAAGCTCCCTTTTGTTTCGACTGGCAGTGCCGGCAATCGCGGCACAGATTATTAATCTTCTTTATAATATGGTAGACCGGATGTATATCGGTCATATTCCCGGTGCGGGAGTGACTTTACCGGCAATTATGCTGATCTCAGCTTTTGCCGCTTTGATTGGTTTTGGCGGAGCGCCCAGAGCTTCAATCTGTATGGGAAGAGGAGAGCATGACAGGGCGGAAGAAATTCTGGGAAACTGTGTTGCGGCAATCGTAGTGCTTTCGGTGGTGCTTACCATAGTCTTTCAGATATTTGGCAGAAATATACTGTTACTATTTGGAGCGAGTGAGCAGACACTTCCTTATGCGGTTTCCTATATGCGTATTTATACGCTGGGAACGGTTTTTGTACAGTTTTCCCTGGGGCTCAATTCCTTTATTTCGGCACAGGGTTTTACGAATGTCAGCATGAAAACGACATTGATCGGCGCGGTATTAAATATTATACTGGATCCGGTTTTTATTTTCGGTCTGCATATGGGAGTGCAGGGTGCGGCCTTGGCAACGATTCTTTCGCAGGCAGTTTCCTGTATCTGGGTACTCGTCTTTTTGTGCGGGAAAAGGACCATGCTGCGTATCCGAAAGTGCAATATCAGGTTGACTCTATCGGTCATTCTTCCGGTTCTGGCATTGGGCGTTTCCCCCTTTATTATGCAGTCTACAGAGAGCGTGCTGCAGATCTGTTTCAATACATCCTTGTTAAAATATGGCGGCAATACGGCAGTCGGAGCAATGACGATTCTGACCAGTGTGATGCAGTTTTCCATGATGCCTCTGCAGGGACTGACACAGGGAATGCAGCCGATTGTCAGTTATAATTTCGGAGCGG
Source organism: Clostridiales bacterium (assembly GCA_012520645.1). GTDB lineage: Bacteria > Bacillota > Clostridia > Lachnospirales > Lachnospiraceae > JAAYNV01. The sequence goes on along the minus strand of JAAYNV010000066.1, from coordinate 27,978 downwards.
GAAACGGCGACAGAGTGAAACAGGCATTTCAGCTGACCTTGATCAGTTGTCTGTCGTATTCTACGTTGATCTGGGCCGTATCCATGTTCTGTCCGCAGGTGTTAGCGGGCATGTTTACCGATGAGGCAGAGCTCCTTGCTTATGCTTCCTGGTCCATGCGGGTTTATATGGCGGCATCCTGTATTTTCGGAGCACAGATTGCCTGTCAGCAGACCTTTCTGGCACTTGGAAATGCCAAGGCGTCCCTTTTTCTGGCAGTGCTTCGGAAAATTATTCTGCTGATTCCGCTTATTTATATTCTGCCGGCAATTTTTTCGGATAAGGCATTTGCTGTCTTTCTGGCAGAGCCGGTGGCAGATACGCTGGCAGTGGTCACAACAGTGAGCCTGTTTTTGGTCACGTTTCAAAAGACGATGCGGAAACTTAAAAAAATAGAAAAATAAAAAAAGAAAACGCAGGGCGGCTGCCGGAAATACCGGAAGAAGTCCTGCGTTTTCTTTTTTATTTTTGCGATTATATTTTTATTTTTTCATGCCGGCACGTTTTCTGAGTGTCGGGTCGAGAATCTTTTTACGGATGCGCAGACTGGTAGGTGTGACTTCCAAAAGCTCGTCCGTATCAATAAATTCCAGTGCCTGTTCCAGACTTAAGACCTTGGGCGGAGTGAGACGAAGTGCTTCATCCGCGCTGGAGGAACGTGTATTGGTCAACTGTTTTTTCTTGCAGACGTTAATCTCGATGTCCTCTGCCTTTCCATTCTGTCCGACTACCATACCGGAATATACTTTATCACCGGGGCCGATGAAAAGTGTACCGCGTTCCTGCGCATTATATAAACCGTAGGTAATGGCTTCACCGGCTTCAAATGCAATCAGGGAACCCTGTTTACGGTACTGAATATCTCCCTTGTAAGGACCGTAGCCGTCAAAGACGGAGTTCATGATGCCATTGCCCTTAGTATCGGTCATGAATTCGCCACGGTAGCCAATCAGTCCGCGGGAAGGGATAGAGAACTCCAGTCGGGTATAGCCGCCGGAGGCAGCACCCATATTGCGAAGCTCACCCTTACGCTGACTCAGCTTTTCGATGACCGTACCGGAAAATTCCTCCGGTACATCTACATAGACCTGCTCCATCGGTTCTAATTTATGTCCCTTCTCATCGGTATGATAGAGAACCTCTGCCTTGCTGACTGCAAATTCGTAGCCTTCACGGCGCATGTTTTCAATTAATACGGAAAGATGCAGTTCACCGCGGCCGGATACCTTGAAGGCTTCCGTTGTTTCGGTATCTTCCACCCGTAAGGAGACATCGGTATTTAATTCGCGGTATAAGCGGTCACGCAGATGACGACTGGTAATGTATTTACCTTCCTGTCCGGCAAGCGGAGAGTCGTTTACGATAAAGTGCATGGCAATGGTCGGCTCCGAAATTTTCTGGAACGGAAGCGGCTGCGGATCGTTCAGGTCGCAGAGGGTATCTCCGATGTGAATATCTGCAATACCGGAAATGGCTACGATGGAACCGATTTCCGCACTCTGTACCTCGACCTTATTCAGACCGTCAAATTCATATAATTTGGAAACTTTTACCTTTTTTTGTTTTTCCGGGTCGTGATGGTTCATTAACATGACTTCCTGATTGACGCGGATAGAACCATTGTCTACTTTTCCGACACCGATACGACCGACATATTCGTTGTAGTCGATCGTACTGATCAGTACCTGTGTACCGGTATCCGGATCACCCTGCGGCGCCGGAATATAGTCGAGGATTGTTTCAAATAATGGAATCATGTTCTGACCCGGTGTATCCAGATCAAGAGTAGCGGTTCCTGCTTTGGCGGAAGCGAATACAAACGGGCAGTCCAACTGCTCATCACTGGCTTCCAGATCTAAGAACAGCTCCAGTACTTCGTCAATGACTTCGTTTGGACGAGCCTCCGGACGGTCGATTTTATTGATGCAGACGATGACTGGCAGCTTTAATTCCAGTGCCTTGCGGAGTACGAATTTGGTCTGTGGCATGGCTCCTTCGAAGGCATCCACAACAAGGATAACACCGTTTACCATCTTCAGAACTCGTTCCACCTCCCCACCGAAATCGGCATGACCGGGAGTGTCAATGATATTAATTTTCGTGTCTTTATACATAACGGCGGTGTTTTTGGAAAGGATCGTGATTCCGCGTTCTCTTTCAATGTCATTGGAGTCCATGACACGCTCAGCTACTTCCTGATTTTCACGGAAGACACCGCTCTGTTTTAAAAGCTCATCGACCAGCGTGGTCTTACCGTGATCGACGTGGGCAATAATAGCAACATTTCTTACATCTTCTCTTTTCTGTTTCATCGATGTGATTCTGCTCCTTTTCTAACCTGAAGTTCTTTCCCTTTTTAATGAAAGAACTAAAACTTAACATTCCCTAAAACTGTAATAGTATAGCACTGTAGCGGCGGGGATGCAAGAAAATTTGTTGCAAAAGTATGTCTATATTGTTCTATATTGGGAAGAAAAGAGCGAAAGATAACGGGAAAGCGAAACTGCCGTCTTTTTCTGCGGCGGTTTGCAGTTCTACCTTTCCTTTTTGGGAATATATATAGTACTACGACACAGAAAAGATTCTTAAAGGTAAGAAGGGAGAACACAAAAATGACAGATAAGGTAATTGAAAACAACCAGGTGACAATCATGGGAGAAATCGTGAGTGATTTCACATTCAGCCATGAGATTTACGGTGAAGGATTCTACATGGTGGATGTAGAGGTAAGCAGACTGAGTGAATCCTCGGATATTGTTCCGGTCATGGTATCGGAGCGGCTTTTGAATGTGAAAGAGGATTATAAGGGAGCTTATATCAGTGTAACCGGACAGTTCCGTTCGTATAACCGGCACGAGGAGAGAAAGAACCGTCTTGTTCTTTCCGTGTTTGCGAGGGAGATTGAATTTTTAGAAGAGGCTGCGGAGGGAGAAAAGACAAACCAGATTTATCTGGATGGCTATATCTGCAAGGAACCGATTTACCGGAAGACACCGCTTGGAAGAGAAATTGCCGATCTTTTGCTGGCAGTTAACCGCCCATATGGAAAATCGGATTATATACCCTGCATCTGCTGGGGAAGAAATGCGCGCTATGCCAACAGCTTTGAAGTGGGCAGTCGCTGTGCAATCTGGGGCAGAATCCAGAGCCGGGAATATATGAAAAAACTCTCGGAGGATCAGATGGAAAAGCGGGTTGCCTATGAGGTTTCTGTCAGCAAACTGGAGCTGATCGAGGAGTAGTTGTCCTGCAAAACTTGCTTTCTAAAACAGAATATGTTATCTTAAAGGCATTGATGCAATTAAGGATTGCAGTGCAATTTTATTGCACGATACATAATTTCCAATATGTGAAATGGAGAAAGCAATGGAACAGGGCATGATACACATTTACAGTGGGGATGGTCACGGAAAGTCTCCGGCGGCACTGGGGAGAGCAGTTCAGGCAGCAGCAGAAGGAAAGCGTGTTGTTATCATTCAGTTTTTGAAGGGAAAGGGGTTGGAGGATTCTCCGTTTTTAAGAAGGCTCGAGCCGGAAATCAAATTTTTCCGATTTGAAAAGAGTGAAGAGGACTTTGCAGAACTTTCCGGTGAAAGGCAGGAGGATGAGATTCGGAATATCCGAAACGGTATGAACTATGCCAAGAAGGTATTGTGTACCGGCGAATGTGATCTGCTGATTTTGGATGAGGTGCTTGGTCTGATCGACAATCATATCATCACGGTGGAGGATCTGAAAAATCTCATAAACAACAAGGCGGAAGAAACAACGCTGATTCTGACCGGAATCCAACTGGAGGATGATATCTGCATTCTGGCGGATGAGGTGTCCAAAATTGAGACACTAAAATTTAAGGTCTGGTAGTATTGACAGCTGTTTGGGCTGGTGGTATGCTAGACACATAATTGAACAAAGAGAAGGATAGAGGTTGCGGGATTTATCAGTAGCTTTCCGGATGTGACAGGCACAGAGGAAGGGAAGGGAAAGGGAAGACCGCCGAAAGAGGATATTTCCTGCAAATAGAATCTTGGGCATACATTTAAGAGATGTGTGACTGTCATCTGAAAAGATGGGGCGCTATCAAAAGTTTGAAGAACCGAACTTTCAGGCTGGCCTCAGGTGCCAGCCTTTTTAGTGGTCTGAAAAAAGGAGGAAAAAAGTTATGTCTATTTTTACTGGAGCTGGAGTTGCGATTGTAACACCCTTTAAACCAAACGGAGAGGTCAATTACGAGAAATTTGCAGAGCATATTGAGTTTCAGATCAAGAACGGAACAGATGCAATCATCGTCTGCGGTACAACAGGCGAGGCTTCCACTCTGACGCATGAGGAACATTTGGATGTAATCCGTTTTTGCGTGAAACAGGTAGCCGGAAGGATTCCGGTGATTGCAGGAACGGGTTCCAACTGTACGGAGACGGCAATTTATTTATCCAAAGAGGCAGAAAAAGCCGGTGTAGACGGTCTTCTTGTTGTCACACCTTACTACAATAAAGCAACACAGAAGGGACTTTTGGAACATTTTACAATGGTAGCGGAAGCTGTAAAGGTGCCGATTTTACTCTACAACATTCCGGGACGTACCGGAGGAGTCAATATTCTGCCGGAGACTGTGGTTGCTCTTTGCAAAAATGTGCCGAATATCGTGGGAGTAAAGGATGCAACAGATAACTTCTCCCAGATGGCAAGACTGATGGCTATGGCAGACGGTTGTGTGGATCTCTATTCCGGCAATGATAATCAGGTCGTACCGATTATGGCGCTGGGCGGAAAGGGTGTGATTTCTGTTCTTTCCAATATTGCACCGAAGGAAACGCATGATATGTGTGCAAAATTCATGGAAGGAGATATTGCGGGAAGCCGTGCGATTCAGTTAAAGGCTGTGAAGTTGATTGATGCACTGTTTTGTGAGGTAAATCCGATTCCGGTGAAAAAGGCGATGAACCTGATGGGAATGGAAGCAGGTATTCTGCGTCGTCCTTTGACCGAGATGGAGGATGTAAATGCTGCAAAGCTGGAAGCAGCCATGAAGGACTTTGGATTGTTATAAATAGAGATAGATGAGGAAAATATGATATGACCGGTTTTGACGGAGAAAAGTCAAAACCGGTCATATTTTTTTGTTTTACTATGATTTTATAAAATAGAATGTTATAATAATTGTGCAGTTTGTACAAAATCCAAGACTGTTTTTGAATTATAATGAACGAAAATGAATGGGAATGATTGACAATGACGGATTTTGAAACTATAATATGTACAGACCAGGAGAGGAAAGCAGCATGTTAATTGAAAAGAGACTGAGTGGCATTTTGGAACTGGTGGAAAAAAACCGCAGTGTGACTGTGGCAGAACTGATGCAGAAACTAAACGCATCGGAGTCTACCATACGAAGGGATCTGAACACATTGGATGCCCAGGGCAGACTGGTCAAGGTACATGGGGGCGCCATTGCTGCCGGCTCCGTATACAGCACGATTGATACGGAGGTGTCCGCAAAGCAGGATATGAACCGGGAGGAGAAGTTAGAGATTGCAAAATATGCGGCATCTCTGATCAGACCGGGAGACTTTGTATATCTGGATGCCGGAACCACAACGGAACTTATGATTGACTTTATTCAGCAGAGACAGGTGGTGTTTGTGACGAATGCCATTCTGCATGCCAAGAAGCTGTCCGGTCTCGGAATCAGGACCTACATATTGGGCGGGGAATTTAAACCGGTAACCGAAGCCATTGTGGGAGAAGAGGCGATTCTGAACCTGTCGAAGTTTAATTTTACCAAGGGATTTTTCGGAAGCAATGGTGTTAACAGAGTGACTGGTTTTTCCACACCGGAGCTGAATGAGGCTATGCTAAAGAAAAAGGCCATGGAACGCAGCAGAGAATGCTATGTGCTGTCTGATGTAAGCAAATTCAGTCAGATTGCACCGGTTACGTTTGCGGAATTTGATGATGCAACCGTCATCACAACAAAAATACCGGACAGCTCTTATGAGGACTGCCGGAATATTGTGGAGGTGTCAAAACTATGATTTATACTGTTACGCTGAATCCGTCACTGGATTATATCGTATCTGTAGAGCACTTTCAGGCCGGAATCGTAAACAGGACTTATCAGGAAAAAATCCTGCCGGGAGGAAAGGGAATTAATGTGTCCACCGTACTGAAAAATCTGGGAGTGGATAATGTTGCACTTGGATTTACGGCAGGGTTTACCGGAGATGAGATTCTGAAGAGATTGAAGGAATTTAAGCTTCAGGCAGATTTTATTCCGGTAAAGGAAGGTATGAGCCGGATCAATGTAAAGCTGCGTTCGGATGAGGAAACCGAAATCAACGGAATGGGACCGAAGGTTACGAAAGAAGAACTGGAGCAGCTTTATCAGAAACTTGACAGGCTCAAAGACGGTGATTTTCTGGTCCTTGCCGGAAATATCCCGGAGGGACTTCCAAAATCCATGTATATGTCTATTTTGGAGAGGGTAAAGGAAAAGAAATTACAGATCGTGGTGGATGCCACGAAAGGGATTTTAGTCAGTGCATTGGCATATCATCCATTCCTGATTAAACCAAACAACCATGAACTGCAGGAAATATTTGATGCGGAAATCAAAACACAGGCGGACACCTGCTTTTATGCGAAAAAACTGCAGGAAATGGGAGCACGAAATGTGCTTGTGTCTCTGGCAGGAGACGGGGCTGTCCTGCTTACGGAAGATGGGGAAGTCCTGATCGGCAGTGCACCGAAGGGAAAACTGGTGAACTCTGTGGGAGCCGGAGATTCCATGGTAGCCGGCTTCCTGACAGGCTATCTGGAGACAGGGGATTACAAAGAGGCGTTCAAAATGGGAATCAGTGCAGGGAGTGCCAGTGCTTTTTCCGAGGAACTGGCTACCAGAAAGGAAGTGGAGGTGATTTTAAGAAGCCATCACTTTTCAATGGAATAGGGGATTTTTCAGAAGACTATTAAAGCGGATATGATTCGTATAAAATTGGAGGTTACAGGACATGAGGATTGTAGAGCTGTTGGATGAAAGAAGTATTCTCCTGCATGGCAGAGTGAATACGAAAGAGGAAGCCATCGACACGATGGTAGAACTGATGGGAAAGAGTGGAAAAATTTCAGACCTTACCGCTTACAGAAAAGGCGTATATGAGAGAGAAAGGGAAGGTACGACCGGAATCGGAGAAGGAATCGCCATTCCACATTGTAAATCTTCCGTCGTAAAGCAGGCAGGACTTGCTGCAATGGTTGTGGATGGCGGAGTGGATTACGATGCGCTGGACGGACAGAAGGCGGATCTCATCTTTTTGATTGCGGCACCGAATACGAAGGACAATATCCATCTGGATGTGCTCAGCAGGCTTTCAGTTATGTTAATGGATGAAAAATTTACAAGTAGCCTCAGAGAGGCAAAGAGCAGACAGGAATTTCTGGAGATCATTGACCGGACAGAACGTGCCAAGGCTATGGAAGAAGGGCAGAGCTTACAGACGGAAACAAATGCAGAGAAGGGTGGAAAGCTGATTCTGGCAGTAACTGCCTGCCCGACCGGAATTGCTCATACATATATGGCAGCGGAAGCTATTGAGAAGAAGGCAGTTGAGATGGGGTGTCGCGCCAAGGTGGAGACGAGAGGCTCCGGCGGCGCAAAAAATGTTCTGACACAGGCTGAAATTGAGGAAGCGGAATGTATTATTGTAGCGGCAGATACGAAGGTACCGATGGAACGCTTTCATGGAAAACGGGTCATCGAGTGCAAGGTGGCTGACGGAATCGGTAAGACTGCAAAACTGATTGAAAAAGCGCTTTCCACAGATGTGCCGGTTTATCAGGGAAACGGTAAAAAGGACGAAGGAAGCAGCCTTGGAAGTGAGAGTGCAGGACACAGAATCTATAAGCATCTGATGAGCGGTGTGTCTCATATGCTCCCGTTTGTCGTAGGTGGCGGTATTCTGATCGCGATTGCTTTTTTGATTGACGGACTTTTGGTGGATATGAATGCTCTGTCACCGGAGCTGCGCGGTAATTTCGGTACGATTACACCGGTTGCTGCCGTATTCAAGGGAATCGGTGGTACTGCATTCGGATTTATGCTTCCGATTCTGGCAGGTTTTATCGCAATGAGTATTGCGGATCGTCCGGGGCTTGCGCTTGGTTTTGTGGGCGGCGCGATTGCAGCAAACGGAACCTCCGGTTTCCTGGGTGCACTGGTGGCAGGCTTCCTGGCAGGCTATACCATTCTTCTTTTAAGAAAGCTGTTTGATAAGCTGCCGGAGAAATTGGATGGTATCAAACCGGTATTGTTATATCCGTTAATCGGTATCTTCTTAGTGAGCATGATTATGATTTACATTGTAGAACCGCCGGTAGGTGCGTTAAATACGATGATGAACAATGGATTGAGCAGTATGAACGGTGCCAGCAAAATTCTGTTAGGTGCGCTGCTTGGTGGAATGATGTCCGTAGATTTCGGCGGACCGGTCAACAAGGCGGCTTATGTATTTGGAACGGCTTCCATTGCAGCCGGCAATTATGATCTGATGGCAGCCGTTATGATCGGTGGCATGGTTCCCCCGTGTGCAATTGCTTTATCTACAATTTTATTTAAAAATAAATTTACGCAGGAGGAACGGAAATCCGGTCCGACCAACTTTATTATGGGATTATCCTTTATTACAGAAGGTGCAATACCGTTTGCAGCAGCAGATCCGTTAAGAGTGATCGTATCCTGCGTACTCGGATCGGCAGCAGCCGGAGCATTTTCTACGCTGGCAGGTTGCACATTGATGGCACCCCATGGAGGTATCTTTGTATTCCCTGTTGTTGGCAATGCACTGATGTATCTGTTTTCACTGGTAATAGGAACTGTTATTTCTGCAGTAGTACTCGGCATGTGGAAAAAACCAGTGGCGGAATAATGCTTTCATCGATTCATTCGTTACCCTAGCAGGAAGGGCGGCTTACAGGCCGCCTTTTTCCTTTTGTTCTGGAATCTGTACCGGGGATGTGATACAATTTAATATAAGATGCACGAAAGCAGTTAATTTCACATAAGGAGAAATGAGAGAAATGACAAAAGTAATTATGCACGGCTGTAACGGAAAAATGGGACAGGTCATCACCGGAATCATTGCGGCAGATGAGGCAGTGGAAATTGTGGCAGGAATTGATGTTTCGGATCATATAAAGAATACTTATCCGGTTTTTGAAAGCATTGAAAAATGTAATGTGGAAGCGGATGTAATTATTGACTTTGCATCAGCGAAGGCAGTGGATCAGCTGCTTGACTACTGTGTGGACAGGCAGATTCCCTGTGTGCTGTGTACAACCGGACTCTCCGAGGAGCAGCTTGCCCATGTGGAGGAGGCAGCAAAGAAGGTGGCAATCTTAAAATCTGCCAATATGTCTCTTGGCATCAACATGCTGTTAAAAATACTGAAAGAAGCAGCGGGCATTTTAGCACCGGCAGGTTTTGATATTGAAATTGTGGAAAAACACCACAATCTGAAAGTGGATGCACCAAGCGGAACCGCTCTGGCACTGGCAGATTCCATTAACGAGGAGCTTAATAATGAATACGAATATGTGTATGACAGAAGCCAGAGAAGAGAGAGACGTCCGAAAAAGGAAATCGGTCTTTCGGCGGTCAGAGGTGGTACGATCGTAGGAGATCATGATGTGATCTTTGCCGGTACAGATGAGGTCATTACCTTCTCCCACACGGCGTATTCCAAGGCTGTTTTTGGAAAGGGAGCGGTACAGGCTGCCAAGTTTTTGAAAGGAAAGCCGGCAGGACATTACGAAATGAGTGATGTGATCAATGAAGCTTAATAAAAAATAGACAAACAGGGGAAACGGTATGGATGAATTAGAATTAAAATATTTGAAAAGTCTTGCAAAGCAGTATCCGACGGTTGCGTCGGCATCTACTGAAATTATCAACCTTCAGGCGATCCTGAACTTACCGAAGGGAACGGAGCACTTTTTAACGGATATTCACGGAGAATATGAGCAGTTCAACCATGTGCTGAAAAACGGCTCCGGTTCGGTCAGGGGGAAAATAGATGAAGAATTCGGAAATACGCTCAGCAGCCGGGATAAGAAGAGTCTGGCGACCTTAGTTTACTATCCGAAGGAAAAGTTAGAAATTGTCATGCGTGAAGAGGACAATATCGAGGACTGGTTCAAAATTACGCTCTACCGTCTCGTACAGCTGACCAAGAGGGTATCCTCAAAATATACCCGTTCGAAGGTCAGAAAGGCACTGCCAAAGGACTTTGCCTATATCATAGAAGAACTGATTACGGAAAAAGGGGATCTGGAAGATAAAGAGGCCTATTATAACGAAATCATTCATACGATCATCCGTATCGGAAGGGCACCGGAATTTATTGAAGCGTTAAGCTATCTGATACAGCGTCTGGTTGTGGATCATCTGCATATCGTGGGCGATGTATATGACAGGGGACCCGGACCGCACATCATACTGGATACGTTACGCAATTATCATTCGGTGGATGTGCAGTGGGGCAATCATGACATTGTCTGGATGGGAGCAGCAAGCGGGCATCTTGCATGTATTGCAAATGTGGTGCGTATGTCTGCTCGTTACGGCAATCTGGATACGCTGGAGGAGGGATATGGCATCAATCTGATTCCGCTTGCTACCTTTGCACTGGAGACTTATGCGGATGTGGATTGTAGTTGTTTTGCCATTAAATATAATACGGATTACGATACGAAGGACTTAAGTCTGGACATGAAGATGCACAAGGCGATGGCGATCATTCAGTTCAAGCTGGAGGGGCAGTTAATCATGCGCCGCCCGGAATTTGAAATGGAAAACAGGCTTTTGTTAGACAAGATTGACTATGAAAAGAAAACCGTTTTGATTGATGGAAAAGAATATGCCATGAGTGATGTGGACTTCCCGACGGTCGATCCGAAAAATCCATACAAGCTCACTTCGGAGGAAGAGAACGTTATGGAGCGTCTGAGACAGGCATTTGTCAATTGCGAAAAGCTGCAGACACATGTTCGTTTTCTGTTTTCCAAGGGTGGTCTGTATAAGGTATATAACTCTAATCTGCTCTATCATGGATGTGTACCGATGGAGGAGGACGGAAGCTTCAGCCGAGTCAATGTATATGGCAAGAAATGCAGCGGAAAAGAACTGTATGATCTGTTGGATCAGTATGCACGCAAGGGTTATTACCTGCAAAAAGATATGAAGGAAAAGCAGCGTGGACAGGATATTATATGGTATATCTGGTCCGGTCCGAATTCTCCGGTCTTTGGAAAAGATAAGATGACCACTTTTGAGCGGTATTTTATCAAAGATAAGGAAACACATGTGGAGACGAAGAACGCTTATTACAGATTGCTCGATAACGAAGATGTGTTGAACAAGATTCTGAGAGAGTTTGGTCTGGATACGGCGCATTCCCATATTGTCAATGGTCATGTTCCGGTGGAACTGAAAAAGGGGCAAAGCCCGATCAAGTGCGGCGGAAAGCTTTTGATTATCGATGGCGGTTTTTCCAAGGCATATCAGGGTAAGACCGGAATTGCAGGATATACTTTGATTGCAAATTCCCATGGCATGCGTCTGGTAGCACATGAACCGTTTGAATCCATGGAGGCGGCTGTGAAGAAGGAGTCGGATATTTTTTCGGATTCCATTACGATTGAGACGGCTCCGGTCAGAATGCGTGTGGCGGATACGGACATCGGACGGGAATTAAAGGAAAGCATTCTTTATCTGGAAAAGCTGTTAATGGCTTATCAGGAGGGTACGATCATCGAGAAGTCCTGAGTATAAAACGAAAAAGAAAAACGGAAGTTCCAAACTGTCATAGGATGGCGGCCTAGAACTTCCATAATCTTTTGATCTCGTGATCTGGATAATTAGCGGTTGTTGTCAGTGGTGGTATCGGTTATATCTTTTACTCCGTTACCGATGTCTTCCGCTACATTACCGACTGCATTACCTGCATCGTCGATTACATTGCCTACGGTATTGCCGGCATCATCTACAATATCGGATACCACACCGTTTCCGTTGTGATTAACGGTTTCATTTCCACCGTTTCCGACAACATTTCCATCCACAGAAGTATTGTCCATTGTGTTATTATTGTTCTGTGTGGCAGTGTTACCGTTTGTATCGGTGGTTCCGTTTACGGTGCCATTGTCTGTCGTATTGTTTTGCATGGTACCGTTGTCGGTTGTGTTACCGTTATCCTTGTTGTTTGCTGTACCGGTTCCCTGTGTCGTATTATTATTGCCTGCCATGTCATTGGCATTGCCATTGTTTTTATTGGTGCCACAGGCAGTCAAAGCGGTCATTGCAATGACGATAAAGGAAAGGGTAAGGAAATATTTCATTTTTTTCATAACTATGACTCCTTTTCTGGTTTTCTTACAGTGGTAGTATAGGCAGTTAAAAATGTTTTATACCCAAAATACAAAAAAAATGCGAGCTGTGTTTACAGCAGAATGAGAGAAAAAATGAAATTCAGACCATGTATTGATATTCATAATGGAAAAGTAAAACAGATTGTGGGTGGAAGCCTGAAGGATGAGGGAAACCATGCCGAGGAAAATTTTGTCTCTGAGCAGGGTGGTGCTTTTTTTGCCGATTTCTATCGCTCTTTGGGAATAAGCGGCGGACATATTATCCTTCTGAACAAAGAAGGAAGCGAGTTTTTTGAGGCGACAAAAAAGCAGGCGCTTGCCGCTCTTAGGACCTATCCGGGTGGCATGCAGGTTGGCGGCGGCATTACCGCGGAAAATGCGGAGGAATATCTGAAGGCAGGAGCCTCCCATGTGATTGTGACTTCCTATGTATTCCGGGATGGAGAAATCAATCTGAAAAGACTGGAACGGCTGAAAGAGACAGTCGGTAAGGAACATCTGGTACTGGATTTAAGCTGTCGCAAAAAGGAAGACGGTTATTATATTGTGACCGATCGTTGGCAGAAGTATACGAAGGTGAAGCTGGAAAAAGAAGCGTTGGAATATTTTTCCGGTTTTTGTGACGAGTTTCTGATTCATGCAGTGGATGTGGAAGGAAAGGCGAGCGGAATTGAAAGCAAAATAGCCGGACTCTTGGGAAGCTTTGGAAAGTGTCCTGTGACCTATGCGGGAGGTGTGCACTCCTTTGAGGATCTGAAGGAATTAAAACGGCTTGGACAGGACAGGGTGGATGTGACGATAGGAAGTGCACTGGATCTGTTTGGCGGGGATATGGAACTTGAAAAGGTAATAGAATTCTGCAGAGCTTAATGACATATAGTGAGGGTATATAAAATGACGGAAACAAAAACAAGGGATCAATCCGAAAAGATTTATAATATTGGTGTGGTGATTGGCAATATCTATACCAGTTATCCGCAGGAGCTGATTCGAGGCATCAGTGATGCAGCAAAAAATTTTCCGATCAACATACAGTTCTTTCCGGGAACACAAAGCAGTGCATTTTTCAGGGGAGAAGCGGATGTTGTACTGAAGCACAATTTTGATTATCAGTTCAATACCATTTATGATTTTGCGGTATTCGGAGATCTGGATGCGATTATTATCTCCTATGGTACACTCTGTATTTTTCTGAATGCGGAGGAAAAGGCAGATTTCTTCAAAAAATATGAGCATCTTCCATGGGTGGTCATGGAGGAAACAGTGCAGCAGGAGAATGCCAGTTATTTTATCAGTGATAATTACGGTGGAATCCGTCAGATTATGGAACATTTGATCGTACATCATGGTTACCGTAAAATTCTGTATGTCAGCGGTCCCAGAGAAAATACGGATGCAAAACAGCGCAGGCAGGCCTATCTGGATACGATGAAGCGCTATGGGCTTACGGCGACGGATGATATGATCATTTACGGGGATTTTTCCCAATATATTGATGATGAGGTGGAAGATCTGCTGTTAGCAAATCCGGATGCCGAGGCCATTTGCTGTGCCAATGATGATATGGCGGTAAGTGTCTATCGCGTCTGCGCAAAGCTGGGGAGAATGGTCGGCAGAGATATTGCAGTGACCGGTTATGATAATCTGCCAAGATCCTCTGCGATGGATCCGCCTCTGACAACGGTGGATCAGAATGGTTATGATATCGGACAGAAGGCAGTCATGGCAGCATGGCAATTCTGCATAGGTAATTGTGCCACAGAGAATATTGTATCGGCATCCATGGTGTTGCGGGAGAGCTGTGGCTGCGGAAATTCTGAGGGAAAACTGCTTTTAAAGAAGCAGGAAAACAACAGTCTGAAAGAGCTTGTGACAGTATTGGTGGACCAGGTTCTGGAAACCGATATTTTGAAAACAACTTCAGAGGAGGTTATTCGGCCTTGCAGGAAAAATCTTCTTCAGATCATGGACTATCTGTTGGAACATTCCATTGATTTTGCCGATTCGGAGAAAAGTTCCACAGAGTGTGTAGCAGCACTGCGAAAGATTCTGTATCAGACAGAGAAACTGAGGGACAGGATCAGCCTGTTTTCACTTTCCGATGTGTTCCGTGAACTGGGATGTCTGGTGGCGGAGGAGATTCTTTCAGAACAATACCGGGAAAAGTACAGGCAGCTAATCAGCAATTTAAGGTATATTCAGGAGTATTTTCAGAACAGGGCACGTTATCTGTGGGAGGAACAGCGCATCAGATCCGAGCGTAAGACATGGCTCAGTCCTCTTTTTATGCAGTACCTGATGGAGCAGGGACATCACGAAAAGGAAGCGTTGGAGGAGGCCATCTATGGGATGAAGCAGCTGGGAATCAAGAGCAGTTTTATTCTGTTGTTAGAGGAGCCATTTGTTTTTGAGACGGAAGAGGTCTGGAAATGTCCGGATAAACTGTACGTGGCTGCTTACCATATGGGAGAAGAGGTGCATTCCTATAAGAAGGAGGAACGTCCGGTACTTACCAGACGGAATGGGTTTGGACAGTTTTTCCGGGAAGGATGTCATATGTTAGTGGCTTTTTCGCTGTTCAATCTGCAGAAACAGTATGGAGTACTGTTGTGTGAAATTGAGGAGGATGAAATTGCTTCAACTTATGTAATCAGTATTCAGCTTGGAACAGCGCTTTGATTTCTGGAACTGAGCAAACAGGAATATCAGGCGCAGGAGAGACTGAAGGATGCGATGTCAGAGGTACAGAAACAAAACCGGATTCTGGAATTTGTATCCCAGACAGATCCCCTGACCGGACTGATGAACCGCAGGGGGCTTATGGAAAAGCTTCTGGAGGCAGCACCACAGAGAAACGGGCAGACAGCGTGCATGCTGTTTGCAGATCTGGATCACCTGAAACAGATTAATGATACTTATGGACATGCAGAGGGAGATTGCGCACTGAAACAGATCGGTTCGATTTTAACAGACCTGGGAGAAAAAGAATCTCTGGTTGCAAGAATCGGAGGAGATGAGTTTATTGTGGTGATTTTTGAGCGGGAGAAAAGAGAATATCTGGTCAGACAGATTCGAGAAAAATGTGCGGCATATAATGCTTCTTCTGAAAAGCCATATTTGGTGGAATGTTCCGTGGGAATTGTAGAATTTATCTGTGAGCCAGATATGGATGTGGCAAAACTTTTGGAAAGTGCGGATCAGGTTATGTATGCAGCCAAGCAGAACAGACGAAAGACCGTCCTTCGATAATAGGTATCATGGGACAGAAGATTTGCAGAAAAAAGAACCAGTCATTACGACTGGTTCTTTCTTTAATCCGTTAAAACAACTGCGAATCCTAGATAAAATATGTTCATTGAGATTACTTATATTTATATTAGAAAAGGCACATCGAAAAACTGATTAAATAATGGTTATAAGAAATTTTCTATTTCTTATAACTTGGTTACGTTTACAGCCTGCGGACCTTTTTCTCCGTTGATTACTTCGTACTCAACAGCAGCGCCTTCTTCTAAGGACTTGAAGCCTTCCATGTTCAGTCCGGAGTAGTGAACGAAAACATCGTTTCCTGCCTCGTCAGAGATGAAACCATAACCCTTCTGATTGTTGAACCATTTTACTGTACCTTTGTTCATTGTAAGATACCTCCAAAAAAATATAAATCGCTGTATTGCTACAACACACTTAGAATATCATAAGATATTGAAAAAGTAAAGAAAAATATGATAAAATAACGGTGAAAAAAGGAGGAGCGGGAATGGAAACAAAGGACCGGAGAGAAAAAATACTGGAAATATTACGGGAGCAGAATGAGCCGCTTTCCGGTGCAGATCTGGCGAAGCAGCTGTTCGTGAGCAGACAGGTAATTGTACAGGATATTGCGCTTTTACGTGCAACAAATAAAAATATTTTATCGACAAATAAAGGATATCTGCTTTATAAGAGCGATGAAGGGAAAAAATCTTTTCAAAGAACGATCAAGGTAAAGCATTCCAGAGAGGATACCCGGGACGAACTTTATACAGTTGTGGATTTGGGAGGCCGTTTTCTGGATGTTGTTGTGGAACATGAGATTTACGGACAGATTAATGTGGATCTGATCATTCATTCCAGAATGGATGTAGACATTTTTTTGCAGCAGGCTGAAAAAACAAAGGACAGGCTGCTAAATGATCTGACGAGAGGAATTCATTTTCATACCATTGAGGCGGATACGGCAGAACGGTTAGATCTGATTGAAGAAAAGATGAAGGAAAAGGGGTATCTTATTACCTGAAAATTTGCCATATTAACTGTTTTGTGATAGAATATACCAGATAAAACCCAATTATCCGGAGGTGGTTCAGCTTATGGAATCCAACAAGGAGAAAAAGAAACGGAATTTTACCGTTATGGTAGTAACCGAAAACGAAAAAGGGCATATACGGCAGTTCCATCTTGGAGCAGGTGTGGTTAAGGCAGCCTGTTTTGTATTGGCGGCAGTCGTTTTGTTTTGTGCCGGATATGCAGTGTCAACGGCAGTCTCCCTTTCCCGTGAAGCAGACACAAATGCGGTGCTGAGCGCAAAGGTGGAGAAGCTGACGAAGGAGACAGAGGCATTACAACTGGAAAATACAGAACTGGAGGATAAGGTAACGCTGCTTAGCGAGACCGTAAACAGTAAGGCGCAAAAAGAGTCTGAGGACGCAGAAAAATACATTCCGACCGGTTTTCCGCTTTCCGGTACGGCTACGATGTTGGAAGAACAAGCCGGCGCAGCGGAAACGGACGAAAATACAGAGCAGGAAGCTGCGATGGACGACAAAGAGCCGATTGTGCATTTTGCGGCAGCAGGCGGTACTGCAGTGGTCGCAACCGGAAACGGAACCGTAGCTGCAGTGGAAGCAGACGCATTGTATGGAGTGTGTCTTTCCATTGATCATGGAAACGGTTATGTTTCGGTTTATCGTGCTGCCTTAGAGCCGAAAGTAAAAGCAGGTGATGAACTGACCAAGGGAACGATGCTGTTTGAGTTTGGAACGGATGGCGGAGTACTGGGGTATCAAATACAGAAGGATAAGGAATTTATAGATCCGTTGGAAATGTTAGAAATCAGCGGCTGAGTAAAATAACAGAGAAATAAAAAAAGCATGCGTCCGTCAGAAGTGACCGATGCATGCTTTTTTCAGACAGTCTGTCTTTCAGAGCGGATCAGGGATTCATTCTGGAAAAAACCAGTTCGTACCCATCATTACCGTAATTTAAGGAGCGGTTCACGCGGCTGATCGTAGCTGTGGAAGCACCGGTTTTTTCGGCGATTTCCAAATAAGTTTTGTGGTCACGCAGCATGGCAGCTACCTCAAAGCGCTGGGAGAGTGAAAGCAACTCATTGACGGTACAAAGGTCTTCGAAAAAGTTGTAACACTCCTCTTTATCCTGTAGTTTTAGAATTGCATCAAACAGATGGTCTACAGACTCTGTTTTCAATTTTTTGTTCATATTTCGTGCCTCCAGGAACTTTTCGTCTTTAAAACTTCAAACTATTTATATTTTAACATATTAAAGTTATAAAGTAAAGGAAGGGATTCCTAAACTTAAAAAGCAGACACTGCAAAATAGGTATACGGACGTGACATGTAACTTATACTTGCCATGTAGTATTGAAAACTATATAATATGTAGTAGAGGTGTTAAGGTTGGAAATGAAAGATTTTCAACCGGAGATTTGCGCTACGCACAAAGTCTCCAGACTTTAGAAGGAGCATGGTTATAAAAATGACAATAGAAACAGAAGATTTACTGAACAGTATACTGAAAAGTCTGGACCGGATTGATTATATCAAGCCAGAGGACATTCCGAATATTGATCTGTATATGGATCAGGTGACCACGTTTATGGAGCGTCGGTTAAAGAGTACGGTGCGGGATGAGGATACGGACAAGATTCTGACCAAGACGATGATCAATAATTACGCGAAGAACGATCTGCTTCCGCCCCCGGTCAAAAAGAAATATTCGAAGGAACATGTGCTTCTGCTTATTTTTATTTATTATTTTAAAGGGATTTTGTCCATCGGTGACATACAGGCACTTTTAAACCCGATATCGGATGCCTTTTTTGGAAAAGAAAGCGGACTCAGACTGGAGGATATTTACAGGGAGGTCTTTACGCTTGAAAAGCCTCAGGTGGAGCTGCTTAAGGAGGATGTGATCGACAAATTCAAAAAGGCAGGAAAGACCTTTGAGGGGGCAGCGGAAAAGGACAGAGATTTTCTGCAGATGTTTTCCCTGATCTGTATGCTGAGTTTTGACGTGTATGTAAAGAAGCTGCTGATTGAAAAGATACTGGACGGCTATGTGAAGGAAAGCGGACAGAACAGAGAAGAAGGAAAGCAGACCAAAAAGGAAGAATAAATTTATATTGCATTTTTGTGCGTCATACACTATACTATGTATTTGTATGGCGCACATTTGTGTGTAGACGGGAGGAAGGGAGCCTGAATGCAGCAGAGGTGTACCTGGGAACTCTGGAGAGTCTCAGAAACTGAGCGCCGAAGGTGTAAAGCTGTTTTGGACAGCCGATCTCTCAGGCAAAAGGACAGAGCGCATAGCGTTGCTCGACTCTTTGGAGGGCTGATAGGATATCAGCTCTATTTTTTATGCGTATCTTGCGGGAGACTATTCTAAGTGGTCTTGAAAAAAGCAGGAATAAAAGAAAAAGAGGAGGATGTAACAGATGTTACAGCAGATTGACAAAATTTTAGTGAGTGTGGATGACTTCCTTTGGGGAATTCCATTGATTGTTTTAATCCTTTCAACCGGAATCTTTCTGACCATCCGGCTGAAGGGGCTTCAGGTCCGCCAGTTGGGCAGGGCATTGAAATATATGGTCAAAAATGAAGAAGGCGGAGAAGGAGAGGTCAGCAGTTTCGGAGCACTCTGCACCGCACTTTCCGCGACGATCGGTACAGGAAATATCGTCGGAGTAGCGACTGCGCTGGTAGTCGGCGGACCGGGAGCACTGTTCTGGATGTGGGTAGCAGCTTTCTTTGGAATGGCAACCAAATATGCGGAGGGACTGTTGGCAGTCAAATATCGTGTGGTAGATGAAAACGGGCATGCACTTGGCGGACCGTTCTATTACATAGAAAATGGTATGGGTAAGAATTGGAAGTGGCTGGCAAAACTGTTTTGCGTGTTTGGAACTATGGTGGGACTGTTTGGAATCGGAACCTTTACGCAGGTGAATGGTATCGCTTCTGCGGTCAATAATTTCTTTGATCCGAAAAATGCCTGGAGTGTGGAGTTATTTGGAAGACAGTACTCCTGGACGGTGGTCATTGCAGGTCTTGTCCTGACCGTATGTGTCGGTCTGGTGGTTATTGGAGGGATTAGAAGAATTGCCAGTGTGTCACAGATTATCGTTCCGTTTATGGCAGTGATTTATATTGCCACCTGCCTGGTTATTCTGGTGATGAATATTTCAGCGGTTCCGGCAGCATTTGTAGAAATCGTAAGCTCGGCATTCGGTATGCGTGCGGCGGCGGGAGGTGCCATGGGAGCTGTGATGCTTGCCATGCAGAAGGGAATCGCAAGAGGAATTTTTTCGAATGAAGCGGGTCTTGGAAGCGCACCGATCGCGGCAGCAGCTGCACAGACAAAGGAACCGGTAAGACAGGGACTGGTATCCATGACAGGTACTTTTATTGATACGATTATCGTTTGTACGATGACAGGTCTTTCCATCGTGATTACCGGTACCTGGAATATTGGTCTGGAAGGTGTTGCTGTTACAACAGAGGCATTCAGCAGAGGACTTCCGTTCTCTTCGGAGGTGTCCGGTTTTATTCTGATGCTTTGCCTGATCTTTTTTGCCTTTACCACCATTCTCGGATGGGATTATTACAGCGAACGGTGTCTGGAATATCTTTCCGGAGGAAAACAGGGTGTTGTGAAGACTTTCCGCTGGCTTTATATTCTGGCGGTATTTATCGGTCCGTTTATGACCGTTTCTGCAGTTTGGACGATTGCGGATATCTGCAATGCGCTGATGGCATTTCCGAATCTCGTGGCACTTCTTGCATTAAGCGGCGTGGCGGCTGCAGAGACGAAGGAATATTTGAAGCGCATAAAAAATCAATAGGAGGATGTCTGTATTGCTGCGTGCAGGAGAGCATCCGGATAAAAAGAACAAGGGGCAGGAACGATGCAGAAGAAGGGTGCATCATTCCTGCCCTGATTTGTATTATGGCAAAATAAAAAAGTTTTTAATAGATTTTATATAGAGCCTTACTTCCCGGCAGCTTTTTCGGCAAAGGAGGTATCAACTAAAGCGTTATAGTCAACTCGTTTCTCCAGTTCACCGGCTTCTTCAAGAATGTTTAAAAGCAGGACAAAGCTCTTTTCTTCAAAAATCAGGTCGCCCTTCCAGGTATCCTGGTCGTAATAGCGGGTCACGATCTTTGTCAGGGTATCCAGATCCGTTTCCGGAAACTGCGGAGAGATACATTTGGCAATTTCTTCCGGGGAATGAAGGTTGACATAGTCCATACCCTTTTGCAGTGCATTGGTGAATGCCTGAATGGTATCCGGATTTTCTTCGATAAAGCTCTTACGTGCACTGAATGCCGTATAAGGAACATAACCGGAGGATTCGCCCAGAGAGGCTACGACATAACCGTCACCCTTGGCTTCCAGAGCGGTTGCGTGTGGTTCGAATTCCACTGTAAAATCTGCATTGCCGCCGGAAAAGGCTGCAGCAGTAGAACCAAAGTCAATGCTCTGGTCGATGGTCAGATCGGTGGCAGGATCAATACTGTTTTTCTTCAGAATGCATTCAAATACCATCTGGGGCATGCCGCCTTTTCTTCCACCAAGGACTGTTGAGCCTTTTAACATATCCCAGGAAAAGTGATCGACCGGCTCTCTGGAGACTAAAAAGTTTCCGGCACGCTGTGTTAACTGGGCAAAGTTTACCACATAGTCTTGTGCACCCTCCAGATAGGTATAGACGGTGGATTCGCTTCCCATAAAGCCAATGTCGGCTTCACCGGACAACAGGGCTGTCATAGTCTTGTCGGCGCCAAAACCGGTCACCAGTGTGACATCCAGTCCTTCTTCTTCAAAATAGCCTTCCTCGATCGCCACATACATGGGAGCATAAAAAATACTGTGGGCAACTTCATTGAGAACGATTTTCTGGCTGCCCTCCTTTTTTTCGGATGCAGTGTGCCCGTCTGTCTGTCCGCAGCCTGCAAACAGGGTGGAGAACAGCAAGAGGGTCATTAGTAACGCAGTCAGTTTCTTTTTCATAATGGCCTCCTAAAAAGTACGGATGATAAGATACTGATTTAATATATGACAGAAGCGCCGGATTGGTGTAAAATGAATAGGAGTTTCGTTGACAAGCGGTAGAGATTCCGTATAATGGATAAGGTATGAATTCAGTAAGGATGATAGACAGATGTGGATGTTTTTGGTTCTGATTTACGGTATATTAAAGGGCGTCAGGGAGATTGTAAAAAAGAAATCACTGCAGAAAAGTTCCGTTATGGAGGTACTGTTTTTTTATACCCTGATTGGTTTCCTTATGGTAACACCACAGTATAAACAGGCAATAGGGGTAAATGGCAGACAGCTTATGTATATTGCATTAAAGTCCTTTGTTATTTTTCTGGCATGGATATGCAGTTTCAAGGCAATTCATAAGATGCCGATCAGTCTGTATGGTGTGCTGGATCTTTCCAGAGTGCTGTTTGCAACTCTGCTTGGGACCCTTGTGCTTCATGAGGTACTGTCCACAGCTCAGATAGTCGGTCTTTTGTTTGCGGCATCAGGGCTGTTGCTGCTAAAATATAAGCCGGGATTTCTGGCAAGAAGACAGCTTAAAAGAGTCATTGCCAGCGGGCAGGCAGGAGAGGCTGGAAAGGCGGCAGATGGGGAAGAAAATCTGAAAACGCATGTCACAGAGGGAGTAGAGATTATCTATATTGTGTTTGCGTTTGCCTCCTGTCTGCTTAATGCTTTTTCGGGCTTGATGGACAAGCTGCTGATGCGGGAGCTGAACAGTTCCCAGCTTCAGTTCTGGTATATGCTGTTTCTGATGCTCATGTATGCAGCTTATCTGCTGTGCAGCCGGACAAAAGTGGACTGGAAGGGAGCAGTAAAGAATTACTGGATCTGGATTTTGAGTCTGTTGTTTATTATTGCAGACAAGGCATTGTTTTTAGCAAACGGTATGCCGGAAAGTCGTATTACGGTCATGACATTAATTAAACAGTCGGGCTGTGTGGTGACGATTCTGGCAGGAAAGTTCATTTTCAAAGAAAAAAATGTGGGCTATAAGCTGTTTTGTGCATGTGTGATTGTCGCCGGTATTGTGATAGGCGTGATGTAATGAAAGGAACGGAATTAGAAAGGCGGAGGAATTTTATGAGTATTTATGATACTTTGAATGAAAAGCAGAAGGAGGCGGTCTTTCAGACGGAGGGACCGGTCCTGATTCTGGCAGGTGCGGGATCGGGAAAGACCAGAGTACTGACACATAGAGTGGCTTATTTGATTGACCAGTGCAGTGTGAATCCATGGAACATTATGGCGATTACCTTTACCAATAAAGCAGCCGGAGAGATGCGGGAGAGAGTGGATGACATTGTGGGATTTGGGGCAGACAGTATCTGGGTATCGACCTTCCATTCCACCTGCGTGCGGATTTTAAGACGCTATATCGACAGGCTGGGGTATGATAATAATTTCACGATCTACGATACGGATGACCAGAAGACGGTTATGAAGGAGGTCTGTAAGAAGCTTCAGATCGACACCAAAATGTTAAAGGAACGGACGATCCTGGGGGCCATTTCCTCTGCCAAGGATGAACTCATTTCACCGCTTGAATATGAGATGCAGGCAGCAGGGGATTTTACAAAGCAGAGAATTGCAGGAGCCTACAGGGAATACCAGCTGGCATTAAAAAAGAGCAATGCCCTTGATTTTGATGATCTGATCGTCAAGACGGTGGAACTCTTTAAGGCATGTCCGGATGTGCTTGACTCTTATCAGGAGAGGTTTCGATATATTATGGTGGATGAGTATCAGGATACCAATACGGCACAGTTTGAACTGATCCGTCTGCTGGCGGCAAAGTACCGGAATCTGTGCGTGGTGGGTGATGATGACCAGTCCATCTATAAGTTCCGCGGTGCCAATATCCGTAACATTCTGGATTTTGAAAAGGTCTATCCGGAGGCAAGGGTCATTAAGCTGGAGCAGAATTACCGTTCCACCCAGAATGTGCTGGATGCGGCCAATGCAGTGATCCGTAACAATGTAGGGCGGAAGGATAAGGCACTCTGGACGGATCATGGAGAGGGGTCCCTTCTGCATTTTAAGCAGTTTGACAGTGCCTATGACGAGGCGCAGTATGTGGTGGAGGATATTGCGAAAAAGAAGCGGGAGCTGATTGCCGATTATCATGACTGTGCGATTCTGTTCCGTACCAATGCCCAGGCGCGTGTGATGGAGGAACGTTTTGTGGTGGCCGGCATACCTTATGATGTAGTGGGTGGAACCAACTTCTATGCCAGACGGGAAATCAAGGATTTATTGGCATATTTGAAGACGATTGATAACGGACGGGATGATGTGGCAGTTAAACGTATCATCAATGTGCCAAAGAGAGGCATTGGGGCGACGACGCTTGCAAGAGTACAGGACTATGCGGACGAGAGGAATATCAGCTTCTATGATGCGCTTCGGGAAGCAGACCAGATTATGACGATCGGAAAGGGCGTAGCGAAGCTTACCCCGTTTGTAACGATGATTCAGACCTTCCGTAGTAAACTGGAATATTATAGTCTGGAAGAGCTGATAAAGGATGTATTGGAGACGACAGGCTATATCACGCAGCTTGAAGCAGCGGATGAAGAAGATGCGGAGAGTCGTATTGAAAATATCGACGAGTTGATCAGTAAGATTGTGACTTACGAGGAAACCCATGATGAGCCGACATTAAGTGAATTTCTGGAAGAAGTGGCACTGGTTGCGGATATTGACGGTGTCAATGAGGATGATAACAAGGTACTTTTAATGACTCTTCACAGTGCAAAGGGTCTGGAATTTCCGCATGTGTATCTGGCAGGGATGGAGGACGGTGTGTTCCCAAGCTATATGACGATTACCTCCGACGATCCGGCAGAGGTGGAGGAAGAGAGACGTCTGGCTTATGTGGGAATTACCCGTGCCAAGGAAGATCTGACGATTACCTGTGCCAGAAGCCGGATGATTCGCGGTGAGACACAGTACAATCCGGTCAGTCGTTTTGTCAAGGAGATTCCGGCAAATCTGCTGGATCAGAAGGTACCGGGAATCCGGCATAAAGATTTTGATGACTATGCGGAGGATTCTTATGAAAGAAGTCATTTCAAGGCGAAACCGTTCGGTCTTGGAGTGTCCACCGGTATTTTTGACAAGGAGAAGCTGAACCGTCTGCAGGAAGAGGCAGAGGCTTTTGAACAGACAACGCAGAGCGGAATGTCCGGGGAAGAATTTTTCCGTAAAGCGAGACCGGGAATGACTACGGTTTCCACATTGGGAAATGGTCTGGGAGCGACCAGAGTACCGGGAGCTGCTATGCCAAAGCCCAAAGCCGTTGTCACACCCAAAAGGACCTCTTTACAGAATAAACCGTTTTTATCCAAAGCCCAGGACGGAGCCGGTGCGTTGTCCGGTCTCGCCGGAGTCAGCAAAGGTGTCCCGGCTGCAGGCGGCAGTCTGGAATATGCCGAAGGTGACCGTGTCCGTCATATCAAATATGGTGAGGGCACTGTCCTAAAAATCGAAGAGGGACCAAGAGACTATCAGGTCACCGTAAATTTCGACACAGCCGGTAATAAAGTTATGTATGCTGCTTTTGCAAAACTAAAGAAGGTATGACATTATTGTCATGCAATAGAGGCAGACATTTTTTAGATTAATTTTATAGTAAAAATAAGCCAATAGTGGTATAATACTCGGAAAGGGCAGAGTCAGGCGAAACGGAACACAGATGTCAGACCTGTCCGGTCAGATGTGCTGCGTTTCGTATGGCGAGCGAAGCGGCTTCCCCCGCGTGTGCTAAAAGGAAACCGGCCGGAACGATTAATGTAAAAAGGAAGGGTGACTCATATGAACAGACTGGAAGAAATTATCAATATGGCAAAACTCAATGAATTACTTGGTAAAAAGGAAGAAAAGAAAAAGGACAATACCGTACTCTGGGTATTTGCCGTAATCGGAGCGATTGCAGCAATCGCAGGTATTGCATATGCAGTTTACCGTTATTTAAGACCGGATTATCTGGAGGATTTCGAAGATGATTTTGAAGATGAATTCGACGAAGACGAGGATGAATTTTTTGAGGATGAAGAGCCGGCTGCTTTAAAAGAAGATAAGACAGAAAAACCGGAAGCACCGGCAGAAGAAGTTTAATGTAAAATGTGAAAAGGCGGGATGCGGGTAAGTTTGCATCCCGCTTTTTATACGATAGGAATTTCTGATACATGGATAGAAATGGAGAAGAAGATGAAAAAAGGACAGGTATTAGAGGGAATCGTTGAAAGAGTGGATTTCCCGAATAAAGGAATTGTGAAGTGTGAGGAAGGAAACTGTGTGGTAAAGAATTCCCTGCCGGGACAGAAGGTATCCTTTGGAATCAATAAAGTCAGAAAAGGAAAGGCAGAAGGTCGGCTTCTTCAGGTGGTGGAAAAATCTCCTTTGGAAGTCGAAAGCCCCTGTCCGCATTTTGGAAGTTGTGGTGGCTGCAGCTATCAGACTCTTCCGTATGAAGAGCAGCTGAAATTAAAGGAAGCACAGGTAAGACGGCTGTTAGCACCGGTGCTTGAAAAGCAGGAAAAAGGAATGGAAGAGATTTTTGAACCGATTACGCCGAGTCCGGTACAGTTTGGTTACCGCAATAAGATGGAGTTTTCCTTTGGCGATGAAGTAAAGGACGGTCCGCTTGCGCTTGGTATGCACAAACGGGGCAGCTTTTATGATATCGTGACTGTGAAGCAATGTCAGATTGTGGACGAGGATTACCGGAAAATTCTGGATTGTGTACTGACTTATTTTCAGGAGAGGAACACCTCTTTTTATCACAGGCTGCGGCATACGGGCTATTTGAGGCATCTGTTAGTCAGAAAGGCAAGAAAGACAGGGGAGATTCTGATTGCGCTAGTCACAACGACACAGGAGGAGGTTGAACTTTCCGGTCTGGTAGAAAGACTTCTGGCATTACAAGATAATCAGGCAGAAGGTGTACAGAGTTTTGCAGGTGCGGGAGAGGATGAAGAGAACAAAGAAGTGGGATGCGGAAAGCTGGATGGAAAAATTGTCGGCATTCTACATACGAAAAATGATTCCGTGGCGGATGTGGTAAAGAGCGACGAAACAATTATACTGTATGGTCAGGATTATTTTTATGAAGAGCTTTTAGGATTAAAATTCAAAATTTCTGAGTTTTCCTTTTTCCAGACCAACAGTCTCGGGGCAGAGGTACTTTATCAGAAAGCAAGGGAATACATTGGAGAGGTCGGTGCGGGAGCCAATGGCAAGCCGGACAAGGTTATATATGATCTGTACAGCGGAACCGGCACCATCGCACAGATGATGGCACCCGTGGCCAGAAAGGTCATCGGTGTGGAAATTGTAGAGGAAGCTGTAGAAGCAGCGAAGAAAAACGCCGAGCTGAATGGGCTTACCAATTGTGAGTTTATTGCAGGGGATGTGCTGAAGGTACTTGATGACATTGAGGAAAAGCCGGATCTGATCATTTTGGACCCGCCAAGAGACGGCATCCACCCGAAAGCGTTGGACAAGATCATCCGCTATGGTGTAGAGCGGATCGTTTATATTTCCTGTAAGCCAACAAGCCTTGCCAGAGACTTGGAGGTATTTTTAGAACATGGATATGTGGTGGAGCGGGGAACTGCTGTGGATATGTTTCCTGGAGCGGCACATGTCGAGTGCGTGACACTGCTCCAAAGGAAAAATACCTGAAACTCCTTGAATTTAGGCACTTTGAGCGACATATCCTGTTCTCACAAAGTGACCGAAAAGAGAAGAAAAAGGCAATTTCCAGTGGAGTAAACGTCCAAGTGGTTGTGAGGGTGTAGTTCGGAAACACAAAAATCTATCGTTCATATTTCATCAATAATAACTAACAGTTCAATAAGGTAACAAAGTGGTCTGAGCCGCTTATTTTCAAGTGATTTTGGAAATAAGCGGCTCTTTCTTTTTTGGCAGATGATAACTGACAAATGATATTTTAACGGAGGTAATTAATTTTATGAAGAAAAAAGAAGAATTGTATTCTTGTTCGCAACAAGACTATAGTGAAAAGGCTGAAACAGATATAAAGCTGGTTCCTATTGCGGATTTACACGACTTTGAGGGGCATCCCTTTAAGGTAGAAAATGATATGGCACTTTTTGAGTTGATGCAGAGTATTGAAAAAGAGGGTGTCATTGTTCCGGCATTGGCAAGACCGAGAGCAGAAGG
>JAAYNV010000065.1 GCA_012520645.1 Clostridiales bacterium | reverse complement strand
TTACAAGGCCATCGTCTGCTGCTTTACCACAACCGGTAAACATTGCAACAGTCATTGCTCCAACTAAAACAGCTGCAAGCAATTTCTTCATTGTTTTCTTCATTTTAATTGCCTCCCTTAAAAATTATATTTCAGAATACACAGCAATTGTGCATCCGGAATATCAAATTGAATCAACCCTTTACGGAACCTACGGTCAAACCCTTAATAAAATATTTCTGGAAGAAAGGATATGCCACCATAATCGGTCCGATAACGACCAGCACCGTCGCCATGATGGAAGAATACTCAGGAATGCTTCCACCCATTGCTGCTCTTACCGACGCAGGAACGTTTGTATTATTTAACAGGAACTGAATACTATTCTGGATATTTACCAACAGAAGCTGCAGTGGGTACTTTTTCTTCGTTGTGATGTACAGCATCGCGTTCTGCCAGTCATTCCAATAACTGGTTGCCAGCATGAAGCCGACTGCTGCCAGTGAAGGTTTAAGAAGCGGTAATACAATCTGGAAAAATGTTCTGTACTCTCCGGCACCGTCAATCTTTGCAGCCTCCATCAATTCACCCGGAATACTGTTTACTATGTACGTTCTTAAGATGATTACATTCATGGTTGTAACACTCAGCGGAAGAATCAGCAAAAGCAGACTGTCCTTTAAGTGATACCAGTTAGTAAACACGATGTAACCGGAAAGCTGACCACCGTTAAACAGCATCGGAATTAAAAGGTAAATGGATAAAAATCCTGCAAGCCGGAAACCCTTTCTACTAATGGAATAAGCAAACATACTCATAACCAAAAGACCGAACAACGTACCTACAACCGTTACAAAAATGGTAATTCCGTAAGAGGTAATCAAACTATCACCGTAACGCAATACCGAATTAAATCCTGCCATGGACCACTTACCCGGGAAAAAGCTGAAGCCATTCTGTGCAATCCACTTATCATCAGTAAACGCAGCGACAAACACCAGCAAAATCGGCAGGGCACATGCTATAGTATATAACAATAATACCAGACAAAGTACATATTGTCCAAAGGTTTTTTTCTCGCTTCTGGAGGGTGCAAATTCAGCTTTCTTTTTCTTACTCATCACTCACTACCTCCTAGAATAATGCATTGTCCGGATGTACCTTACGTACTACTCCGTTTGCAAATAACATCAATAACAGACCTACCACAGACTGGAACAAACTCGTAGCAGCCGTGAAACCGATATTCGAACTGGTCTTAACCGCATGGAACACATAGGAGTCAATAACCTGTGTTGTTTCATGCAACGCACCTACATTTCGGGTAACCTGATAGAACAAACCGGTATCAGACTTCATTATGCTACCAACAGAAAGAAGAAGCATAACGGTAATCATCGGAATCAAAGCCGGCAAAGAGATATGCCATATCTTACGCCATCTGTTTGCACCGTCAATTTCCGCCGCCTCATACAGACTCGAATCAACGCCGGCCAGCACGGACATATACAGAACCGCACCGTAACCGGTATCCTTCCATATCTTTATGATAGTCAAAATCAGTGGCCAGAACTGCACGCCTGCTTCCGTATAGAACTTAATATCCGTTCCGAAGGTGTTGTTAATAATACCATTATCATAATGCAGGAATGCATTTACAATAAACTGTACAGCCGCGTAAGAAATAAATACCGGAATAATCATTACCGTCTGCATCGTCTTGGTGGCTTTCTTAAATACACACTGGTCAATTGCAATTGCAAGACCTACGTTTAATACAGTACCAACTACCGTAAAAATACCGTAATACATCAGAGTATTGCTTGTCATTCGCAGGAAGATTCTTTTTGATGTAATCAGGAACTTAAAATTCTCCAATCCGTTCCATTCGCTTCCAAAGATACCAAGACTCGTCTTGTAATCCTTGAACGCTAAGGAAATACCCAACATAGGTACATACATAATGAAGAACAAAATCAAAAACGCAGGCAGTGCCATGACAACATGCGCTCTGTGCTTCCATGTGTTCCTTAGAAATTCCTTCATAACAACTTTCCTCCTGATTCGGGGTATATTTCATGCTCCTACCCCTCTTTACTTAACCGATTTCGTAAATAAATATACTACATTTTTCACAATTCTGCAATACTTACAGCCGTTTTTATCATCATTTTGTATACTTTTCACAGATTTCCTCTATCATTTTTGGTAATATAGCCACTTGCTTTTTCCAATACATCTTAATCGTTTACGTAAAATATCCAAAATCCCCCTGCCAAATCAAAAAAGAAGCAAAAAAAGAGCCTTGATGACCACTCAACAAGACTCTCATTCAACTGCGGATAACAGGACTTGCCCACGATGAAAAACCGGAAAACAAGGTTTGTTGTAACAATATCCTCGCCTCGATTGGTTCTCCTAGTGGCTTGTCCTAATAGTTTTGCTTGCTCACTTCAAGCGACGAAGAAGCGACGCACTTCTCATTGAATAGCTATCCTCCATATCTTCTAACCATTATCTAAGTATAATATTTTCCCTTATAGTAACCATTTCTGACTCTCTTTTCAATTGTTCTTCTGCGCCAGAGTTTTTCTGTACAATTCAACAGCAGACTGTTTTCCATCACGATCATATTGGGAATACAGATCAATCCATTTTTCAACTCCGCTGAAAAGCGTTCTTCCGGTCAATTTCTGCAGATAGTATTCTGCTAACGCTTCAGTTACTTCCCAGGTCTCAAAACGTTTGAAGGCATCTTCTTCGCGTAATGCCTGCTTCAACAGGTAGATAATAAACTCATGCCCGATAAAAAGAAAGCTGTCCTCAGGACTCCGGCTGATTCCGAAAACATCCTGTGTGTCTGAAATATCAATAGCGTTAGCGCCATGTTGGATAGATGTAACCATTGTAGGATAGAACGCTTCTACAGACAGTTTATAACCAACGGCCGTTTCCGCTCGTTCCGTAAAGTCATCTTGCTCGAAGAGCGGCATTACCTGGGCAATATAATCCTGCAGAAGTTTCTGGTCTCCCGGCCATATATCATGAATATAGTGGTCATAGTTTCTGACCATGACTTCAGCAATATCACGTGCTGCCGGAGCAAGTGCAAGATAGTGTTCCGGTACCTCACCGCTGTCTGCCTGATCGACAATCCACTGATAGAATGATTTCGCATCTCCGGTCCATTCTGTAATCGGATAGCAAATCATCAGGTTGTACAGTTCGCCCCAGTGCGAACCTCCCGCACAGGTAATAAGGCTCTCATGTTCTTTCAATATGGCAAGATCTTCTTTCGGATAATCATCGCGGTATTTTGCACCATAATCGTTATCATAGCCGCATCTGGCTACAGAAAGCATGTGGTATATGTAATTCGTTTCTCGGCTTGCGATCATCTTAATCTTGTTCATTTACGTCTTCCTCTTATATTCAAATTTTCTCCTGACAGTTTTTCTAATTGAATCAATTATCTATTTTTCTTTTACATATTCCACCAAATACCAATTTTCAAACGGAATATAATCTGTTCTTACCAATCCCTCTTCCGTAGCAAGAGCATCAAACTGTTCAAAGTCGGCATATAAACGAACATTACGCATCAATTCCATTGCTTCGCTTTCACCGATATCATACTTCTCAAATATGCCGTGACGGCGCAACCACGCAGTATGTCTGGAAACCGAAACAAATCTGCCTCCCGGTTTTAGTACCCGAACCGCTTCCTTTAGAATCGTCGGAATCTCCCGACATTCATCAAATCCGAAATGGGAACACACCACATCAAACAGATTATCCGAAAAAGGCAAGTTCCACAAACTTGCACAAATTCCGATGGCATTTTTCCCGTAATACCTTCCGATGGCGTCTGCGTTTTTTGCACATATAAAATCAATATCTACACCGATATAAAACATCTCATCTGTCATGGAACGAACAATGGCATTGGTGCCCACTCCGCACCCTACCGTCATTTCCATAATTTTATGCTTTTCGTTCGTTGCCAAACATACCTTTTCCGCATAAGGGACCAAATGCTGTGCTGCCCAGCCCTGTCGTGCTTTCTCCGATACTTCCACATGATATATGCCATTTTCTTTGGAAACTTTATAGAATGAATGCAACAATTCTTCCACTGTAATTTCATTCATTGTTCTGTGATGTCCCTCAACCCAATGTGGCTTTCCATGAAATTCATAGAACTGAAAGCGCCGGATAAACTCTTCTTTGTTTGGAATTGTCTGCTTATAATATGCATCCATTTCCTTTTGCCAACAGGCAATCTGGTCAGGATTAGGGGGAGCGCTTGTCATTGAGCGATTTGAAAAATACTTTTTATCAAGCTCTTGTGTCAATTTTCGATACGCTCATAATCCTCCCAATACAAAATGTCGTCCCATTCATTATCTACCATGTTTCATACCTCCGCTTAAACTTAGTGACTATAGCATAGCATACGACCACACCAATCACTAGTCTTGTTTTTTTCGATGAATTATGGTATAATATATATAGGAAAAGGGAAGATATGACAGTGTTACAGGTCAATTCTTCCTCTTTTTTCTTGCAAAACGCATGTAGAAACGATATACTTAGAGTCAATAAATACGCTGGCTTCTCCGCTGATAATGCAAGGTTTTTTGTATCAGGTCAAATAAAAGCCTCGTCATCATAAATGTCCTCAACCCAAATACAAAGAAGGGCCCCCATACAGTGATTATCTGTCCTATATATCCGAATATCTTTTCATAAAAAAAGGCAAAGGCTACGGTATTTAAACGCGCAGACAACTTCAAGTTGTCTAACACCATATCTTCACCTACATCTACTACTCTATCACACTCTCAAACAAAATTCCACCGCATTCACACATTCTATGTCCATTCTCACAAGCGACGAAAGCGCCACAGAAGCGACGAAAACTCAAACGAAACCTTACCAGCATCGCCTTGACAGGACGTCTGCGTCCCCATCCTCCCTACGTCCTCTTCCCTTGTAAACACTGGGTTCCTATAAGCCTTTTGCCAAGGAAAAAGAGCCTTGGTGACCTCTCACCAAGACTCTCACAAAACTGCGGATAACAGGAATCGAACATGATGGAAAACCGGAAAACAAGGGTTGTTGTAATAAGATCCTCGCTTCGATTGGTTTGCCAAGTGTAGTGTACTAATTCTTCTCATTGCTGATGTAAGCGACGAAGAAGCGACACATTTCTCACTTAGTAGCTATCACTCTTCTTATTTAACCATTATCCAGATGTATTCTTTTCCAACGAAGTAACCATTACAATTTGTCAAAGTATTATTTGGGGTTCATACAAATTGGAATTTACTCTTCTGTTTCAGTTTCCAGCCAGCCTAATTCTATCAATTGGTTGAGAACTTCTTGGGGAATGTCGGCTGTTGTTCCATCACTTAATTTGAAAATACCATAAACCCCCGTTCGCCCAGGATAGCTCTCTAGAATACCATCATGGATAACAAGGATTTTGTCACCATTATCCAACTTACCAAACAAGTCTTTATCTGTTCTGTTAGACATTTCAATAGGAGAGTTATCAAGGATAAACAAAGGCTGTCCATCCTTTGCTTCCAAGTATCTGCCTTGTGAAACGCCATATCCTTTAATTGTTAAGAAACCAACGGAGCCAATGAGAAAAACCAAAATCAAACCAATTACAATTATGGGAATTAACCAAATTTTCTTTTTCATATAATCACACTCCTTCGTCAAATTCAAGTTGGTAATATATAAGCGAGGGTTTAACAGCCTTCGCTTTTCTTATATGATGAAGGTGACCGGTCTGACGGAATTTCAAGTTGGGACACCGCGCCCGAAGATAAATGTGTCAGCCACCCTTCATTATTCTGCATTCGATTTAGCTAGTTGGGACGGCATGCCGCTCCCGTTTAACGCACCAATCTGAATGAATTTTGAAGCGCTGGAACCGATCAATATCATTCAAAAAGGAGGAACACTATGCTTGCTGTTGGAATCGACGTTTCAAAATCCAAAAGCACTGTCGCCATCTTAAACTCCGATGGCTCTGTACTTGTCAAGCCATATACCATGGAGCATACCCAATCAGATATGTGTGCTTTGACAGATTATTTGCGTACCTTTGATGAACCTCTCATCATTCTTATGGAGTACACAGGTCACTACCATTATCCCGTACTTAAAAAACTACAACAGGAAGGATTCCAGGTCTGTGTCATCAATCCATATCAAATGAAAAAGTATGGTGATGTTGAAATCCACAAAGCAAAAACTGATAAAAAAGATGCTATCAGAATCGCTACATATGCTCTTGAAAAAGCTTATAAGCTCGTTCCTTATACTTCACTGGAACAAAAGTATGAAGACATTAAATTTTTATCAAGGCAATACAATCAGCGCATTTCTTCTGTGGCATATACAAAAGTTCAGTTGATTAACCTGCTTGACCAAACAATGCCAGGAATCACCCGCTTACTTCCTCTAAGAAGCAGAAATCCAGAGCAATGCGTTTTATTACTTTTCATCAAACGCTTCAAATCCTTTGATGAAATCAACAAAATCGGCAAAACACGTTTTCTTTCCAGCTATGCAACTCTCGTTAAGAAAACCCGTGACCATCATGCTCCAAGCAAAGGCTTAGCGATATACGAGCTTGCGGCAAACAGCATTACAACCAGAGGTGATGACCCGTACATCCAGCTTGCTCAAAGTCAGTGTGTTGATCTCTTAGCTTCCTCTCAAAATGCCGCTGACGAGATTATTCTTCAAATGCAAACCATAGCAGAAACCATACCGGAATATAAAGTGCTTCGGTCTATGGCTGGTGTTGGAGACCGGCTTGGCCCCGTCATTCTAGCCGAAATCGGAGATATTCGTCGTTTCCATAGCGGCAAAGCACTTAATTCCTTTGCCGGAAACGATGCTCCACCTTACCAGTCAGGACAGTTCGAGAGTAGGAACCGCCACATATCGAAACGTGGCAGCGCCACTCTCAGAAAAGCCTGTTTCGAGGTCATGCAGTCCCTCAAACTGACAAAACCTCAAGATGATCCTGTCTACCTTTTTATGCTGAAAAAGGAACAGGAAGGAAAACCTTACAACGTAGCCAAAATGGCCGGTGTAAATAAGTTTCTCCGGATTTACTATGCCCGTGCGATGGAGCTTTATAAGTAAATCTGAGTTCATTATCATACATTTTTGAAAAATCCACAATAGTGGGTTTATTAAGATTACCCTTTTTTAGATAAAAACTTTTCAAAATATTTCTTGACAAACATTAGCTAGATTTGTCTAACACCATATCTTCACCTATATCTTCTACCTTAACACACTCTCAAACAAAATTCCACCGCATTCACACATTCTATGCCATTCTCCAAGCGACGTAAGCGCCACAGAAGCGACGAAAACTCAAACGAAACCTTACCAGCATCGCCTTGACAGGACGTCTGCGCCCCCCATCATCCCTACGTCCTCTTCCCTTGTAAACACTGGGTTCCTATAAGCCTTTTGCCAAGGAAAAAGAGCCTTGATGACTTCTCACCAAGACTCTCTCAAAACTGCGGATAACAGGACTTGCCCAAGGTTCAAGTCGTTTTATCTGTTCGAAATTGGAATGGGTTTAACTGTTTGCTAACTGTCGTCTCATCATTTTCTTCCAACTAAGATAACCATATATGTCATTTGCAAAAAATGCAGAAAGGCATAATTAGAAATTAAAGTTTAAACGACATCAAACTGTGTTAAAACAGCTTATCATTGATCATATATATAGGTTCCGCCCTTTTGCCGGTTGAATCTAAATTATATTTGGATTCAAAATATTTAATGATCTCTTCTTCGGATGGGAATTCGATCCATTGATATGGTTCCTGGAACGCTAATTTTTCCAAAAGATATACAGAGCCATTTTTTTCGTATATCACTCCTGCATGCTCTATAAACAGAAACGGATTAGATTCATCTACAGTATCGTGCCCAACCATACCTATAAACTTCAAATTGGAATTCTTAAATTGAATTTCTCTCTCCTTAAGAGCTTGCTCCAAAACCTTTTTTTGAACCTCTTTATCGGTTGATGTGCTTGTAGGTATTGGTGCATAAAAGTTTTCAAATGCCTTTAAATTTTCATCTGTCATATATTTAGTGGGCATCATTTCAAACGAATAATTATCAAAAGTCAATGACCTCATAGATGTTTTTTGAAACTCAGTGTTGTTTACCAGGATATCATCTCTCAACAATGTAAATGCTGCCATTCTGCAACAAATACCAACAAAATCAGGATATTTTTGCACCCATACGTCGTTTATCTCATAAGGGTCGTAATTTACTTTATCCAAAGTGTTCCAACCATCCAAAACGGATTCAGGCGCAGTTTCATTGTATAGATTAACGTAGTTAATATAATCTTTAATATAAGATTCCTTGATTCCCGCTTTTTCTAAATCCTTGCTAAGCTCTGATTGATCTTCTTCAGAAGCCAAGTTACTGAATTTCACCTCGGGATTTACATAGGGATCTGTAATTCCACTGGACCGCAGATCTCCGTTTTGGTTTTTATCAGAGCTGTCCTCCCCCAAATGTTCTGAACCGCCAGAAGATAATGCTGTCACCATAAATTTCCCCATAAAAGGATCAACCTCTGATAGCGTACCTGTATAAGTTACGAGTACCCTATCCCCGACAGCTATCTTATCCAGACCTTCCGGCTTCTCTTCAAAAGCAAATGCATAACTAACATTATCATCATCCGTTACGATAAACATAAAATCTTTTATTTCTTCTACTTTTCCTCTTACTTCCGACGCATCTTCATCTACTACATCCTTATCACTGTCCGATGGTATCGGTTCATCCTTCATTACTTCACTCTGCATTATGCTCACAGAAGTTTCTGAGTCCTCTTGTCCGGTTACTTTCGAACATCCAACAATAACACTTACACTTACAGTTAAAATAACTAACAACTTCAATATTTTTTTATTCATTCTTTACTTCTTTCCGGAAAGTGCTTTCCCTATTCTCTTATATCTTTTAGACGTACCAACTCATAAAATTGTTTCAGATAAATCAGTAAATGCAGATAATACTCGTAATATGTTGTCTGTTCTCGGATAGAAAACGAAAAAACTTTAATGCAAAGCCCCTTTGTTATACACACTTCCTGCGCTGATTTCTTTATCACTATAAGAAAGCAACTCGGATACAGTAACAAGTTGATAACCCTTTGCAATCAGATCTGGGATTACTCGCTCCATGGCATCTACTGTTGTCCCGTGTAAATCATGACATAAGATAATTTCACCATCTTTCACTTCGCTCATTATGGTATCGTAAATCTTATTTGCATCTTTGTATTTCCAATCCAAAGTATCTACAGACCAATTTACCATGTAGATTCCAAGATTTTGGCAAACACTTTTTACCTGATCATTATAAGACCCATATGGAGGACGAATCGAAATGGAATCTACACCTGTTATTTCATAAATCTTTGCGCGGGTAGACATCAGCTGATTGGTCAACTCTTCTACTGTAAGTTTTGTTAACTGACGATGATTCCAACTGTGTCCGGCTATTTCATGACCTTCCAACGCCATACGTTGAATCACTTCTGTACGCCCGTCCAATAAGTTGCCAACAACGAAAAAGGTTCCTTTTCCACCATGATTGGTAAAAGCATCCAGTAATCTTGCCGTATGTTTACTTGGACCGTCATCAAAAGTAAGTGCTATCATCGGTTTTTCAGGATCTATTTCAGATGTGTTCAGAATATCAGTATTTTCCTGACCGGGTACGGTTTGACCCCCTTCATCCTCCGGGATATTTTCCACATTTAGTTCTTCTTGGAAAGAAAAAATATCGTTGATCTCATCATACGCATATAACAATGTTACAGTTCCCTCAGACATTGGCAAATAATCACCACGTTGCAAAATAATTTCTAATCCCTCATTTTTCAATGTCCATAAATCAAGAAGATTCTCATCAACATTCTCTTCTGTAATGGAAGCATCCTCTATTACTTTTTCCTGGAGCAATTTTGCTCCATCAGGAAGAAGTACATCTTCTAATGTTATCACTTCGCCGGTTTGCATATTTGCATGAAAAGTGGCTATAATATCAACAGGGTGCGCCAGGTAAGGACAATCATAAAAACCTGTCATTTTTATGCTAACAATTTCGTCATTTACCACATAACTATCATATTCTGCTTTTAATTCAACAGAATCTCCAAATATGCCTCTATATGCAACCTTACGCAGATAATTATTTTTTGACTTATAGATATCCATATTTGCATTCATTATTGCTTGGTGTAGTTTCAAATCTCTTGGATTATTAAGGTTGAG
>JAAYNV010000064.1 GCA_012520645.1 Clostridiales bacterium | reverse complement strand
TAGCACTAAAATTTCTTCTTTGTCTGGACATGGTAATGAATCCTCTCTGTCATACTGGCTTTAGTATATCAGATTCATTAAATTCTGTCCGAAAAAGTGTCTTAATTTATGAGACCATTATATTTGACCGTCTCATGGAAGATATAGAAGCAGGCTTAATTAACTGTGTTATCGTAAAAGACTTATCACGATTCGGACGTGAGTACATTGATGCCGGAAACCTCTTAGAAAGAGTCTTTCCAAGCCTTGGAGTTCGATTCATTTCTATCAATGATAACGTTGACACGTTATATGGAATGGATTCCTTAATGGTCGCATTCAAGAATATTATGAATGATGCTTATTGCAGGGACATTAGTATTAAAACCAGAACTAACCTTGCAGTAAAGAGAAAGCATGGAGAGTTTATTGGTCCTACCGCAATCTATGGTTATGAAAAGGACCCAAACAATCATAATAAATTGATTGTTGATGATTATGCAGGGCATATCGTACAGACCATCTTTTTGTGGAGAATCCAAGGAATGAGCTGCTATTCTATAGCAAATAAGTTGAATGAAATGGGGGTACTAGCCCCTTATGAATATAAAATGAAACGAGGTATAGGTTATTATACTCCGTTTAAGCAAAAAGAAGATGGTATGTGGACTGCTGTGACAGTTCGTAGGATTTTAGAAAATGAAAACTATACGGGAACTTTGGTACAAGGGCGTTGGACAACAGCAAACCATAAGGTCAAAAAGCGAATTATCAGAGATGATGACCAGTGTACAAAAGTTGAAAATACACATGAGGCACTTGTTTCAAAGAGAGACTTTGAATTAGTGAAGAAAACACTTGCTCTTGATACGAGAAATCCAACAGGAGGAGATACTTGTTATCCGTTGTCCGGAATGCTTACGTGTGCTGATTGTGGTGCTACTTTTCAGCGTAGACCTAGAAAGGTCGATGGAAAATTATATGTTTATTATGATTGTCAGGAATATCAATCATCTCACCGTAAAAGATGTTCATCTCATGCAGTACGTGAAGATAAGGTGGAAGAATTGGTATTGAAGGCGATTCAGTGTCAGATAGATGTGCTGTTAGTAATGGATGAATGTCTTAAGCAATTAGACCTTACAATGCTTATGGAAATTGATAGAAATCGCTTGAATAAGCAGATAGCAATGCATACAGCGGATGTCGAGAAGTATAGAGGAATGATAAAGAATCTTTACGAGGATTTATTTTCTGGAGTGATTACGAAGGATGAATATGTTTCGTTTAAGGAAGAATTTGAAATTAAGGTTAAGTCAGCTGAAAAAGGGTTGATAGATGCCAAAATTGAACTGAATAATGTGGAAAATAAATCTTCTCGTCATTACAAATGGGTAGAGCATTTTTTGAAATATCAGAATGTAACAGAGCTGACCCGTGAAATGGTTATTGAGTTGGTGGACGCAATTATGATTTACGATAAAAATCATATTGAAATTGTATTGGCATTCCAAGATGAGTATGAGGATGCAGTTAATACACTTAGAGAAATGATGAATAGAGAGGAGGTTGCTGCTTGTGGCTAGAAAAAGTAGAAAAGATACGTTATATCATGTAAGCGAAGTGACAAGAAAAGCTGAGCTAATCGGATATAGGGCAGGGTTATATGGTCGTATTTCAGTAGAAACGATTGAAAAAATCGAAAGAGATACGATTGGTACACAGATGGCACTCCTAAGAGAATTTGCAGCTACTATACCAGATTTAAT
Organism: Clostridiales bacterium; assembly: GCA_012520645.1. Taxonomy (GTDB): domain Bacteria; phylum Bacillota; class Clostridia; order Lachnospirales; family Lachnospiraceae; genus JAAYNV01. Next base: position 16,859 of record JAAYNV010000064.1, on the reverse strand, counting down.
GGTCTATGACGAATATATTGACGATGATATTACAGGAACTTCATTTGACAGACCTGCTTATGAGAGAATGATGCAGGATGTAGAGAGTGGAAAAATCAACTGTATTATTGTGAAGGACTTATCTCGATTTGCAAGAGATCATATCGGCGCAGGTGAATATTTGGAACGAATCTTCCCAGAGAAAGGTGTTCGTTTCATAGCCATTACAGACAATATAGACACATTAAAAGATGATGGTGGCATTATTGTTCCTTTTAAAAACATCATGAATGAGCGATATGCAAAGGAATCATCTATCAAACTTACTCAGAATTTTAAAACGATGCAGAATGAAGGGCTTTTTTGTGGTTCTAAGACTCCATATGGGTATAAAAGGTCTGATGACGATAAGCATGTATTTGTCGTGGATGAAGAAGCAGCGAGCGTGGTTAGACAAATTTTTGAATGGTTTGTATCTGGAGTTACAAAGCATCAGATTTGTAAACGATTAGAAGAAGCAAATGTGATGTGTCCTGCAAAATATGCAATTGAGAAAGGATATAGTACTAAAAGCGAAGAGAACATTGAAAATTTATACTGGAATCCGGAGCAGATTTCTAAAATTGTGAGTATGAGGCAGTACTGTGGCGATATGGTGCAGAATAAGACAGTATCCACGTTTTTAGAGACCGGTAAGAAAGGTACTTCTAGGGTAACTGATAAAGAAGAGTGGATTATTGTAGAAAATACACATGAAGCGATAGTTTCAAGAAAGATGTTTGACCAGGCACAAGAGATTGTAAAAAAAATGCTGAAAAACATCAGGCAAAGTTGAAAATGAACCGGGAAATAAAAAATCCGGAGTATTGTTTGAGTGGAATATTAAAGTGTGCTCATTGTGGCGCAAACATTAATGTAAAGCGTAGAGTTAAAAATGGTGTGGCAGAATACTGGTATGTATGTCCGAAGCATGATGGTTTTGGTAATGCTAGATGTGACAAGTCTAATCTTCCATTTGAAGAAACAAATCAACTTATCTTCACGATTATCAAGCGGTATATGCATAGTTTTCTTGATACGGAGGAATTATTAGAGAAAATGAATGATTCCAATGAAGCTGCGCTTCAAGTCAGAGAACTGAATAAGAAGAAAAGTGGTATTACAGCTTCAATAAATAGAGTAAGAGAAATTAAAAGTGGATTGTATCGTGATATGAAAGATGGTCTGATAAGTGATATGGATTATGCTTATCTCTCAAAAAAGTATTCCGAAGAACAGGAATTGTATGAAAGACAAGTGGCGGATATTACTAAGAGGCTAGAGCTTTTCAAAGTAAAGAAGGACACAGATGCATCGGTAACTATAAGGAAATTCATGAAATCAAAGAAACTGTCTAAAACAATGGTGGATGCTTTTATTAGTTCTATTGTGGTTGATAATGAAGGACAGTTTGATGTTAGCATGAAATTAAAGGATGAATATGACGAGTTGATAAAGCAGTTAATATTACGGGAAGGAGATTTAGCGAATGTTGGATAACAAATTTATTGCATTATATGAGCGTTTGTCTATCGAAGATGCTGATGTAAAGCGAAACGATGCTAAATCAGAAAGTAATAGTATTGCACATCAGCGAAGATTGTTGTTTTCATTCATTGAGCAACACCCTGAACTGTCAGGACTTCCAGTACGAGAATTCAAAGATGATGGATATTCCGGAACAAATTTTGATAGACCTAAGTTTATTGAATTGATGTCTGAAGTGCGAAAAGGCAATGTAGCAATCATCATTGTAAAGGACTTTTCCCGACTCGGTAGAGACTATTTGGATGCAGGTAACTTTTTGGATAAGATATTCCCGGCATATGGAGTTCGTTTCATTGCAATAAATGATAATTATGATAGTAATAATCATATCGGACAAACTACGGGATTGGATGTAGGCTTAAAAAATGTTGTAAATGATATGTACAGTAAGGATATATCCAAGAAGAATAAGTCGGCTCAAATGGTAAGATACAAGAGAGGTGAGCATATTACAGCATATCCGTTTTATGGATATGCGAAAGACCCACAGGATAAACACAAGCTAATTGTTGATCCAGAAGCTGCTGAGATTGTAAAAAGAATCTTTGGATACTCGGCTGAAGGGTGTTCAACTTATGAAATTGCTTCTATTCTCAATAAAGAGGGTGTATTATCTCCTTATGAATACAAGAGAAGCAAAGGGGTAAACCTAAATAGCACTGTTGTTAGCAAAAAGGCACTTTGGAATAGTGCAAAAATCAAGGTAATTATTAGAGATGAAAGGTATCTTGGTAAAATGATTTCGCATAAGACAGAATCAGTGAGGGTAGGAAGTAAGAAAACAGTTCCGGTTCCGAGAGAAGAGTGGGTGGTTGTTGAGAACACGCATGAGGCAATTGTATCGCAGGAGTTGTTTGATATGGCAAATGATGCAATGACAAAGCGGGTAAAGAGAGCCGGAATAAAGGGAAAACTAAAAAGAAATAATCTTTTTACTTGTCCGTATTGTAATCATAAGTTACAGTTTACTGGTGGTTCTGATAATAAGCGATATTTGTATTGCGGATTTGGGACAGTTAATCATCATGAAGGTTGCGAATCCCTCAAGCTGCTTCGAGAAGATGTGGAGAAAACAGTATTATTTACGGTGAATATGATAGGCAGTGTGTATCTGGAGTCCGTGAAGCGAAAGAAATCAAAGATTTCCGAAGAGGGCTTTAATTATGAAAAGGTTCTGAATTTGGAGAGAACTCGATTAAATGCTCTTAGAACTGACAGAAGAAATGCATATATCAGTTATACTGAAGGCAATCTTTCACGAGAAGAGTATGTGGAGATATCAAGAGCATACAATGAGCAGATTCAGAGTGCAGAACAGAAGATAACAGATATTGAGGAGAAGCAGGCAACTGAAAGTATGAAAATGACAGATCAACAGACTATCGCAAAGGAAGTAGAAACACATTTCTTCTTAGAGGAGTATGATGGAGAAAAGTTAAATCAAGTAATTGATGCAATCTATGTGTCACACGATGGAAAGATAGAGGTATTGTTCAAAAGGGACGATATTTTAAGAGAAGTTGGAGTTGCATAAGGCAGCCAAAGTAAGTGTGTAATCCCGTGTGGAGAGAAAATCTCTCCACCGGGATAAACAAAAAATAAATTTTTTTTGTACATTACTTGACAGAATGGGAAGGGCAGGTCTTTGGAATCGGCTGCAAGATTTTTACGATTGCCGGACCCGTTATTTTATACGGAATATTCAGCAGCTTTTTACTGGGGCTTTGCTATTGGGCAGTCAAGGCATTGGGACTGATAGGATAAGTGCCGGAAAGGAACCGATAAAAGAATGAAGAATACGACATAATCCCACTGCTGTGCGCATAGGTTGTACAGATAAGGTACAGGCTTACACTGCCTTATTTGGACAATAGATGCACAGGAGTGGGATTTGTTATGTATGAAAAAAAGACCGTCAGGGAAACCTGTACAGAACTTTCCTGCAATTTGAAGGAGGGGCTTTCCACAAAAGAGGCAGAGAGGCGTTACCAGGAAAACGGAAGGAATGCGTTAGCAGAGGCAAAGAAAAAGAGCGTGGCACAAGCCTTTGCAGAGCAGTTAAATGATCCGTTAATCTATGTTCTTCTTGTGGCAGCGTTTGTTTCCATGCTGCTTGCTGAGGTCAGTGATGCGGTTATCATTCTGGTGGTAGTGGTTATGAATGCAGTGGTCGGAATGGTGCAGGAAGGAAAGGCACAGAAGGCACTGGATTCTTTGAAAAAGCTGACCAGTCCCCATGCAGTCGTGATACGGGATGGGAAAAAAACGATCATAGAGGCGGGCAGACTTGTCGTGGGAGATATTGTTTGTCTGGAAACGGGATGCCAGGTACCAGCCGATCTCAGGCTGTTTCAGACGGAAGGGTTAAAGGTGGAGGAATCGGCACTGACCGGAGAGTCGGTTCCGATGGAAAAGGATGCCTCCTTTCTGGCAAGAGGCGAAGAGACGGCATTAGGGGACCGGAAGAACATGGCATATATGTCTACGATCGTAACTTATGGCAGGGGAATGGGAATCGTTACGGAGACGGGAATGCAGACACAGATCGGACGGATTGCCAGGCTCATTCATGAAAGCAAAGAAGAGATGACTCTGCTGCAAAAAAGGCTGGGAGAGCTTGGAAAGGTACTCAGTATGCTTTCTTTGATCTTATGTGCCATGCTTTTTGGAATCGCTCTGCTGCAGGAGAGAAATGTTTTTGACATGCTGATCACTGCCATCTCTCTTGCGGTAGCGGCAGTGCCGGAGGGACTTCCGGCAGTGGTAACGATCTGTCTGGCACTGAGCGTGACCCGTATGGTCAAGGTTCATACCATTGTGAGAAAACTTCCCTCCGTGGAGACACTGGGAGCAGTCAGTGTGGTATGTTCGGATAAGACTGGAACGTTGACCCAGAATAAGATGACGGTCATACAGTGTTATTATGACGGAAAGATCCGGCAGAGAGAAAACGTTTTAAAGGCACAAAATAACAGCATTATGAAGCCAGTCTTGAGAGGCGTGGTTCCCCAAAATGCAATTTTAGAAAAAGGAATGAAGGAATTCCTGCATGGAATGACGCTGTGCAATGATGCGGTCTACCGTGAGGAAAACAGTCTGGGAGATCCCACCGAGCTGGCATTGCTGGAATTTGCAGCCGCTTATGGAATAGACAGAGAGAAGCTGGAGGAGGAATTTCCGAGAGCAGGAGAACTTTCCTTTGATTCCGGACGGAAGATGATGTCCACCTTTCATAAGGGTGCCGGACGCAGTATGACTTATACGAAGGGAGCACCGGATGAAGTCCTGAAAAAATGTACCGGCATTTTAAAAAATGGCAGAGTAACTGACCTAAAGGAAGCAGATCGGCGAAAAATCCGGGAGGCCATTCAGACAATGTCCTCCCAGGCGCTTCGGACTTTGGCAGTAGCCGTGCGCTATGGCGGAAATGAGACAAAGGAGGAGGGACTGGTATTTTTGGGAATGGTGGGTATGCAGGATCCGCCAAGACCTGAGGCAGCAGGGGCAGTGGCAGAGTTTTATGAGGCAGGAGTCACTACCGTGATGATTACCGGAGATCATGTAGAAACCGCATTTGCCATTGCAGAGAAGCTTGGCATTGCAAAAAGCAGGGAGCAGTGCATGACCGGAGAAGAAATGGGGTGTCTTTCACCGGAGCAGTTTGTAAAGCGGCTAAATACGGTGCGGGTATTTGCCAGAATTTCACCGGAGCAGAAGGTACAGATCGTAAAAGGGTTTAAGGAAAGGGGAAGCATTGTAGCAATGACCGGGGACGGGGTCAATGATGCGCCTTCCTTAAAGGCGGCAGATATCGGCATTGCCATGGGGATGAATGGTACGGATGTGGCAAAGCAGGCATCGGACATGATTCTGACGGATGACAATTTTGCCACGATCGAAAAGGCGATCGAAGAGGGCAGGGGTGTCTATGAAAATATTAAAAAGTCGGTCATCTTTCTTCTGTCTTCGAATCTGGGTGAGATCATGACGATGTTTTTAGCGGTGTTGTGCGGGTTGGCTTCTCCATTAAAGTCCAGTCATATACTTTGGATCAATCTGATTACGGATTCGCTTCCGGCACTTGCCCTCGGTGTGGATAAAAATGATGGAAGCATGTTAATGCGGCGGGAGCCGAGAAAACCGCAGGAGAGTCTGTTTTCGGGAGGGGGCTTTTCGCGTACCTGCTTTTATGGAATATTGATCGCGGGCATCAGCCTGACAGCATTTTTTACAATTCCGTATACCATACTGGCCGATAAGGGACTGCCGTTTCATATGGAAAATCTGGTACTGCTTTTACAAAATGAGGGGGTTTTAAGACGGGCGCAGACCTATGCTTTTACGGTGCTTGGCATGTCACAGCTCTTCCATGCCATCGGTATGCGGGATATGCACAAGTCGGTCTTTCGGATGAATCATGCCAACAATCCGCTTATGTTTGTTGCCTGTGCGCTTGGTCTTGCATTACAGTTTGCGGTCACAGAGGTGCCTTTTTTGATTCAGGCATTTGGAACGGTGCACTTAAGCGGCATAGAATGGCTGCATTTGATCCTTTTAGCAGCCTTTCCGCTGCTTGCCCATGAACTGTTGGTCCTTTTGTCCTTTCATGATGGAAAGAAGCGGGAAGGTGAATAGAAATGTTTTTTCTGCACATATTCTTAGTAAAAAAGGATTATGCAGGAAGGCGGTATGGAAATATGGAAGAAAAGGTATATCAGAGAGGAAAACAGAGTCTGGAATTTTTGAAGGAGGTCTATCTGGTGGAGAGCGCTTCCATCGTCGGAACGAAGGAAGGGCAGGGTCCGCTTTCGGATCTCTTTGATATGATTGGAAGCGATGATATGTTTGGCTGTGATAACTGGGAGGATGCAGAGAGCAGTCTGCAGAAGGATGCGGTCTATACGGTGCTTCGAAAAGCGGCCGTGCCGCCGGAGGATATCCGTTATCTGTTTGCGGGAGATCTCTTAGGGCAGTCCATTGCCAGTTCCTTTGGACTCAAGAACTATCAGATACCGTTATTTGGTCTGTATGGGGCATGTTCCACCTGTGGGGAGAGCATCAGTTTAGGCAGTATGGCGGTGTCTGCCGGATTTGCCGATCAGGTGGTATGCGTGACCTCGAGTCACTTTGCCAGTGCAGAAAAAGAATTCCGTTTTCCGTTAGGCTACGGAAACCAGCGTCCGTTGTCTGCCTCATGGACAGTGACCGGAAGCGGTGCCTTTTTGCTGTCTGCGAAAAAGAATGGGGCGGACAAGGAAGGACGGGGTGGCAGGGCACGTGCCAAAATAGCGGGCATCACGACCGGAAAGATTGTGGATTTCGGGGTCAAGGATTCGATGAATATGGGAGCCTGCATGGCTCCGGCTGCGGCGGATACTATCTATCAGAATCTGATGGATTTTAACAGACAGCCAAATGACTATGACCGGATCATTACCGGGGATCTGGGATATGTGGGGCAGACAGCGCTAATCGATCTGTTAAAGGAGCAGGGATTTGATATTTCGAAGCAGCACATGGACTGCGGCATCGAAATCTTTGACAGAGAAACGCAGGATACTCATGCAGGAGGATCGGGCTGTGGCTGTGCAGCCGTGACACTGTCCGCCTATGTGCTTAAAAAAGTGGAGGAGGGTATCTGGAAGAGAGTTCTGTTTGTTCCGACCGGTGCCCTGCTCGGTAAGACCAGCTATAATGAAGGACAGCCGGTACCCGGTATTGCACATGGAATTGTGTTGGAGAGCCTGATGGCAGAATGAGGGAGCTTTGTGCCAAAAAGAATCGCAGGATTTCGACAATTTTTTGACAGATGGTGTTCCATCTGTCTTTTTTATGCTATAATAGGGCAGGTACATGGCAGACCGCAGAAGATGGAAGCGGCAGCGCAGTGCCGGAAAGAAAAACGGAGTAAAGCATTTGCTTTTATTTATATAGAGATGAACAAATTTAATGTAGTGACCTTCAGCAGTCTGGAATTTATATTCCGGTTTCTGCCTTTCTTTTTGATTGCCTTTTATCTGGCACCTTCCCGTTACAAAAAAACAGTACTTTTTCTGGCAGGACTTTTATTCTATGCACTGGGTGCACCGGTGTTTCTGCCGCTTTTTCTGGTGCTTACCGGCATAAACTGTCTGTTCGGGCGAAGACTTTGCCGGACATTTTCTGCTGCTTCCTGGGATGAGGAGAGTCGGGAGTTTCTTAGGAAAAGAAAAAAATGGCTCTTCTATATCATTTGTTTTGATGCAGGAGTACTGATTCTTTTTAAACTACTGGCGACAGCTTCGGTGCAGCTTCCGGAGGGTACATTTCTTTCCGGGCTGGCAGGGGCAGGCTTTCCGCTTGGAATGAGCTTTTATACATTTAAGATGATTTCCTATCAGGCAGACTGCTACCGTGGGAAAATAAAGCTGCATGGATTTTTGGATGCGGCAGTTTATTTCTGCCTGTTTCCACAGCTTGTTTCGGGACCAATCATGCGGTTTGAAACGGCAGAAAAGCTGTTTTTCCGATTGGGGCGGAAGGAAAGCGACAGAAAGACTGTGCTCAGACAGAATTTGAAAAGGCTGGAGAACGGCTTATACTATTTTATACTTGGACTAGGAGCCAAAGTGCTGTTAGCAGACCGACTCGGCATTTTGTGGCATGAAATCGAGACGATCGGATTTGAGAGCATCTCCACACCGCTTGCATGGATGGGGGCATTTGCCTATTCGCTGCAGCTGTATTTTGATTTTGCCGGGTATTCCCTGATGGCAGCCGGAATCAGTGTCATGATCGGACTGCCCTTTGTACGGAATTTCTATCATCCGTATGCGGCGGGCAGTGTAAGGGAGTTTTTCCGCAGATGGCATATGACGCTTGGAAGCTGGTTTCGGGATTATGTTTATATTCCGCTTGGCGGCAACCGGAAGGGGATGAAGCGGTGTATTCTGAATCTTGGTGTGGTATGGGTATTGACCGGTCTGTGGCATGGAGGAAGCCTTAATTTTCTGATCTGGGGGCTGGTGTTATTTGGGCTGATCATATTGGAAAAGCTGTTTTTCGGAGCATTTTTGCAAAAGCACAGAATGATTGGGAGATGTTATATTGTTCTATTGATGCCGGTTACATGGATGATCTTTGCCATTACGGATAGCAGACAGCTGGGCGTTTATCTGGGAAGAATGTTTCCATTTATGGCAGGAATATCCGGGAAGGCGGCAGGTACAGTCCATACGGGAGATTTTTTGAAATATGCAAGGATGTATGCGCTGTTTTTTCTGGCGGCAGTCCTGTTTTGTATTCCGGGAGTGTGTGACTGGTTAGAAAAAAGGAAGAAAAAGCCTCTTATGCTGCTTGCAGTAACGGTCGTATTCTGGGCAAGCATTTACATGGTAACCAATGCAGTGCTCAATCCGTTCCTGTATTTCAGCTTTTGATTTCACATTAAGGGAGCATAATATCTATGAAATGGTTCAGGCGATATCCTCTTCTTTGTGTACTGTTTGTCAGCGGGCTGCTTTTATCGCTGGCCGGACTTTGGGAGAAGCAGGGAGCTTATAGTGATTATACATATAATGTGGTAAAAATGCCGTTGTCAGCCCTGGTTTTTCGGGGGATGCACGATGGTACACTGCCTTTTTTGCAAAAGGAGAATCCGGTTTAGATGGAGAGTGTGCGCCGGAAGAAATAAAGCCTTTGGATGATGTGGGAGATGTAGCGCAGCCGGATGAAACGGTAAAGACCGGAGAAGATACGGCAGAAAACCGGGCAGAAGAACGGACAGAAGGCAATGACAGGGTAGAAGACGGAGAGAACCTGACCTATGAATTTGTGCCGGTGGATGAGGAATATTTTGATGATGCACTCTTTATCGGAGACTCACGGACGGTCGGGCTATATGAATATGCGGGATTAGAGGAGCGGGCAGCATTTTATTGTAAGACCTCGCTTACGATATGGGATGTATTGGATAAGCCCATCGTAAAAGTGGAAGGTCAGAAGAAGCCTGTAACGATTGAGGAGGCATTATCTCAAAAGCAGTTTGGCAAGATTTATCTGATGGTGGGCATCAATGAACTGGGCAGGGGAGATGTGGATCAGTTCATGGAGCAGTACCGGAAGGTAGTGGAGCGGATCCGACAGCTGCAGCCGGATGCCATTGTGTTTGTGGAGGGTATTATGCGCGTGGCAGGAGAAAAAGATGCTTCGGATGCCATTTTCAATAATACCAATATCAATGTAAGAAATGAGCAGATTGCTCTGCTTGCGGACAACCGGGATATCTTTTACATTGATGTGAATGAGGCGGTCTGTGATGAGGAGGGAAACCTCCGGGCGGAATATACCTTTGACCAGATACATTTAAAAGCAGCTTATTATGAAATCTGGAAGGAATTTCTGCTGCAGCATGGGATTGTGAGAACGGATAAAAATCCTTGATTGTCAACCGCAGCTTTTGGAAGGAGGATGATTTTCATGGGAAAGCGGAGAATGGAATTTAAAATGGAGCGTCAGGGACTGCTTCAGGTAGGCGATAAAGTGACTGTGACGGAGGGAATTCTCCCGAGTAACTATTACTACACGATCGATCCGTCCCTTGCGATGTCCGGCAACTATCCGTTTCGGGAAAGAATGCTCGCCAGAGAAGGTGTGGTACTGGAGATTGAGGAAAAGCCGTCCGGCTTTTATGTGCTGGCGGAGTTTGAAGAGTAAAATTATGAAAATCGAAATCCAAAAATCTCTTGAAAATCCCCCTGTTTTCTTTTATAGTAAGTGGGTATAAGATAAAAGCTGTTTGACAGTTTTCATAAAAGAGGAAAAGACAGGAGGAGTTTTATTATGTTAAAAAAAATCAGCACAGATAAGGCGCCGGCAGCAATCGGACCGTACTCACAGGGAATCGTAGTGGATCGGTTTTTATTCGCATCCGGTCAGATTCCGATTAATCCTGCAACCGGAAATGTAGAAGCGGAGGGAATCGAAGCACAGGCAGAGCAGGTTATGAAAAACATGGGAGCGATCTTAGCGGAGGCAGGAACGGATTATACAAAGGTAGTAAAGACGACCTGTTTTCTGGCAGAAATGGCTGATTTTGCAGCTTTTAATGCAGTTTATGATAAGTACTTTACCGAAAAGCCGGCAAGAAGCTGTGTAGCGGTAAAACAGCTTCCAAAGGATGTTTTGTGTGAGGTAGAGGTAATTGCATATCTGGATTAGTGGAGAGAGATATGAAAAGAAATATTATTCTGGTAGGAATGCCGGGTGCAGGGAAAAGTACGGTCGGCGTTGTACTGGCGAAAAATAAAGGCTATAAATTTGTGGACAGCGATCTGGTCATTCAGGAACAGGAAAAGAGACTGTTGCATGAGATTATTGAGCAGGAGGGAATTGACGGATTTCTTGCAATCGAGAATCGTGTCAATGCAGGATTGGAGTTGAATCACTCAGTTATTGCGACGGGTGGAAGTGCGGTATACGGAAAGGAAGCGATGGATCATCTCGGAGCGATTGGAACCATCTGTTATCTGAAGCTTTCCTATGAGGCGATCCGGGACAGACTGGGAGATCTGAATGAGCGGGGCGTGACCGTCAGAGAGGGACAGACGCTGATGGATCTGTATGAAGAGAGAATTCCGCTTTATGAGAAGTATGCAGATTTGATTATCGATTGTGAAAATAAGTCCATACGCGAAATCGTTTCCGAAATTACAAAAAAGTGTTAGCAGACAGGTTCTCTGAGGCAAATTTCAGGGAACCTGTCTTTCATGAAAGGACATGGTATAAAATGAAAGCATCCACGATAAGAAACAGTCTGCTGCTTTTACTGGCAGCCTGCATCTGGGGAGTAGCCTTTGTGGCACAGAGTGCGGGAATGGAGCATGTAGGACCGTTTACCTTTAATGCCTGCAGGTTCCTTTTGGGAGGAACGGTACTTTTGCCGCTTATTGCAGTGCGAAGCAGGCAGAGAAATGCAGAGGGTATGTCAGAAAGTAAAGACGAAAAAAAGAAACGGAGAAGGATTGCCTTACTCGGAGGAATCTGCTGTGGTCTTGCAATCTGCACGGCAAGCAGTTTTCAGCAGATGGGGATTGTGTATACGAGTGTCGGTAAGGCAGGTTTTATTACAACATTGTATATTATTATTGTGCCGATCTTTGGCATGTTTTTTGGAAGGAAAGTACGCCCTGTCATATGGCTTGGTGCTGTGATGGCGGCAGCCGGACTGTATCTGCTATGTATGAATGAATCTTTTTCCCTGAATAAGGGGGATATTCTTGTATTTGTGTGCGCCGTCCTGTTTTCAGTACATATTCTTGTTATTGATTATTTTTCGCCCAGAGCGGACGGCGTGGTGCTGTCCTGTTTACAGTTTTATACAAGCGCTATAATCTGCATAGTGCTGTCGGTTCTTTTTGAACAGCCGTCATGGGAAAATATTCTGCATGCGGCGGTGCCGATTCTGTATGCCGGTATTATGTCCTGTGGTGTGGCATATACGTTACAGATCATAGGACAGAAGGGGATGGATCCGACGGTAGCGTCTTTGATTTTAAGTCTGGAGTCGGTCGTGTCAGTGTTAGCCGGCTGGGCCATCCTGGGCCAGAAGCTGAGCCGAAAGGAGCTGCTTGGCTGCGCGGTTGTTTTTGCGGCAGTCATTCTCGTACAGCTCCCGGAGCGAAAACGGGAAACGACATTAACAGATTTGTGATAAGATAATGAGTAAAGATAAAAGTGAAGCCGGTTTTTGTGAGAATTGATTGAATAGTGGTGTACAATACAGGGAGAGAAACAAAAATGGATTTATTTGAGTATATGCGAAGTACGAATATGGAAAGGGAATCCCCGCTTGCAGCAAGGCTCAGGCCGACTACCCTGGATGAGGTTGTCGGGCAGAAACATATCATTGGAAAGGACAAGCTGCTCTACCGTGCGATCAAAGCGGATAAGATCAGTTCCATTATCTTTTACGGACCGCCCGGAACCGGAAAGACCACGCTTGCCAAGGTCATTGCCAATACAACCAGTGCGGAATTTACCCAGATTAATGCCACAGTAGCTGGAAAAAAAGATATGGAGGAGGTTGTGGCAAAGGCGAAAGAACTGCAGGGGATGTATGGGAAAAAGACGATTCTTTTCATTGATGAGATTCACCGTTTTAATAAGGGGCAGCAGGATTATCTGCTTCCTTTTGTGGAGGATGGCACGATCGTACTGATCGGTGCAACGACAGAGAATCCTTATTTTGAGGTAAATGGAGCGTTGATTTCCCGGTCTATTATCTTTGAGTTAAAGCCGCTGGAAAAAGAAGATATTAAGAGCTTGATTGAACGTGCTGTTTATGATAAGGACAAGGGAATGGGAGCGTATGATGCGGTTATTGAGACGGATGCGGAGGAATTTTTAGCAGAGCTTTCCGGCGGTGATGCCAGACATGCGCTGAATGCCGTGGAACTTGGCATTATGACGACGGAGCGGAGTGAGGATGGCAAGATTCATCTGACGCTTGCCGTGGCACAGGAATGTATTCAGAAGCGGGTCATCAAATATGACAAGACGGGCGATAACCATTATGATACGATTTCTGCTTTTATTAAGAGCATGCGGGGATCGGATGCGGATGCGGCAGTTTACTATCTGGCCAAGATGCTCTATGCGGGCGAAAGCGTGACTTTTATTGCAAGACGCATGCTGATCTGTGCGGCGGAGGATGTCGGAAATGCGGATCCGCAGGCACTGCAGGTAGCAGTCAGTGCATCCCTGGCGGTAGAGCGTGTAGGAATGCCGGAGGCACAGATTATACTGGCACAGGCGGCAGCTTATATTGCCTGTGCGCCGAAGAGTAATTCGGCATGTAATGCGATTTTTGATGCTATGCAGGCAGTAAAGGAGACAGGAAATCTTCCGGTACCGATACATCTGCAGGATGCACATTATAAAGGAGCGGCGAAATTGGGACACGGAACAGGGTATAAATACGCACATGACTATCCGAATCATTATGTGGAGCAGCAGTATCTTCCGTATGAGCTAAGCGGCAGGGAGTTTTATAAGCCGTCGGGGAATGGATATGAGGTGAAGATCAAGGAACATATGAAACGAATCAAAGAAGAAGCCAAGAAAACGGATGAAGCGTGATGCTCCATCCGTTTTTGTGCAGGTTAAAACAATTTCTGTGTCAGATACTGGTAGATTTCCTGATTCTTTTTCTGCCAGTTGTCACAGACGGCAGCCGCCATCTCTTCAGTCGGAACAGAGAGTCTGACGGATACCAGATTAATGCCTTTATCCTTGGCAGACAGTTCTGCTTCGAATTCCCCGCTGGTAGATTTGTAATAATCCGCCAGAATGGAAACCTCATTTCGAAGCTCCAGTTCGTTTTCACGGAAGAATTGATTGATTTCCTCCTTGATGGCATCGCTGATGCGGTTTTCAAAATAACGGAGCGTTTCCTGCCCCTCCGGTGTGATGACCAGATGGGTACGGTTGCGGATGGAACGGGCATCTACCAGTCCGGTATCGATCAGATCCGCAATCGCCTGTTGCAATGTTAAAAAGTTTGTGTACTCTTTGTCCAGAATAAAGCCCCCGACCTGAGCCTTGGTCAGCGGAAACGCGACCCGGTCCAACATATAGAGGACAATCAGTTTATAAAGTGTGAGTGGTTCCTGTGTCATGATAAAACTTTCCTTGCCAGATAGATTTCTCCCTGCATTTCTGTTGCAGAGTGTTGAGAACGTCCCGCTTATTTTGTGAAAAAAGCGGAGCGATGAGCTGATCCTTCGGTCCGTCTCCGGTCAGCCTGTGAATGACGATATCCGGTGAAAGGCGGGCGAGGGAGGATAAGAGCAGATCAATATAATGCTCTTTTGTTAATACCCCGAAATTTCCCTGCTTGTAATCCTCAGCCAGATCCGTGTTTTTTAAAACGTGCAGAAGCTGCAGCTTAACGCCAAAAATCGGACGGTCATTCAGATACTCCACGCTCTGCAGCATCTGTTCATCGGTTTCGCCGGGCAGTCCCAGGATCAGATGGACAATGACCGGTATTTTAATCGCAGAGAGCTTATAAACTGCTGCGTCAAATACCGTCAGCGGATAGCCGCGGCGGATATAGGCAGCCGTTTTTTCATGAATCGTCTGAAGTCCCAGTTCTATCCAGATAAATTTGTCCGGATAGCTGTGGCGCAGACTTAAAAGAAGGGAAAGTACTCCTTCTGTAATGCAGTCCGGTCTGGTTGCAATGGAGATTCCAGCGATACATGGTTCGTTCAATGCCTGCGTATAAACATAGTGCAGGTAGGAGAGGGAGGCATAGGTATTCGTATAGGCCTGAAAATAAGCAATAAAGCGGTCTCCTACTTTTTTTCCATGAAAGAGAGACAGCCCTTCGGCGATCTGTTCCTTCATCGGGCGTATGCAGCGGACTGCAAAGTCCCCGCTTCCGCCCTGACTGCAGAAGATACAGCCTCTGGTGTCCAGCTTGCCGTCACGGTTCGGACAGGTCATGCCGGCATCCAGAGCAATTTTATATAACTTTTCATGGTATGTATTTTTGCAATAAGCATCCAGAGAATAGTATGGTTTCCCGTGCCAGAATTCCTCTTTGGTAAGCATGATCGTTTTCCCCTTTAACGTATAGTCTGTTACTGAATATGGCTTTTGACTGCTTCTGCAACGACTTCTGCCACCTTAGGATCAAATGCCTCCGGCATGATGTTGTCCTCGTTTAACTTTTCTTCCGGTACAAGTCCTGCAATCGCATAGGCAGCGGCCAGCTTCATTTCCTCGGTAATCTGTGTGGCACGACCTTCCAAAGCACCCTTAAAGATACCCGGAAAAGCGACTACGTTATTGACCTGATTCGGGAAGTCGGAACGTCCTGTGCCGACTACCCTGGCACCGGCAGCCTTTGCAACATCCGGCATGATTTCCGGTACCGGGTTTGCCATGGCAAACAGGATTGCATCCCTGTTCATGGAAGCTACCATTTCGGAAGACACAATGTTGGGTGCGGATACCCCGACAAAAATATCTGCGCCCTTTAAAGCATCTGCAAGAGTTCCCTGTTCATTGTCCGGGTTGGTCACTTCGGTCATTTTCTGCTGCATCCAGTTTAAGCCCGGGGTAGCCTTTGAAACAATGCCGACTTTATCACACATGATGATCTTTGGGAAGCCATAGGTTAAAAGGAGCTTTGTAATGGCAATGCCGGCGCTTCCGGCACCATTTACCACGACCTTGCAGTCCTCTTTCTTCTTACCAACGACTTTTAAGGCATTGATAATACCTGCCAGTACGACGATAGCAGTACCGTGCTGGTCATCATGGAAAACGGGGATGTCCATAATTTCTTTCAGACGTTCCTCAATTTCAAAGCAGCGGGGGGCACTGATATCCTCCAAGTTAATGCCGCCAAAGCCGGGAGCCAGATAGGTGACCGCTTTGATGATCTCTTCGGTATCCTGTGTATCCAGACAGATCGGAATGGCATTGACTCCGCCGAACTCTTTGAATAAAACAGCCTTTCCTTCCATGACCGGCATAGCGGCATGAGGTCCGATGTTTCCAAGACCTAAAACAGCGCTTCCGTCGGAAACGACAGCCACGGTATTCGCTTTCCAGGTATAGGTATAGGAGGCTTCTTTATCCGCTGCAATGACCTTACAGGGCTCTGCTACACCGGGAGTATAGGCTAAGGACAGATCCTCGCGGGATTTGACCGGAGTTTTGGAGACGGTTTCCAGTTTACCGTTCCACTGTTTATGCAGTTCCAATGCTTTTTCGTTCGTAGTCATGTTTTTCCCTCACTTTTTTCTATAAAATAAGCGGTTAAAAATCCGCCCCAAATATCTCTTTATTATAATATATGATTCCGGGGAGGTTTACAAGGGCAGAATCCAGAGGAAAGAGTGCGACTTGAAAAAAGGAGAAAATTGTGCATAATATACACATAACAGGTGTAAAATCTTTTGATTCTAAAAATATTGCACCATTTCGAAAAAAAGAAAGTTAAAATGGCACCGTCAAATTGCTATACTTTTCTTACAAGGAGCGGCAAGCACTTGAAGAAAAGGAGAGATAGTGTCAAATGACCTATGAAAAAACTGGGCAAAGAAAAAAGGCTCAGATGAACCTTGATAATTGCAGATATTTTAGTCTGAGGTAAGCTATCGCCACCCTTGACAGCACGAAAAAGAACTGCTGTAGGTTGATCACCGACGGCGAAGAACTCAAGAACAGATAGTTTTCTCGTCGTTTACAGCAGTGTAGCAGTTCTTTTTCGTGCCATCAAGGGCAAAGCCGCTTCGCGG
>JAAYNV010000063.1 GCA_012520645.1 Clostridiales bacterium | reverse complement strand
TAGCTTAGCATATATGTGGATCGGGGGAGCGTTCCACTATTCTCCCCATGTTCCTTGTAACTTATCAACCATATCAGTTCATTATAAAAAACTTAGATTTTTGTCTTGACAACTGAGCCATTATACTGCTTATGGTTGGGCAGAGTGTCAGGAAAAATTTGGTTACGGCGAATACGGTTCTGCCTACATCAACCGGTACACCAACAACACCTACCCCAACTGCGTCAAACTGGAATATCCGCAGTTTGGCAGGATCCCGCTTTCCGGGAAGCTGACGAATAAGCAGATCATGGACGGCGGTTATAATTGTTTTCAAGTTCAACGTTATTTACCATGATGACACTTTCTGACAAAACTGGTAAAATAAAAAAATCCAGATTGCAGAGAGGATAAATTCTTAGGAGGAAAAAATTACAGTAACTACAGCTATATTTTTGTTGTGCGCTATGCTGTTTGGCTGAGGAACTCCTCCGATGGATATTTTAATGGAAGAATGGAGTACATCTGACTATTCATACAACCATCAGTCCAAAATCATATCTTCCTTTTATCCGACCAGTTATTATGGGACCTTTTTGAGTTTATTGTTATGCCCAGAATTGAGGCGTCACTATACCTTCTGCTATTTTGATTTTCCAGAGGATATGCCGTTTGAGAGCATGGTTGCAAAGAATGGAGTGGGAAATTCCTGGTATGTGATCGTTTGGGATGGAATAAAACGATATAAATTTGTTGTAGATCTATGATAAACAGCGAGTACCAGGATGAGCGGCTCCTTTATAATTATTATTTTCTGGAATATGACTGGAAAAAGAGAGATTATGATGAAGATCACCCGATTTCCTTAAATGAATTTTTACAGATGTATCAGTGATCCTGTAAGAAATGTCATAGGAAAAGCCTTATTTTAAGGTTATAGTATCCAAACAGGGAATGTTAGCTATTGCTTTTTTATAAAGTTCTGTTATTATTTACTTGAACGAAGAAGGTCGTGGTCGTTCGGCTCACGGTTGGAGTTCCCAAATGAGAGTCGGTTCGCTCTCCCGAATAGGCTGTAAGGCTGAAAAACAAGGAACCTTACCAAAGAAGTAGTAATGCTCCTGATTTTTATCAGGAGCATTTTCCATGTAAAGACAGGTAGAATTACAATGGATGAGTTATTAACCAAATATAATGATTACATTCGTTTAAAAAACTATAGAGCAGAATATCTGCTATCAAACGGAATGATTATTGATTTTACATATAAAGAAGAAAATTTCATACACCTACTTGGTCTGCATAAATTAACGGATATTCAGCTTATCCAGTTATTCAATGATAAGAACAACAAAAAAGTACAGACCAAATATATTATTAGCCGTATCAAAAAGAATAAGTTTACTGATTTGATGGTAAAATCTAGTGTATTTTATGGTGACATAGCAACAAGATACGAAAGTTTTTCCTATGAAAATTTAACTACACTAACTTATACGGATGCAGTAGTAAATTTTAACCCTGAACTTATAAAGTCAAAAGTTTTACACTTTATTCCCCTGATAATCAAATTATAGTAACCGATTCGTTTTAAATGAAAAGAAAACGGAGAAGAAGGGATCTTATACTAACGTTTGCTTGACAGTTTGTATTGAATACGGCATAATGTGTCTCACAAGTGAGCCGAAAGCTAGCTGAGACCTAGCCACCTCGGTATATGTAATTAAAAAATAATGCTACACTTTGCCAGGTGGGGCGTTTTTTATTTTTGGAAAGAGATGGAAAATAATTACACTTTTGATTACACCTTACCTGATACCGTGTTGAAACCTATCTATAAAATAGATATCGTACAGGTATTCCGTTTTAGCTTTGCATGTTTTTAATGAAAATTTCAAATAAATATGTTATACTGGCAGAGTAAGAAGCGAGGCATGGGACTATGGCAATGAAATTTTCGGATGTAAAAGTCCATAATGAAATTGAATTATGCGAAGTAGGAGATGTGGAGACCAAGGAGAAAATTGAAAAAGCTCTGTTAAAGGAGCGGATTTCCTTCTTTATCCGATGGAAGGACAAAGGCTTCTGGGCAAGGTTGTTCAGCAGCAAGGAATCCACAGGTGTTATCTGCGTCAATGATCTGCAGCGCGAGTCGGCAGAGGCTTGTGTGAAAAGACTGGAAAAAGAAGAGAATATTCAGGTCAAGTTTCTCTTACAGAAAGTGGACAAGGTGTTTTTTTAATGAGAATAGGAATGGGATATGATGTGCACCGGCTGGTGGAAGGCAGGGACCTGATCATGGGCGGTGTAAAAATGGACTATAAAAAAGGGCTGCTTGGGCATTCGGACGCGGATGTGCTTCTGCATGCGATTATGGATGCTTTGCTTGGAGCAGCGGCATTGGGAGATATCGGGAAACATTTTCCGGATACGGACGAGAAATGGAAAGGGGCATCCAGCATAAGGCTGCTTGAGCAGGTTGGTGAGCTGCTTGCACAAAACTGTTTTTTAATTGAAAACATTGATGCCACGATTATAGCACAGGCACCGAAGATGCGTCCTTATATTGACCAGATGCGTCAGAATATTGCAGAGGCACTTGGCATTCAGATCGAGCAGGTCAATGTCAAGGCAACAACAGAGGAGGGGCTGGGATTTACCGGAAGTGGGGAAGGAATTTCAGCTCAGGCAATCTGCATGTTAACCAGTCCGGTCAACCTAATGGATCAGGATGTGACTGCAGCAGCAAAATGCGAGGGCTGTACAGGCTGTAAACGAGCATAATACAGCGGTATGTCATAGGTATCCTGTCATAGAAAAATGGGTGTTGACAAATGACAGTGTTTTGCATATTCTGAAATAAGAGAAAAAGGCAGAGAACGGAAAGAGTACATGATACGGAAGGCAAAGAGAGGGCAGGTCGCCGGCTGAAAGCCAGCCCGCAGGAAATATCATGGAAGTGCGTCCGGGAGCTGACTATGCGAAAGGCATCAGAAATTGGAAGGTCAAGTAGCATGGTACGTGAATGCACGTTACGCATGGAAAAGGGAAAGTCTTTGGACTTTAAGTAGAGTGGAACCGCGGATAACTTCGTCTCTAAAGAGGAGGTTACCCGCGTTTTTTTATACGATAGGAAACTTTGCTGCCAATCGTATAAAAACGGTTATGCGCACGTAGGCGCATGGAATCTTCTAAGGTAAGAAAATCAGGAAGGATATGATAATATGGGTCTTATAAAACATATTAAGGAGGAAGTACGGGTCATAAGAGAACGCGATCCGGCGATCCATTCCTCCATGGAGGTGTTTTTATACCCCAGCTTTAAGGTAATGATGCATTACAGAATTGCCCACAGGCTCTATGAAAAGAAACACTTTTTTCTGGCTCGTTATGTGTCCCAGAGAGGAGTACGCAAAACCGGAATTGAGATTCATCCGGGTGCACAGATCGGAGAAGGCTTTTTTATCGATCATGGAAATGGAGTGATCATCGGAGAGACCGCGATCATAGGCAACAATGTGACACTGTATCAGGGGGTAACCCTTGGTGGAACCGGAAAGGAACATGGTAAGCGGCATCCGACAATCGGGGACAATGTCATGATCAGTGCCGGAGCCAAGGTGCTCGGTTCCTTTACAATCGGAGAAAATTCCAAAATCGGTGCCGGAAGCGTAGTTTTAAAGGAGGTTCCGCCCAACTCCACCGTAGTGGGAGTGCCGGGAAGGGTCGTAAAACGGAACAACGAAGCTTTACCGAGGGAGGATATGAATCAGGTGGATCTGCCGGATCCTGTGCGGGAGGATATTGCCAATCTGCAGCATGCCAATACCGAGCTGACCAATCATATCATTGAATTGGAAAAGGAATTAAAGTCAGTCAGAAAAGAACTGAAGAAAAAGAAAAATAAGAAGAAAAAAGAAGAGAAGGATAACAGCACAAAAAGTGAGGAGAAACTTGTATGAAAATCTATAACACACTGACCAGAAAAAAAGAAGAATTTGTACCAATCGAGCCGGGAAAGGTAAGAATGTATGTCTGCGGACCGACTGTTTACAATCTGATTCATATCGGAAATGCACGTCCGATGATTGTTTTTGATACGGTACGCCGTTATATGGAACATAAGGGACTGGAGGTAAATTATGTTTCCAACTTTACGGATGTGGATGATAAGATCATCAAAAAGGCAATTGAAGAGGGGGTAGAGGCAGAGGTTATTTCCCAAAGATATATTGCAGAGTGCAAAAAGGATATGGAAGCATTACATGTAAAACCGGCAACGACCCACCCGCTTGCAACGCAGGAAATCTGTGGCATGTTAAACATGATCGGAACCCTGATCGAAAAGGGGCACGCTTATGTGGCAGAGGACGGAACCGTCTACTTCCGTACCAGAAGTTTTAAGGAATACGGAAAGCTTTCCCATAAGAATCTGGATGATCTGGAGGGGGGAAAGCGTTCCCTGTTAGTATCCGGTGAGGATCAGAAGGAAGATCCGTTAGACTTTGTGCTCTGGAAACCGAAAAAGGAAGGCGAGCCTTACTGGGAGTCTCCATGGTGCGACGGAAGACCGGGCTGGCATATTGAATGTTCGGTTATGAGCAAGAAATATCTGGGAGAGGAAATCGATATTCATGCCGGCGGTGAGGATCTTATTTTTCCACATCATGAAAATGAGATTGCGCAGTCTGAGGCAGCAAACGGAAAAACTTTTGCAAAATACTGGATGCACAACGCATTTTTAAATATTGATAACAGAAAGATGAGCAAGTCCCTCGGCAATTTCTTTACCGTAAGGGAAATCTGCGAGAAATACGATCCGCAGGTGCTCCGGTTCTTCATGCTGTCTGCACATTACAGAAGCCCGCTCAATTTCAGTGCGGAATTGATGGAGGCGGCAAAGAACGGTCTGGAACGTATTTTGACGGCAGTCTCCAATCTGGATTATCTGTGTGGCAATACAAAGCAGACTAAACTTAGCGCAACGGAGAAGGAACTGTTAACGCAGGCAGATGGATTCGGGACGAAATTTGATGAGGCAATGGATGATGACTTTAATACGGCGGATGCCATTTCTGCCATCTTTGAGCTGGTAAAGTTTGCAAACAGCAATGCTTCCGAAGAGAGCTCTACAGAGTTTTTAAAGAGCTTAAAGAATAAAATCGTAGAACTGGCAGATATCTGCGGTTTGAGCGTGGAAAAGAAGGAGGAGCTGTTAGACTCTGCTATTGAAGCGCTGATTGAAGAGAGACAGGCGGCAAGAAAGGCAAAGAATTTCCAGAGGGCGGATGAAATCCGGGATGAACTGCTTGGCAGAGGAATCGTTCTGGAAGATACGCGTGAGGGCGTGAAATGGAAAAGAGCATAGATTTTTTGGAACTTGTTAAGGCACAATTCGGATGCGGTGATGTGGATATTCGTACTTTTTCTCCGCTGACGTTAGCATTTATCGGAGATGGCGTATATGAGCTGGTTGTCAGGAGCATTATTGTAGAACGGGGAAATAAAAGTGTGGAAAGTATTCACAAGGAAAAGAGCCGGTATGTAAAGGCACAGACACAGGCAGCCATGGCGGATGCCATTCAGGAGCTTTTAACACCGGTGGAGCAGGCGGTTTACCGCAGAGGAAGAAATTCGAATATCCATTCTTCTGCGAAAAATGCAAGCATGTCAGAATACCGTAAGGCAACCGGTTTTGAAGCACTGTGCGGTTTCCTTTATCTGCAGGGCGAGAATGAACGGATGATGATACTTGTAAAAGCCGGCTTTGAAAAGCTTGCGCTTGTGATATGAAACGGAAAGGAATAAATGCGTGGGATACGAAGAGTTTACAATCGAAGGAAGAAATGCCGTAATCGAGGCATTCCGTTCCGGCAGGACCATTGATAAGCTGTTTTTGCAGGATGGCTGTCAGGACGGTCCGGTTATGACGATTAAAAGAGAAGCCAAAAAACACGATACACTGATTAAATTTGTATCAAAGGAGCGCCTGGACCAGCTTTCGGAAACAGGGAAGCATCAGGGGGTCATTGCCTATGCGGCGGCCTATGAATATGCGGAAGTGGAGGATATTCTGGCGAGGGCAGAGGAAAAGGGAGAACCGCCATTTCTGTTTTTGCTTGACAATATTGAAGATCCGCACAATCTGGGTGCGATTATCCGTACTGCGAATCTGGCAGGAGCCCATGGAGTCATTATTCCCAAAAACCGGGCCGTGGGGCTGACTGCGACGGTAGCACGCACTTCGGCAGGAGCGTTGCACTATACGCCGGTTGCCAAGGTGACGAATCTGGCAAAGACGATTGAGGAATTAAAGGATAAAGGGATCTGGTTTGTCTGTGCGGATATGGATGGAACCAGAATGTACGATCTGAACTTAAAGGGGGCAATCGGGCTTGTCATCGGAAATGAAGGAAACGGTGTGGGCAGACTGGTAAAGGAAAAGTGTGATATGGTCGCATCCATTCCGATGAAAGGGGATATTGACTCCCTGAATGCGTCGGTGGCTGCCGGTGTACTTGCCTATGAAATCGTAAGACAGAGATGTATGTAAAACCGGGCATCTGTAAAGCGAATTGCTTTGCAGGTGCCGGAATGCTTTTTTGTGCGGCAGCGGGAGGGGAAGCATGCGGCAGGATTATAAAAATTACAGTGATGAAGAGCTGATCGTACGTCTGCGGGACGGAGATGCGGCAGTAACGGAATTTCTACTGGATAAGTATAAAAATCTGGTGAAAGGCAAGGCAAAGTCTATGTATATTCTGGGAGCGGACAGCGAGGATCTGATTCAGGAGGGCATGATCGGACTGTTCAAGGCGGTACGTGACTACGATGCCGGGAGGGATGCAAGCTTTTTTACCTTTGCGGATCTGTGTGTATCCAGACAGATGTACACAGCGGTACAGGCGTCTAACCGTAAGAAGCATATTCCGCTCAATACTTATGTTTCTCTATATGCAGAGGCGGGAGAGAACGGAAAGGGAGAGAATGACGGGGAAACGCCGGCATTTGTTCATGTCCTTCAGGCAGAAAACGGAAAGAGTCCCGAAGAACTGTTTATTGATAGAGAAAATCTGGAGGGTCTGGAACGTATGATTGAAAGGGAACTGAGTGGCTTTGAAAAGCAGGTGTTAGACCTTTACCTGACAGGGATGAGCTATTCCCAGATTGCCCGTGTACTGGGGCGGGATGAAAAGTCTACGGATAATGCGCTGCAAAGAATCAAAAGCAAGCTGAAAAAGGCACTTTGAATACAGGGAGAAAAGGATGCTTGAAAAAATACGGGAAGAGCTGAAAGAGGCAGCAGAAGAGCAATACAGGATCTTTTCGGCAGGACTTTTACCGGGGACGGAAGGAATCCTTGGAGTACGTCTGCCGAAGGTGCGTAAGATTGCCAAAAGCTATGTGAGGCAGTGTAACGGAGAAAAAAATCTGTTTGACCAGTGGGAAGAGGCGTATCACAATGGACAGAAGTTTTTTTTCGAGGAGCTTATGATATGGGGGATGCAGATTGGCTATGCACCGCTTGACAGAGAGGAACGGAAACAGCGGCTGCTTTTCTTTGTGGAGCGGATTGATAACTGGTCGGTGTGCGACAGCTGCTGTATTACCTACAAGTTTATGAAGGAGGACCCGGAGTTCTGGTGGGAATTTCTGAGACCTCTGTTTGGGAATCAAAAGGAATTTACGGTGCGTTTTGCGGTTGTATGCGGACTGGACTTTTTTATTATGGAAGACTATATGGAAGAGTTTTTACGGATACTGGAGTCGCTTTCCTGTGATGCTTATTATGCACAGATGGCACAGGCATGGGCACTGTCCATGTGCTATGTTGCCTTTCCAAAGCAGACGGAGAAAATATTGGCAGCAGGAAAACTTGCAGATATGGTACAGAATAAGACCATACAGAAAATCAGAGAGTCCAGGCAGATTGGAAAAGAGGAGAAGGACAAGCTGTTAAAATACCGCAGGAGATAACACAGGAAGGAGGATATTTCATGTCAGAACCGATATTGGAGCTTAAAGATATTTATAAAAATTTTGGAGAGCAGGAAGTATTGAAGGGAATCAGCCTGACTGTGGAAAAGGGAGAATTTATTACACTGCTTGGTTCCTCCGGCTGCGGAAAGACGACCACCCTACGTATTATTGCAGGACTTGAAATGCCGGATGCAGGCAGTGTGCTGCTAAAAGGTGAGAACGTAACAGCGTGTGTGCCCAATAAGAGGGATGTCAATACAATCTTTCAGAATTATGCCCTGTTTCCGCATATGAATGTGGAGGAAAATGTGGGTTATGGATTAAAGCTGGAACACAAACCCAAAAAGGAAATCAGACGGGCGGTGGCGGAAGCTTTGGAGATCGTACAACTTTCCGGCTTTGAGAAACGACGTGTGACGGAGCTGTCGGGCGGACAGAAACAGCGGATAGCGATCGCCAGGGCTATCGTGAAAAAACCCCATGTACTGCTTCTGGATGAGCCGTTAGGAGCGTTGGATCTTCAGCTTCGCAGGCAGATGCAGCTGGAATTAAAACGGCTTCAGAAGCAGCTGGGAGTGACCTTCATCTATATTACGCACGACCAGGAGGAAGCACTGAATATGTCGGACCGCATTGCGGTCATGAAGGACGGCAGATTTGAACAGATCGGCACCCCGGAGGAGATCTATGACAGACCGGACAGCGCTTATGTGGCGCAGTTTGTTGGAAATTCCAATATTCTACAGGGTATTTTTGAAAAGACGGAGGAAGGCAGTGCGGTAATCCGGCTGTCAGAGGAGACTGTAAAGGTAAAGCTGTCGGGACAGGAGAGAGCCAAACTGGTACCCGGTGCGCAGGTAAAGATTGCAGTCCGCAGCGAGAATATCTGTTTCGAGGAGGAGGGCTGTAATAAAATGCCGGCAAAAGTATTGGAGAAATCCTTTGCCGGAGGTATGCTTCGCATGGAGCTTATGAAAAAGGATGGCAGCCATATTGTGGCGACCAGACATGGAATCAATTGTAAGCTGAAAGAGGGAGAATGGATCCGGATTGGATTCTGTCCGGAAAACGCGGTATTAGTCAGGTAGAAAGGGAGGCTTTTTTATGAAACAAAAGAACAGGGCATGGCCTTTACTCGTGCCGATCTATCTGTTTACGATGGTATTTGTCTTTTTTCCGATTCTGTATATGATTGCCTTAAGCTTTAT
>JAAYNV010000062.1 GCA_012520645.1 Clostridiales bacterium | reverse complement strand
TAGGTAGTAGATGGTAGTGTTTTTAGATTTTGAAATGCTGACTTTCATGGTACACCTCCGATATACTTATTATATCACATATCGCCATATATCGCCACACAAAAGTGAATAAAATTTGACAAAAAAAATACAGGATTTCCAATGCCTGCAAGGATTTTTATCTTATTCAACTGTCAAACTACCGTGTTAAGAAAATGCAAATGCCGTGTAGATGTTGTTATTTTGCGCTTGACGATATATCACTATTTGTAGTAAAATTCAGAGTTGAGATAAACAAAAGTATTTTAAACAAATGTGATATAGGAGGAGAAAGTAACTATGGTGGCACAAGTATTGGCTACTGTGATTTTTGTCATAATGTTCTTACTGATCGTTTCTGACAAGATCGAGCGGCACATTGTTACACTGGTATGCGGACTGTTAACTCTGGTTCTGGTATTCGGAATAGCTATGCAGAGTATGCCGGCTGTGATTGAAACATTGAATTTTAAGAGTATCTTTACGGTGGAATTCTGGTATACTGCCGGAAGCGCAGAAGAGTCCACATCCGGTATTAACTGGGCAACGATCATTTTCATTCTCGGAATGATGATCATGGTAGAAGGAATGGCAAAGGCAGGATTTTTCCGCTGGCTGTGCATGAAGTTAGCTAAGATGGTAAATTATAAGCCGATTCCGCTGTTTGTGACCTTTATGATCATGTCTGCGATTCTGGCTATGTTCATTGACAGTATTACGGTAATCCTGTTTCTGGCAGCTGTTACGGTAGAATTGGCAAAGCTGTTAAAGATCGATCCCGTTCCAATGATTCTGTCAGAGATTTTCTGTGCGAATCTGGGAGGATCGGCAACGATGTGCGGTGATCCGCCGAACATCATCATTGGTACTTCTCTTGGATACTCCTTTGGAGATTTCCTGACCAATACAGGCTTGATGGCAGGTATCAGCCTGATTCCGATCGTGATTTACTTCTATCTGGTATACCGCAAGGAGTTGATTTCTGAAAGCTCTGCGGCGATTGATGCGTCTTCTATGCCGGATCCCAAGGAAGCGATCAAAGACAAAAAAGAGTTTATTATCAGCAGTATTATTTTTGCGTGTGCCGTTGTTATGCTGGTAACACATGCACAGACTGGGCTTACGGTAGCATTTATCGGAGCTGCCGTTGCAATTGTAACCCTTCTCACTGCTGGAAAATATGCAGTGGATTTATTAAAAAAAGTAGATTATAAGACGGTTCTTTTCTTTATCGGTCTGTTTGTAGTAGTAGGCGGACTGGAGCAGACAGGAATTCTGGAACTTATCGCAGGCTTTATTGGTAAGGTCAGCGGCGGAAATATCATACTGATGCTTGCCATCATCATCTGGGTATCTGCGATCGCCAGTGCCTTTGTAGACAACATTCCGTTTGCAGCAACCATGATTCCGGTCATCAAGAGCCTTGCAGTGACACAGGGTGTAGACCTTGCAACTCTGGCATGGACATTATCCGTGGGTACGGATATCGGTGGAAGTGCGACTCCGATCGGTGCGTCGGCTAATGTAGTCGGCACATCCGTGGCAGCAAAGAACGGTTACATAATCGGATGGGGAAAATATTGTAAGACGGCAGCTCCGGCAACTATTATTGTAGTTGCAGTATCTATGGTTATTATTTTTGTAAGATATTGTTAAGGAGGGTTTTTACAATGGGAAAACAGATTATTATTTCGATTGGTCGTGAGTTCGGCAGCGGCGGTCACGAAATCGGTGAGAAACTGGCAGAAAGACTGGGCTTAAAGTTTTATGACAGAAAGATGTTAGATGAACTGGTAGAGGCAAAGAACATTTCAATCGAATATCTGGAAAAGTACGATGAGAAACCGAGAAAGTGGTTTGGCTCCAGAACAGTCGGTACGCATACCAACTCTATGGAAGAGATCGTGGCAGAGATTCAGTTTGAGTATATTCAGCAGAAGGCTGACTCCGGAGAATCCTTTGTCATTGTAGGACGTTGTTCGGAGGCGGTATTAAAGAATCACGAGGGTCTTATTTCCTTTTTCATTCTGGGTAACCGCAAGGAAAAACTGGAGCGTGTTAAAGAACGTTATCAGTTGGGAGAACAGGAAGCCCTTGCCAAAATGAAACGTCATGACTATAAGAGAAAGCAGTATCATAACAGACATGCCGACGGCAAATGGGGGGATTCCAGAACTTACGATCTGTGTATTAACAGCAGCCATCTTGGTGTGGATAAGACGGTAGATATTTTACAAAAATATGTACAGGAAAGAATGTAGTGTGAAGCTTTAAAAAGTCTTCATACAAAAAATAAAAAGGAGGAGTCTATGGAGCTGTTGCTGTTATTGTGTGCCGGGATCATTTTATCGTGTATGGTGGCAAACCGGTTTTCCAATAAGTTGGGAATGCCGGCACTGCTGCTGTTCATGGCGCTCGGTATGCTGTTTGGTTCCGATGGGCTCTTCCGTATATCATTCGACAATTACACAGTGACAGAACGTATCTGTGCAGTGGCGCTTACCTTTATCATGTTTTACGGCGGTTTCTGTACAAAATGGGAGATGGCGAAGCCGGTGGCAGGAAAGGCGCTTGTACTTTCCTCTGCGGGAACTGTTCTTACGGCACTCCTGACAGGTGCGTTCTGTCATTTTGTACTTCGGATGAACTGGGCAGAAGGTTTTCTGGTGGGAGCGGTTATCAGTTCCACGGATGCGGCATCGGTGTTTTCGATTCTGCGTTCCAAAAATCTGGATTTAAAGAACGGAACCTCTTCGATGTTAGAGATAGAGAGCGGCAGTAATGATCCGGTCGCCTATATGCTGACCATGCTTGCTATGATGTTCCTCAAGGGACAGGAACTGTCCGCAGTCGGTGTTATGATGTTTTGTCAGATCGTATTTGGCATTTTGATCGGAATTGCCGTAGCAGTCCTGGGCATTTTTGCTTTTCAGAAATTTTCTTCCTTTACAGATGGCGTGGAAAATATTTTTGTCATTGCGCTTGTGCTGCTTGCCTATACCCTGCCGACGCTTGTGAATGGAAATGGATATCTGAGTGTTTATCTGATGGGAATCGTGCTTGGAAACAGCAGGATTCGTAATAAGATTGTTCTGGTGCATTTTTTTGACGGGATCAACGGACTGGCGCAGATCGTTATTTTCTTTCTGTTGGGTCTGTTGGCGTTTCCGCGCCGGATACCGGACATTTTTCTTCCGGCATTGTTTATAGCACTTTTTCTGACATTTGCAGCCCGCCCGGCAGCAGTGTTTGCGTTGCTGTTTCCGACCGGATGCAGCATACGCCAGTGCCTGGTTGTAAGCATGGCGGGGCTGCGGGGGGCGGCATCCATAGTATTTGCGATTATGGTCATTGCCGATGGTGTGGCAGTACAGTACGACCTGTTTCATACGGTCTTTCTGATTTCTTTCCTTTCCGTGGCGTGCCAGGGATCTCTTCTGCCGTGGGTGGCACGAAAGCTTGACATGGTGGAACCGGAATCGGATGTACGAAAGACCTTCAATGACTATCAGGAGGAGGCTTCCCTGACGTTGATGCGGCTGTTTATTCCCAAGGGACATAACTGGGAAAACAGGACCATCGAAGAAGTCAGTCTGCCGACAGATTCACTGGCGCTTATGATTAAGCGGGAGGGAGAGACGCTGATCCCGAGAGGAGATACCAGGATACTGGCAAACGACAGCGTGATCCTTAGTGTGCCGGTATACCGGGGCGACAATAACGAGGAACTGGAGGAGATACAGTTAGATAAGCACCATGGGTGGTGTAACCACTGTATTGAAGAACTGGATTTGCCGGAAAATATTCTGATTGCTATGATTAAGCGGGGAGATGAAAATATTATTCCGCGTGGCAAGACAATGCTCAAAGAAAATGATGTGGTCGTGCTGTACCATTAAAACGGAAAATAGAGGAGAACTCTTTTGGGAACTATAAAAGGAACTATTTTAACGGCAGTGCTGCTTTTGGGATTTATACTGCTTTTGTGCATGGTGTTCTGGCTGTCCAGACGTTTCCGCAGAACATATCGCAGTGGGAGTATGGATGAGCTGGAAGGGCATGAATTTGAATATTATTGTGCAGACCTTTTGCGTGGGCACGGATTTTTAGAGCTGGAGGTCACAAAGGGCAGTGGAGATTACGGCATTGATATATTGGCAGAAAAGGACGGCATTACTTATGCGGTTCAATGCAAATGCTATCACGCACCGGTTGGAGTCTCTTCTGTGCAGGAAGCGTATGCGGGCAGGGATTTTTATGACCGCATGGTCGGAGCGGTCATGACGAACCAGTATTTTACGGAGCCTGCGGTAAAGATGGCAAGAAAGCTGGGTATCCTGCTCTGGGACAGAGGCTACCTGGAAGAGATGCTGGAGGAATAAATTATGCTTGAACTGACAGAGGTATCAATAACCATAGTTTTTCTGATTGAAATCGTGGGAACAGCGGCATTTGCATTGTCGGGAGCAATGACAGCGATCCGCAAACAGTTTGATCTGTTCGGGGTACTCATTCTTGGTGTTACGACGGCGGTATGCGGTGGATTGATCCGGGATATTATACTGGGCATTATTCCGCCGGCAATGTTCAAACGACCGGTCTATGTCATTACAGCGTCTATCTGTTCCCTGATTTTGTTTTTCGGGATACGTATCCGCCAGGATCTTTTGCAGAGCAGACATAAAGGACTGTATAGACAGCTTCTGAATATATCGGATGCAGTGGGACTCGGAGCTTTTACAGTCATTGGAATCAATACGGCATGTGAAGCCGGATTTGGAGCAAATGGTTTCCTGCTTGCGGCAGTGGGTGCAATTACCGGCGTCGGCGGTGGTTTGCTTCGGGATATTATGGCACAGGAGGCACCGCAGATTTTTGTGAAGCACATATACGCAGTGGCATCAATTACAGGTGCTCTGGTCTGTATTCTGCTTCGGAAATGTCTGCCGATGGATGTTGCCATGTGCAGCGGAGCTGCCGTAGTTGTGATCATTCGTCTGCTGTCTGCCCATTATCAGTGGAATTTGCCGAAGGCGATCATAGACAAAGGAAAATAAATCTTGATATTCAAAATATTTTTGGGTATAATAGCTGTGATGAAATCGGCGGTTAGTCAACCGGTGAGTAACACACAGGAAAGAAAGTATGGATATCAATCAGGCGTTGAATGAAATATTGGTCGGGCTCTTTCACAGCATTAATACAATCGAGGAGCAGGCGATCAAAACCGAAGAATTTAAGAATGTCACAACCAACGATATGCACGTGATCGAGGCAATCGGTACGGGAGAACCGAAGAATATGACTTCGGTAGCGCGTGCTCTTTCTGTAACAACGGGAACGCTTACTATATCGGTGAACAGTCTGGTGAAAAAGGGTTTTGTAGAACGCAGCCGCAGTGAGGAGGACCGGAGAGTGGTGTTAGTATCCCTGACGGACAAAGGGAAACGGGCGCATGAGCATCACAGACAGTTTCATGACCGGATGATACAGTCCATCGTAGAGGAGCTGGATGAAGAAGAAAAGAAAGTTCTTGTAAAAGCACTGAGACGAATGGGTGTATTTTTGAATCAATGAAAAAGAAAAAATAAATAAAATGGAAATGATACCATCAGGAAATAAAACAGAGACAGGGATTTTCGGCTGCCAGACCGGAAACCCCTGTTTTTAAATGCGTACTCTTATTTTTATGGGGTTGATACATCATATTCCGTAATCAGTTCCCGTAAAAGTTCAAAGCTGCAGGGACCGCTTTCCAGAAAAAATGTATGAAAGAGCTTGTCGCTGTACCGGTCGCCCCAGATTTCTTTTGCATATTCTTTGGCCTCTAATATCTCCAGATAACCTACAAAATATTTCAGGTAATTTGCGGGTTCATCCGCAATATAACGGTAAATGGAAGCAGAGGTCTCAGGGGAAAGACCAAACTGAGCAAGCAGCTTTTGAATCTGTTCCAGAGAGGCTCCATCGTAGTGGATGGAAATATCTAAAAGTGAGTAAAGACACAGCTGCATATCCCGGTCCAGACGTTCTAAGGTACAGGAAAAATCGGTTGCCGAAGCATCCGAACCGGCGTGGATGAGAGTAGTCCTTGCATAGTCATAAGAGAGCATTTCCACATAAAGTGCCCAGCCCTCCACGTAGCCGCCATAATCATAGAGGGTACGGACAGGGGGCAGATCAGGTTCTTCGTTTAGCTGGAAAAATACAGACTGGTAAAGATGACCGGGATAGCCCTCGTGTGCAAGCGTGGTGTAAAGTTTTAGTCCCTGTGGTGTCTGGCTGTGGTTAATATAGATTGTGTTGTCACGGATGTTGTCGGCAGGAGGAGTAAAATAATAGGCCGGACTGACATAGTCTTCCAGACTGTCGGAAACGGATTTTATCTGGCAGCGTATGTAAGTATCAGCAAGTGGGGAACCGTCTGCAGACAGCGCTGGAAAATCGGCTTTCATCTGCTGTTTTAAATCAGACAGCATTTCTTCCGGTGCCTGAGGCAGAAGTGCAGTCGTCTGCGAGGAGAGGGCGGATAGGGCAGCCTGATCGGAGAGCAGTTCCTGGTTAGAGGCAGAGAGAGCCGCCAGTGCATGAAAATCTTCCTGCAGCCGCTTTGTCAGGACTATTTTTAATTCAGGAATGGATTTTGAGGATCCGGTGGAACGGGCGACCAGATACCGATAATATTCCTTTCCGTTTGGGAGAGCGGCAAGTCCCTTTATCTCCGGCTGATTTCCGGACAGAAGAAACAGGGCATCTGCCAGCCTTTCATATGCAGGAGCAACAATGGTTGTCAAAATACGGTTGTTTTCGGCAATATATTGTTCGTACTCGGTTTCGGTGATGATTCCCCTTTTTACCAGCTGGTCCAGCCGTTCTGCAAAAGTCTGGCAGAGAAAGTGGCTGTTATCTGAAAGCTTTGCGCAATCAGGAATGGAGGTGCACTGTTCTATGACTTCGGCTGCACTTTCATCCGACATAAACAGTCCTGCCTCCGCTTTTTGTTTCTCATATTCGATCAGACCGTCAAAGTAGTCTCCGGTCTGTTCCAGGATGGAAAGATAGTGTTCCACATCTTCTTTGTCACGGAAGGCATATTCCGCCAGAAGCACGGGAAGCTGTGACTGTGCTCCCGAGGATGGAGAAAGAGGCTCGTAATAATATGGGAAGTTGAGAGCCGCCTCATTTTCTGACAGATGCTCCTTTAAAAGACGAAAGCGCAGTGCTGACTCTTTGGGAAGAAGGTTACTGTGGATGTGCAGACAGTCATTTAACTGCTGCTTAAGCAGTTTAGAGGACTCTGCATAGTCTTTTGCAGAATAGACCGGAAGAGCGGCATGTTCTTCGGACAGCTTCCACTTTTCGGGCTGTGAGAGGGCAAAATGCAGACTTAAAGTATCCTCACAGTAGGAATCCTGCAGAAGAGAGGTTTCCAATTTCTGAAGCTTATAGGCATCATATCTGCCGGAAGTAAAGGTGTAGAGGACACAGCAGAAGAGCAGAAGAAATGGCAGAGAAAATAGTAGTATTTGTTTGTTTTTTTTCGCATGGCTGTTTCCTGAAGGTACTTTGCTTTCAGTATATGAGACAGATAGCGCGAAAATGATAGCGCATAAAAATGATAGCGCATAAAAATGAGGAGGAATGTTTCGGGTTGAATTTCCGAAGGGCATAGTTTAACATGATAATTAGGATGAAATCATGTCATTTACAGGGAAAGGGACAAGGATATAAAAATGATAAAGGTATTTTTGGTGGAAGATGAAATTGTCATGCGTGAGGGTATAAAGAGCACGGTCCAATGGGAAAGGGAGGGTTATGAATTTGTAGGAGAGGCAAGTGATGGAGAACTGGCATATCCGATGATTCAAAATTTAAAACCGGATATTGTCATTACAGATATACGAATGCCGTTTATGGATGGACTGGAGCTTAGCCGGTTGATCAAAAAAGAGCTTCCGGAAACAAAGGTTATTATTTTGAGCGGCTACAGTGATTTTGATTATGCCAAGCAGGCGATCAGCATCGGTGTGACAGACTATCTGTTGAAACCGATTTCTTCGGCAAAGCTTTTGGAGGCAGTCAACCGGGTTGCAGAAATGATCAGACAGGAGCGTGCGCAAAAGGAGCATACCGGAAAGTTTGGTCATGTGTTAGAGGAGTATGAAAAACTGGAAAGACAAAGATTCTTTACGGATCTGATGTTCAACCGGATGAGTATGAGTGAAGTACTTGAAAAGGGAAAGGAACTGGAAATCGACCTGGCGGCTCAGGACTACCGGTTCCTATTGTTCTGCATCCGGCAATCTGAGGAATTAGGACCTGTCTATTCAGAAGAACTGGTCTCCGTTTCACAGGAAATCGAAAAGGCTTTTCTGGAACAGGAGAGGATTTATCTGTTTGAACGCGGAACGGAAGGCTGGGCATTTTTACTGAAGGCGGATTCTGAAGAAGAGCTGGAAGCGTTGACACGGGATGCCTCGGGATTGTTAAAGGATCTTGCATCGGGCAGAGAAAAACTGGAGTATTTTGGAGGCATCGGAAGAGCTGTGAAGCGGCTCAGAGAGCTTTCGGAATCCTACAACGGAGCCAATCGTGCCATGTCCTTGCGTTATATGGGCAGGATGAATGAAATCATTTCCTGCGAGCAGATGCAGAATATGAGTCTGCTGCAGGAGAATGACATTGACCTGAGTACGTTGGATGTGGGGAAGATTGACCGGAAGATCCTGTTAAATTTCTTAAAGAGCGGTCTGGCAGAGGATGTCCGGCATTTTATTGAGGATTATTTTGAAGGGCTGGGGGAAGCCAATGTAGGCTCAATGCTGTTTCGCCAGTATATCACAATGGACATGTACTTCTGTACGGCGGCATTCATTGAGGAACTGGGACAGGATGCACAGTGTATCGTGGAACACTGTGGTGACTTCAAAGGAGTCGGAGAGGTACTTTCCGGGGTAGAAAGCACGAAAGATTATCTGGAAAAAGTAATCGGAGAGGCGATCAAGCTCAGGGACAGTGCTTCCATGAAAAAGTACAGTACGCTTTTAGATAAGGCGAAGGAATATATTGCAGAAAATTATGATAAAGAGGATATTTCGTTGAATGCAGTGGCGGCCAGTGTGAATTTAAGCCCAAGCCATTTCAGCACGATCTTTTCGCAGGAGACAGGAGAGACGTTTATCGAATATCTGACCCGTGTGCGTATGGACAAGGCTAAGGAACTGTTACGATGCTCGAATCGGAAAAGTACGGAAATTGCCTATGCGGTAGGGTATAAGGATTCGCATTATTTCAGCTATCTGTTCAAAAAGACACAGGGCTGTACACCGAAGGAATTCAGGATGAAAGGGCAGAATCAGGGACTGTAGTATGAAAAGAAAAAAGAACAAAAAGCTTTCGCTTCATCTTCGCCTGACCATATTTTCTTTTGGGATTTTAATTCCCTTTTCCGTTCTGATTTTGTACCTGATTTATGCCCTGTCTGCATACAGCAGGGACTATAATCAGATCGTGAAAAATATTACGGCAGCGAGCGCCTATAACATTCATTTAAAAGAGGATATTGACTATGCGCTTTATAAAATGGTCAGCGCTTCTATTTCAGCAGAAGAGTTTTATCATAAATTTGGCGAAGAGTACCAGAATCCTTATGATGAGATTGAACAGGCAAGGGCGGCTTTTTCCGGTCTGGAGAAGATCACGACGGCTCCGGGCAATGCACGGCGTATACAGATGATACAGAGGAACCTGAATACGCTGGAACGCCGGATGCAGGAAATCGAAGAGGACTGTAAGGAAAGCGGCCACTATGATGAAAATATGATTCGTCTGGACAATAACATTTATGTGCTGACGGAGCTTTTACAGGAAAATATACAGGAATATATTTATTATGAGACAAGAGGGCTGGAAAAAATCCGTGTGGAACTGGAAGAACAGCTTCAGAATGCAGTCATGGCAAGTGTTATTGCCTTTGCGTGTGTATTTGTCGGCTGCGGTTTTCTGTCAACGCTGCTTGCCAGAAGTGTTTCGAGACCGATCGAAGAACTGTGTAAAATGACGGAACTTGTGGCAAAAGGAAATTTTGATACCCGGATGGAGGAAGAGAGCGGGGATGAGATTTCCGTGCTGACGGCAAGCTTTAACAGCATGGTAGGACAGATTGGAAATCTGGTGGAAAATATCAAAATCGAGCAGTTAAATTTGCGGGATACGGAACTGAGACTTTTACAGGAGCAGATCAATCCGCATTTTCTCTACAATACACTGGATACGATCATCTGGCTGGCAGAGGCTGGACAGAATAAGCAGGTCGTGGATATGGTCACTTCCCTGTCCCGGTTTTTCCGAACGACTTTAAGTGAGGGGCGTGATCATATCACGATTCGTGAGGAAGAGGTGCATATACGCAGTTATCTGGAAATACAGCAGTTCCGTTACCGGGATATTCTGGATTATGAGATCAATATACCGGAGCAGCTGTATCCCTATTCCATAATGAAGCTGACTCTCCAGCCGCTTGTGGAAAATGCGCTCTATCATGGAATAAAGAATAAGCGCGGAAAGGGCAGGATTCAAATATCCGGCAGAATGGAAGGGAAAAACATCCGGCTGACGGTAGAAGATAACGGAATCGGCATGAGAACGGAAGAGGTATGTGCTTTAAACCAAAAGATAAGAATCCCTGCAGAAGAGCGAGCGGGTTCCTTTGGTCTGGCAAATGTGCAGGAGCGTATCAGCCTGAATTATGGAGAGGAATACGGACTTACTTTCCAAAGCGAATATGGAAAAGGTACGGTTGTTACGGTGCTGATTCCTGCTGTCCAAAAAAAATGAACAAATTTCAAAAGAAAATCATAGATTGTTCATTTTTTATTTACAAATTCGAAAAAATTACCACTCATCACAAAAGAATTTCGGTAGCAGGAACCATAGAATCAAGGTAGAATCATACTTGTAAACGAGATAGCCCATACGACAAGAAAGGGGCAGTCAGGAAACTCAAAAGATTGGGAGGAAAAGGAATGAAGAGAAAAGTATTAAGCGCATTACTTAGTGTAGCAATGGTAGCTACTATGTTAGTTGGATGTGGATCTTCCAGCCAACCGGCAGCAGCACCGGCTGACACAGCAGCATCGGCTGAGGAAGCACAGGCAGCAGACGCAGCACCGGCTGAAGAGGAAGCACAGACAGCAGACGCAGCAGCAGACGGAGACCTGATCGTAGTTGGTTATGCACAGGTTGGTGCAGAGTCTGACTGGAGAACAGCGAATACAGAATCCTTTAAGACAACTTTTACAGAGGAGAATGGCTATCAGCTGATCTTCGATGATGCACAGCAGAAACAGGAGAACCAGATTAAGGCAATCCGTTCCTTCATTCAGCAGGAAGTTGACTACATCGTAGTTGCTCCGGTTGTTGAGACAGGTTGGGAAACCGTTCTGGAAGAAGCTAAGGAAGCTGGAATCCCGGTTATCCTTTCCGACAGAATGATGGACGTATCTGATGAATCCTTATATACCTGCTGGGTAGGTGGTAACTTCGAGAAGGAAGGACAGGACGCAGCAAAATGGCTGGCTGATAAGTTAGAGGCAGACGGAAGAGGCGATGAAGAAATCAACATCGTAACACTTCAGGGTACCATCGGTGCTTCCGCTCAGGTTGGACGTACAGAAGGCTTTGGTTCCGGAATGAAAGACAACTGGAATATGCTTGCAATGCAGACTGGTGAATTTACACAGTCGAAAGGTCAGGAAGTTATGGAGTCCTTCTTAAAGCAGTACGATGACATTGACGTTGTTGTATGTGAGAACGACAACATGGCATTCGGTGCAGTTGACGCTATCAAGGCAGCTGGTAAGACATGTGGACCGGAAGGCGACATCATCATCATCTCCTTCGACGCAGTAAGCGCAGCATTCGATTCCATGATCGCTGGTGACATCAATGCGTCCTTCGAGTGTAACCCGTTACACGGACCTCGTGTAGCTGAGATTATCCAGAAGCTGGAAGCTGGCGAAGAAGTTGATAAGATTCAGTACGTAGACGAAGCATACTTCGATACTACAATGGATCTTAAGAAAATCCAGAGCGAACGTTTATACTAAGAAAAAGCAGGCTGAATAAGCAGAAGCTGGGTGCAGGGCGGGATCCCGACCTGCACCCTTTTTATACCGGTTTTACTTATTTTTACACGAAAACAAATAGAAATAACATATAGATAGAAGGGATGGAGTCCACATGGAAAATAGAGTAATACTGACAATGCGGCACATCGATAAAAATTTCCCCGGCGTAGTAGCTCTTTCAAATGTAGACTTTACGCTGAGAGCGGGAGAAGTCCATGCTCTGATGGGGGAAAACGGTGCCGGAAAATCAACTCTGATCAAGGTTCTGACCGGTGTGGAAGAATTTGAGTCGGGTGAGATACATATTGAAGGCAGAGAAGGTACCATCATTAACAGATCTCCACAGGAGGCACAGGCAAACGGGATTTCCACTGTGTATCAGGAGGTCAATTTATGTCCCAACCTTTCGGTTGCGGAAAATCTGTTTATTGGCAGAGAGCCGAAAAAGGCAGGACTGATCGACTGGAAAACTATGAATAAAAAGTCCAAAGAAATTTTGGACAATCTTGATATAGATATTGATGTTACAAGAACGCTGGACAATTATTCCATCGCAATCCAGCAGATGATTGCAATCGCAAGAGCGGTGGATATGTCAGCAAAGGTTCTGATTCTGGATGAACCGACATCCTCTTTGGATGACGGTGAGGTAGAAAAGCTGTTCGTTCTGATGAGAAAGCTCAAAGCACAGGGTGTAGGCATCATTTTCGTTACACATTTTTTAGAGCAGGTATATGAAATCTGTGACCGTATTACGGTTCTCAGGAACGGAACGCTGGTAGGCGAGTATGAAGTAGAAAAACTTCCGAGAGTACAGCTTGTAGCTAAGATGATGGGTAAAGATTTCGACGATCTGGCAGCGATTAAAAAAGAGGGTGTCAGCACCGTGAAAAAGGATCAGGTGGTCATTGATGCCAAGGGTCTGTCTCATACAGGCACGATTAAACCATTTGATATCGAGATCCATAAAGGAGAGGTTATTGGTCTGACCGGACTGCTTGGTTCCGGACGTTCTGAACTGGCGAGAGCTATCTATGGTGCAGATAAAGCTGATAAGGGTGAGCTGAAGGTCAATGGAAAGAAGCTTCTGGTAGGCGCGCCGATTGATGCTATGATGGCGGGTATGGGTTATCTGCCGGAGAACCGTAAGGAAGAGGGTATCATTGCCGATCTTTCCGTACGGGAGAATATCATTATTGCATTGCAGGCAAAACGTGGTATGTTCAAACTCCTAAGCAG
>JAAYNV010000061.1 GCA_012520645.1 Clostridiales bacterium | reverse complement strand
TCTATTCTTCTAACTATGCCTGTTGCCTTCATAATTTCCTCCAGTTTTACTAATTTGCTTTAGATTTTTTGTAATCCTAGTATCTGTAAATGGAGGTATTTTATACCTTATTCTGCGTCTTGCTTAAAAAGAGTCCGCCTGCGGCAACCAGTTTGCGATAGATCCCATATTTCAGGCTTCGATACTTTGAAATAAAAACTTTTTAAGATTCGAAGCTTTCGATCATTGTATATTCCTCTACTACTTCCTCATTAACAAGAAGAGACATACATGTATATCCATTGTCCTCAAAATAAATAAGCGATACGGAATCACCAGAATTCCCAACTACATCATAGAGACCCGGCATCACCTCGATCAGCTCTCCATAATAGGACATGCCTCCTTGCGTAGGATGCTCACTGTCTATATAAATCTCAGCATTTCCAATCGCTTCCCCTTCTGGCGCAGAATACATATTAATCGTCAATACCGACTGTCCAAGCGATCCACCGTAATAGCCTGCAATGCTTAAGCCACCGAACGGGCTGTGATAAACGCTTTCATCTGCATACTCTTCATCTGCAAACGCTTCACCACCCGCAGTCGGCGTTTTCGAATTCACAATTTCACAGTCCTTCATTTCCAATCCCATGAAACCTTCCTCTATTCTTCCCGTTATCGTAGCAAAATCACCATTTTTCACCTTGGTTATGACTTCATCCGCTACATAACAATCGATTGAATCAATCTGCCAGGCATCAAACGGATCCGCCAAGCTGACATAATAGGAGCCTTTTTCACCGCCTATATAGGATATCTGCCCTGTCAATCTCATAACCTTATTCAAATATTTTTCCTTTGCAGCAACAGGATTATCATTCATTTCCTGCAGCAAATCGGATACCTCGCCCCAATAATCGACCTGTCCGGATTCCGCAGCTTCTGCCTTCGTTTCTTTCTTTTCCTCTGCCTCTTTCTTTTCTTCTCCCCCTGTTTGCTCTTGAGAGACTGTGGACTGCTGACTGCTGTTATAAGAAGCTTCTTCGTCCTGTGCCTCTGCCACGATGCAGATAACAAAAGCCACACCAAGCATAACACCCATGATTCCAAGCTCTGTCAAAACAGAGACTCCGGTTTTCCAGAATATTTCCTTCTTCCGCAACAGGATTGCCAACAGCAGAATCAATCCAAATGATAAGGAAAGGGCACTCCATATAATCAGATCAATATAGATGCCCACATCCACCATACCCATCAATGCACCAAAGAAATAAAACCCCGAAGCTGTCGCCACTGCAGGGATATGCTTTCTGCCTGCAATCCCTACAATTCCTGCCACAAGCCACGATACTGCCAGCACCATTCCGGCTGTGCCACTGACTTTTCCATTGCCTTCAAGGGTGTTTGCTACACCTACTGCACAGGATTGAAACGAAATCCAGAAGAATAAAACAATCGATACAATTCCGATTACCAGTCTGCAGGAGCTAAAGAGCATTCCTCTTTTCACATCCGGTTCCATATTGATATTGCTCTGCACAACACCCCGATTCACAGGCTGCTGCCCGTAATTTGCCCCTTGAAAACCGCCAATTTGACTTCCACATTCCGGGCAGAACTTTACACTGCCATCCATCTCTTTTCCACAATTTGTACACTGCATCTGTATACCTCCACTTTCATTTGTATTTGTCTTTTCTCCATTCCCGGAAAACATCTCATATTTTTACAAAATTGGGACATAATATTCCGTGTTTCTGATCTTTAACACAATTTTACATTCTTTATGTGTTAAAGTCAAGAATATTGCAGAGCTTTAACACACAAGGACTACACAACATGAAAATATATACTTACAAAGGAAAGAAAAACCTTTGCGGCGAACGTATTCGGGAAGCTCGATTAAAACAGCGCCTTTCACAATCTGATTTAGCTGCACAATTACAAATCGCCGGAATCACAATAGAACGCGACAGTATAAGCCGCATCGAAATCGGAACACGCTTTGTTCCAGACTATGAACTGAAAATTTTTGCAAAAGTGCTTAAGGTGACTGTAGAATGGCTACTGGAAGAATAGTGCGTTCCTCAAGTCCGTTCTGCCTCCAAAACCTCTCGAAACAGTTCATATCCCCCCCTTCTCCTCTTCCCACCTTTTTTTGCCTTCTTCCTTTAAAGTACCGCGAAAATAAGCCATGTCGTTATCCGAAAACAAGCACACCAGTATCAGCCATTCCTCGGCACAGCACTGTCCCATTTTGATTTTTCTTAACCCTTCCAAGACTGCCTTGAAATACAAATATAATATATCTTTCGAAAACTGTTGAAAAATTACATCTCCCTAATCGTCCCAATACCTTAAATATCTTTTATCCGATACCACAGACTTCTCCGAAACCGAAGTTTCCACCGGTAGTATGCTCCTGATAATAATCTCCATAATCTTCCTCATGCTTGCAGGGAAAATAAATAATCTTCGACGAATCTTTCATCAACAGCGAATAAGCAATCTTCAAATATTTGTACGCCCCACCCATCCTGACTGTTCCCTTCCATTTTGCCATTCGAGCATGACAAAATGTGTCATTCTCATAGAATCAGTAAAATTTTTAATAGAAAAAGGTTGACGTAACCGCCAACCTTCGTTCCATCTTTTTCTATCTTATTATATCATTTGATGCACTGTAACATACTTTTGATTCTGACCATTAGGTTTATCAGGATATCTTTTCCTGAATATCGACTTGGGTCGCCACTTGTTCCGGTCACTTTACATCTTTTCCAAAATCATACGAATATTCATCATCTAACGGAACAATAATGCAGAATACATCACCTTCCCTAAAAGGCACAACATTCCTTAACATAAAATATCCAAACAGAAAGATGCCCGGTTCAAACCAAACCGGGCACCACGCTTATTCCACTATTTCATTTCAACAAAAATTTCCTCACTCTACATCAATCTGGCAGGACCGCATCGTCTCCAATGCAGCCTCATGCTTTTCAGGCGTCACTCCGGCACAGCAGGAAGAATCTACAGAAATCTTCATTTCCGGGAAATTCGCTTTTAACAGCAACGCATTAGAAACAACACAGATGTCAGTACATAAGCCAATCAGCTGAATCTCCGTATCGTCGGTATCATATTCCCGAACTAGCTCTACCAGATCCACAGAACCGAAGGTCGGCTTACAGACTGCCCGGAAACCCTTTGTCTCCAATGCTTCCTGAACCCTTTTATCCAACTGCCAGCCTTCTGTATCCTTGATGCAGTGAGGTACCGGAAGCTTCCTTCCCTCCTGCGTATTCCTATAATTTTCATTATGTGTATCATAGGTTGCAATCAGATCTCCTTCAAAATTTCTGATTTTCTCTGTTACATGCTCTACAATACCTTCTGCCTCTTTCGTGCCCAGTGCACCGTCTACAAAATCCTTCTGCATATCCACTACGATCAATACTTTTTTCATACCCTTACTCCACCTTTGGCAGCTTGGCAAGTGCTTTTGCCAGCTCTTCGTCCGTCGGAATGTAATCTCTCATCTCACCGTCATTATATCTCTGATAAGCTACCATATCAAAATAACCGGTACCGGTCAGACCGAATACGATGTTTTTCTCTTCTCCGGTTTCCCTGCACTTCATTGCCTCATCAATCGCTACCTTGATCGCATGACTGCTCTCCGGCGCCGGAAGGATACCCTCCACTTTGGCAAAGGTCTGTGCCGCCTTGAATACCTCGGTCTGCTCCACGCTTCTGGCGCTTAACAGTCCCTGATCATACAATTCAGATACAACGGAGCTCATGCCATGATAACGCAGACCTCCTGCATGGCTTGCTGACGGGATGAAGCCGCTGCCCAGTGTATACATCTTTGCAAGCGGACACACCTTTCCGGTATCACAGAAATCATACGCATATTTTCCTCTGGTCAGGCTCGGACAGGATGCCGGTTCCACCGCCACAAGCTCATAATCCGCCTCACCTCTTAATATTTCTCCTGCAAACGGTGAAATCAGACCGCCCAGATTGGAACCGCCTCCGGCGCAGCCAATGATCATATCTGCTTTGATTCCATATTTATCCAGTGCCGCCTTTGTCTCCAGACCGATAATAGACTGATGCAGCAGCACCTGTGTCAATACAGAACCGAGCACATAGCGGTAACCTTCCTGACTTCCCGCTGCCTCTACTGCCTCAGAGATGGCACAGCCGAGGCTTCCTGTCGTACCCGGAAACTCTTCATTGATCTCCCGTCCGATCTTGGTACTCATGGACGGAGAAGGGGTTACCTTTGCTCCATAGGTACGCATGACCTCACGGCGAAACGGCTTCTGCTCATAGGAACACTTCACCATATAAACCTGACAGTCCAGATCAAAATAGGCACATGCCATGGAAAGCGCCGTCCCCCACTGACCTGCTCCCGTCTCTGTGGTCACACCCTTTAATCCCTGTTTCTTTGCATAATACGCCTGTGCAATCGCAGAATTTAATTTATGGCTGCCTGATGTGTTATTGCCTTCAAATTTGTAGTAGATGTGTGCCGGTGTATCCAGCTTCTTTTCCAGACAATAGGCACGTACAAGCGGTGACGGTCTGTACATCTTATAAAAGTTACGGATTTCCTCCGGTATATCGAAATAAGGAGTCGTATCATCCAGCTCCTGCTTTGCAAGCTCTGTACAAAAAATACCGGATAATTCTTCCAACGTAACCGGCTGCAGTGTGGCTGGATTTAAAATCGGTGCCGGCTTTTTCTTCATATCAGCCCGGACATTGTACCACTGCTTTGGCATCTCCTGTTCTTCCAGATAAATCTTATATGGTATTTCACGCATTCTGCTTTCCTCCGTTCGTACATAATCTATCTTCTATTTTATGGGTTGTCTCATACTACGTCAAGGAATATCTCTCCCGCCTGAATCTTCCCTTCCTTTTCCAGCGTGATCCGCTCATATTGTTCTGTATTCGTCACGATCACCGGCGTAACGGTACGGAAGCCCTCTTTGCAAATTCCGTCCAGGTCCATCACGCAAAGCAGCTCACCCTTCTTCACCGGATCACCGTCCTTAACTTTTACCTCAAAGTATTTCCCTTCCAGTTTCACCGTATCGATTCCCATGTGGATTAAAAGTTCGGTTCCCTGTTCATTGTGCAGTCCAATGGCATGCTTCGTTTCAAAAACCATGTCCACTACACCGTCAAAAGGTGCATACATCCTTCCGTCCTCCGGCTCAATGGCAGCACCGTCCCCCAGCATCTTTTCCGAAAAGACACCGTCTTCCACCTCAGACAGGGGAATTGCCGTTCCGTTCATGG
Organism: Clostridiales bacterium; assembly: GCA_012520645.1. GTDB lineage: Bacteria > Bacillota > Clostridia > Lachnospirales > Lachnospiraceae > JAAYNV01. The sequence continues at coordinate 28,524 of JAAYNV010000061.1, read as the reverse complement.
GAGCTGCAATACGGTTATCCTCTGCAGTACTCTTCTGTACCATCCGTTCTTTCTGCACAGGCACCCCGGACAGTGTATCGTCCGATGCTTCCTGCTCTAACTCTCCCATGATCTTTTCTGCTGCCGGAGATGCCAGAAAATCTTCCAGATTAGATTTGATCACCGTCACCTTCGGTCCGTAAATGACCTGTACCCCGTTTCCTTTTTTTGATAATCCCTCTGGCACCGCTGGCATTTAATGCGGCTTCATTTACCTTTCCGGCATCCTTTACGGTCGTTCGAAGTCTCGTTGCACAGCAGTCCACATCGCTGATGTTATCTGTACCGCCAAGCCCTTTTACAATAAGCGGGGATACCTGATCTGCCGTCTCTCCTCCCGATACAGCAGCATGACTGCCGGAAGCCTTTTCTTTCTCCACATCTGCCCTTGTATAGAGCTTCACATCCGCATCTCCTTCTTCCCGTCCCGGCGTTTTATAATCAAATTTGCGTATCAGAAAACCAAACAGGAAATAATATACTGCAAAGTAAACGGCTCCTACCGGCAGGATAGAAACCCAGTTCGTCTTGGCATTTCCCTGCATGATACCGAATAAAAACAGATCGATCAAACCGCCGGAGAAAGTCATTCCTACCCCTACCTCCAGAATATGCATAAGCATATAGGCGGTTCCCGCAAAAATACAGTGAATGACATACAATAATGGCGCCACAAACAAAAACGTAAATTCCAGCGGCTCCGTAATACCGGTCAGCACAGAGGTTAATGCCGCAGAAAGCAGAAGACCTCCTACCTGTTTTCTCTTTTCCGGTTTTGCCTGTCTGTACATGGCAAATGCCGCTCCCGGCAGACCAAATATCATGAGTGGAAATTTTCCGGTCATAAATCTGGTGGCTTCCACACTAAACCGTTCGATTCCGGGTGGCGCAAGCTCTGCAAAGAAAATATTCTGCGCCCCCTCAATGAGCTGTCCGTTCACTATGGCAGTTCCTCCTACTGCAGTCTGCCAGAACGGCAGGTAGAACACATGATGCAGTCCGAACGGAATGAGCGCCCGTTCCATCAGACCATACACCCAGGTTCCAGCATAACCGGAACTTAACACTACATCACCAACCTTGTAAATACCGCTCTGCACCGGCGGCCAGAGATAAAACATGAGGATACCGACAATCAAAAACACAATGGCACTGATGATTGGTACGAACCGTGTTCCGCCAAAAAAGGATAACACCTGCGGCAGCTCAATCTTATAAAACCGATTGTGAAGTGCCGCCACACCCAGCCCCACGATAATTCCACCAAATACGCCCATCTGCAGGGAAGTGATGCCAAGTACATTGGCAGCCGCACCTGCCAACAATGCCTCTGCTCCGCCATGCAGATCAATCATGGCTCCGATGGATGCATGCATAATAAAAAAGGCAATTGCTGCTGACAATGCTGCCACTTCTTTTTCCCGCTTTGCCATGCCGATTGCTACTCCCATGGCAAACAGAATTGGCAGATTGGCAAATACAATGTCACCCGCCCGGCTCATGACTGTCAGGACGGAATGCAAAAAGGTTCCCGCTCCCAGTACCCCTGAAAGTCCATATGCGTCAAGCATCGTTTCGTTTGTAAACAACCCGCCGATTCCAAGAAAAAGACCTGCAACCGGCAGAATTGCGATCGGCAGCATAAACGAACGTCCGACACGCTGCAAAACGCCAAAAATTTTATCCTTCATCCCTGCTCTCCTTTTTGTTCCGAGTTTTCATTTTTTCTATACCTATTCATCCCCTTTTTTCCATTTTTCATACCATTTTTATCACAGAAAATTCATCCGAAAGCAGAGTTTCTTTCCTCCTTTGCTGTCCAGTCCGGACAGGAAAACAGGGCAGGAGAAAAGCCTATACATACTTTTCTCCTGCCCTGCCCCGAAAGACTCACAGTCTCTATTCTTTTATAAGCATCTGCATCTGTCCGACCAGTTCCTCCACAAGCCCCATAAGCAGCTCCGCATCCTTCTCTACCACACCATATTTCTGATAACGGAAGGTAAATACAGGAACTCCCTTTGCAGAAAATTTCAGCCGGTTTCCACTTGCCTCCAGTAAAATCGGAATCTTATCCACAAGAATCCTTGCATCCTCCTTCATTGTAAGAATGATTTCACCATTTCTTCCCTTTAATTCCGTCACATACAGTCTGTGCGCCGCTACACGGATCAGGGAAATGCGCAACAGGTTTTCCACCGACTTTGGAATCTCACCGAAACGGTCCATCAGTTCCTCCCGCATATCCTCGCACTCTGTCTGGTTCTCAATCCCGGCAATACGCTTGTAAATATCCAGTTTCTGTACCTCATTGACAATATAAGAAGGTGGAATAAAGGCATCCACATCCAGATCCACCGTCGTACCAAAATCCTCCACCGTCTGAATGCCCTTTAGCTTCTTGACCTCCTCATTTAACATCTTGCAGTAAAGGTCATAGCCGACCGCCTCCATGTGACCGCTCTGGCTTGTGCCGAGAAGATTTCCGGCTCCACGAATTTCCAGATCCCGCATGGCAATTTTAAAGCCGCTGCCAAGATCCGTAAATTCACGGATAGCCTGCAGCCTCTTTTCTGCCACCTCTTTCAACATCTTATCACGTTTGTACATCAAGAAGGCATAAGCTGTCCGGTTGGAGCGCCCGACACGTCCGCGGAGCTGATAGAGCTGGGAGAGCCCCATATTGTCCGAATCATGAATAATCATCGTATTGGCATTCGAAATATCCAGTCCGGTTTCGATGATCGTCGTGGATACCAGCACATCAATCTCTCCACTGATAAAATCATACATAATGCGCTCTAATTCCCGCTCCTTCATCTGACCATGGGCAAACGCCACATTTGCTTCCGGCACAAGTTTCTGGATGCCTGCCGCAATATCCCCAATGTTGTTTACACGGTTATAGACATAATAAACCTGCCCGCCTCTTGACAACTCCCGGACGATTGCCTCACGCACCATTTCTTCGTTATATTCCATAACATAGGTCTGAATCGGCATACGGTCGTTTGGAGGCTCTTCCAACACACTCATATCCCGGATACCGACCAGACTCATATGCAGTGTTCTCGGAATCGGCGTTGCCGTCAGAGTCAATACGTCCACATTTTCCCTGAGTTTTTTGATCTTTTCCTTATGTGCCACACCAAAACGCTGTTCCTCATCAATAATCAAAAGCCCGAGATCCTTAAACTGCATATCCTTGGACAGTACCCTGTGCGTACCGATCACAATATCACAAAGTCCCTTTTTCAATGCTTCCAGTGTCTTCTTCTGTTCCGCAGGGGTCTTAAAGCGGGACATCAGATCCACCCGGATCGGAAAATCCTTCATACGCTGCACAAAGGTGTTATAGTGCTGCTGCGCCAGGATTGTAGTCGGTACCAAAAATACAACCTGCTTTCCGTCCTGCACTGCCTTAAAGGCGGCGCGGATCGCCACCTCGGTCTTCCCGTATCCCACATCTCCGCAGACCAGACGGTCCATAATCTTATGGCTCTCCATATCCTTCTTTGTAGCTTCAATCGCTGATGCCTGATCTGCCGTCTCCTCATACGGAAACATCTCCTCAAACTCCCGCTGCCAGACCGTGTCTTTTCCGAACGCATAACCGCTCTTTTCCTGTCTGACCGCATACAGACGCACGAGATCCTGTGCGATTTCGGATACCGCACCTTTGACCCTCGCTTTCGTCCGGCTCCACTCCTGCGTGCCCAGCTTGTTGATCTTCGGCTTCTTCGCCGCATCTGCCGAGGCATATTTCTGAATAACATCAAAACCGGTTGCAAGCACATACAAATTGCCGCCATCCCGGTATTCGATCTTCATATAATCCTTGACGACCTTCTCGACCTCCACCTTCTCGATTCCCCGGTAAATGCCAAGACCGTGCGTTTCATGCACCACATAGTCTCCTACCTTCAGATCATTAAAATCATTGATCTTTTGTCCCTCGTAGCGCTTTTTCTTTTTCTTCTTTTTCTTTTCCGCTCCAAAAATATCGCTCTCGGAAATAACAACAAATTTTAAAAGCGGATATTCAAAGCCACGCAAAACATGTCCATAGCAGATCATAACTTCTCCGGGGGCCAGCTCCCGCATCGGATCTTCGCTGTAAAATGCTGTAACTTCCTGCTGCGTCAGATCATCTGCCAGACGCTTTGCGCGGGTTCTGGAACCGGACAGTAACAGAATGCGAAAGCCGTTTTTCTTGTACCGCTTCAGATCCTTTAGCAGCATCTCAAAACTGCTGTTATAAGAAGGCATGGATTTTGCCATTATATCATAACGCGCCTCTGGTTTGACAATCGAATCCTTCATATCAATGGCCGAAAGCGTCACGACCGGATATTTCAATAATCCGGCTTTTGTCTCTTCCACCGAATAGAGCAGATCCATCTGCCCCGGCAGAATATACCCCTTTTCTGCACGGTTCATCATACTTTCCCGAAATTCCAGTTCCACCGCATCCGCATGCTCCCGGATCCTGGAAGGCTCATCCAGAAAAATCACCGTTCTGCGCTCTTTAAAAAGCTCCAGGAAAGAAACCACATCCTCATAAAAGTACCGGACATACCCTTCCAGATTCACCATCGACTAAAACTCGAACACCTCTTCCACAAGCTGCTTTACCTGAGTCTGCAGCCTATGAGCCTCTTCTGTCTTAAACTGTTCTTTAAACTTCTTGACCGTCCGCTTTGTTTCCGCTTCAATCCGCTTCATGCCCGTTTCCAGCTTCTCCCGGTTCAGCACCAGTTCCGTTGCCGGATAGATCTGAACCGATTCCAGCTTCTCTACCGAACGCTGGCTCAGAATATCGAAGCTTCGGATGGAATCTACTTCCTCTCCCCAAAGCTCTATACGATAGGGATTTTCCTCCGTCAGATCAAAAATATCCACGATACCGCCCCGAATCGAAAACTGTCCCGGTGCCTCAACCTGATAATTCTTTTCATATCCCATCGCAACCAGACTTGCCGCCAGGTCCGCTTCGTTTACCGTTCCTCTTTTCTGTATGGAAACCACACTGTCACGCAGCACCGAAAGCGGTATCTGCGGTGCCATTAATGCTGAAAATGTCGTAACGACCGTAACCGGTCTTCCCTCCAGAATGCGCCGTAAACATTTTATGCGCTGTGTCGTAAGCTGGTTTCCATGAACATCCGCCTGATAAAAGATCAGATCCTTTGCCGGAAACAACATGACATTTCTGTCATAAAGTTTATAATCCTCATAAATTTCCCTTGCTCGCAGATCGCTGAAGGTCACAATCAGTTTACATGCAAAACCCTCTCCAAGTCCATATACCATATGCAGTTTCTGGGAATCCACACAGCCGGACAATGCCAGTACCGTATGCTGTGTCTGTAACTGCTTAAGCATCTCCTCATAACCCGCAAGATCCTTAAGCGGTGCCGTCAAAGCTCTCATGCTGTACAACCTACGCTTTCTTATTATATAAATTCATGGCAGCATCCGTTTGATCCAGAAGCATCAGCTTTACCGCCTCCGCTGCCTTCTTTCCGCTCTCCGCCATCACCTTCTGCTCATCCTGTGTAAAATGTCCAAGTACGTAATCCGCAAGATCGAAGCCCTTTGGCTTTTCTCCGACTCCTACCTTGATCCGTAAAAAAGTATCATGTCCCAAATGTGCAATAATATTTTTGATACCGTTGTGTCCGCCGGCACTTCCTTTTTTCCGGATACGAAGCTGTCCCACATTCAGACTGATATCATCGTAAATGACAATCAGCTCCGTCTCCTCATCAATCTTATAATAATCGACCAACTCACGAATACTCTCACCGCTCAGATTCATAAAAGTCTGCGGCTTTGCCAGAATGACCTTCTGACCGTCAATATAGCCCTTGCCGATCACTGCCTTATGCTTCTTTTCAAGCATTCCGATCCCATTTTCCTCTGCTATTACATCTATGACGTCAAAACCTGCGTTATGCCTTGTATTCTCATAATCTTTACCCGGATTGCCAAGCCCTGCAATAATAAACATTTTCTTTTACTCCTTGTCCTCAATAAAACACCGATTGACCGAATCACCGAAATGATACACCCCTAATCCGACTGCCCTGTCCGCCCATTATAGCACATAAGGCAGAGGTGAAACAACACCTCTGCCTTCATCGCATACCCACATTTTTCTTTTTGATCTTATACGGATTCTTCCGGTTCCGTAAGCGCCTTCTCATAGCTTGCCAGAATCATTTTCTGAATCGTATCACGTGTTTCCGAATTGATCGGATGGGCAATATCACGATATTCTCCATCCGTTGCCTTCTTACTCGGCATAGCGATAAACAAACCCTTTTCACCTTCGATCACTTTGATATCATGTACCACAAATTCATCATCCAGTGTAATGGAGACAATCGCCTTCATCTTTCCTTCTTTCGTAATTTTTCTGACACGTACATCCGTAATTTTCACTTAAGTTTCCCCCTTCTAGTCGATTCTATATTGCTTGCCGGGACAGAGATTTTCCACATCCCTGCTTTTTTATCTTTAAAGAATATACCTTTCATTCTTCTCCACCACAATCTTGATGCCATCCTCTCCTACATGATAGGAATTCGCCCGGATCGTATCGCGGCTTTCCACAATACAATTCTCAATGTGAGTATTATCACCGATATAAACATCATTCAAAATGATAGAGTTCTTAATCACACAGTTATTACCGATAAAGGTCTTTTTAAAGATTACGGAATTTTCCACATTACCGTTAACAATACATCCGCTGGATATCAGGCTGTTTTTAATTCTGGCTCCGGCATTATATTTTGCCGGCGGGAGATCATCCACCTTGGAATAAATATCCGGATACTGGCGGAAGAAATAATCTCTGATCTCCGGTTTCAGGAAATCCATATTCGTACGGAAATAATCCTCCACCGTTGCAATATTGCTCCAGTATTCTTTAATCTTGTATCCGTAAATTCCCTTCATGTCCTTATAACGGATCAGAATGTCCTTTACAAAGTCCGTTCTGTCTTCCTCTGCACAGCGCTCAATCAGCTCGATCAGCTGACGGCGGCGGATCACATAAATACCGCAGGACACCGTATTGGATTTTGCCACAATGGGTTTTTCCTCAAATTCTTCAATCCGGCATTCCTCATTCATCTTGATCGTACCAAAGCGCTCCATATTGGCACTTGCCGGCATGCCCTTGCATACGAGTGTAATATCTGCCTTTTTCGCGATGTGATATTCCAACAGCTTATTGTAATCCATCTTATAGACACAGTCACCGGATGCGATCACAACATACGGCTCATGGCTGCTTTTTAAGAACGAAAGATTCTGATAAATAGCATCCGCAGTTCCGCGATACCAGTTGCTGTTCTCCGCAGTCACCGTCGGTGTGAATACATAAAGTCCTCCCTGCTTGCGTCCAAAATCCCACCATTTGGAGGAACTCAAATGCTCATTTAAACTGCGGGCATTATACTGTGTAAAAACTCCCACCTTCTGAATATGGGAATTGGACATATTGCTCAGCGCAAAATCAATACTCCGATAACTTCCTGCGATCGGCATCGCTGCAATCGCCCGTTTCTGGGACAATTCCTTCATTCTGTGATTATTACCGCCTGCTAAAATAATTCCGATTGCTCTCATGCCTCGTCACCTGCCTTAATTAATGATTTTCCGCTTGCAAGATAAGCATTCTCATAATCTGCTTCCGTTGTCTTGCCAAAGACCACGGTATTCTTTCCTATGGTAATACCGTCCGGTATATTTGTCTTTTCTCCGATCGTCACCAACCCGTGATTATAAATGTGAGGAGCAGTATCATTCTCCGCTTCTTCGCCCTCACCCAGTTTTACATAATCTCCGATCTCTACATTCTCGGCAATAATTCCTTTTATGACGGAACCATTCTTTCCGATCGTTGTATGATTCATGATGATGGAATCCCTGACTACGGTTCCCTCACCAATCGTAACATCACAGCCGATTACCGAATTGTATACCTCTCCGTAAATATTGCTGCCCTCTCCGATAATGCTGCCGGATACCGCACTCGTATCAGCAATATACTGCGGCGGCAGAATATCGCTCTTGGTATAGATCTTCCAGTATTCCTCATACAAATTGAACTCCGGAACAAGATCAATCAGTTCCATATTCGCTTCCCAGTAGGAATGCAGGGTTCCGACATCTTTCCAATAGCCGTTATACTCATAAGCGTACAAAGGCTTTCCTTCCGCATGGCAATGAGGAATGATATGCTTACCAAAGTCCAGTCCCGGCTGTTCTGCGTTGGCCAGAAGAGCTTCCTTTAAGGTTTTCCAGTTAAATATGTAAATTCCCATAGACGCCAGATTACTGCGCGGATTTTCCGGTTTCTCTTCGAAATCAATGATCTTACGCTTATCGTCCGTAATCACGATTCCGAACCGCTTTGCCTCTTCCATAGGAACCGGCATTGCCGCAATGGTAACCTCTGCATTATTTGCCTTATGAAAATCAAGCATTACCTCATAATCCATTTTGTAAATATGATCACCGGAAAGAATGAGCACATACTCCGGATTATAAGTTTCCATATAATCAATATTCTGGTAAATTGCATTTGCCGTTCCGGTATACCATTCACTGCTCGTACTCTTCTCATATGGAGGAAGCACTGTGACACCTCCGATATTTCTGTCAAGATCCCAGGGAATACCGATTCCGATATGCGTATTAAGTCGAAGCGGCTGATACTGCGTCAGTACCCCAACCGTATCCACTCCGGAATTGATACAGTTACTCAGCGGGAAATCAACAATTCTGTACTTTCCGCCAAAAGCTACTGCCGGTTTGGCTACCTTAGAGGTCAGTACGCCAAGCCTGCTTCCCTGTCCGCCTGCTAACAGCATAGCAATCATTTCTTTCTTAATCATGTCATCACCTCATACTAGTCAGATTTTCATTTTGCCGTTACGCATAGTATATCATAAATTGTTTCAAAAGTGAATATTTTTTACAAGGAATTTCTGTCTTTCTCCGCTTTTTCATGTGTATTTTTTACAATTATCCTTTGCCAAAGCTGTGTTACTTGTGCATTTTATCCATTTTTTGCCTTTCTGTCGCGCTCTTTTTTACCAATTTTTTCTTCTATGAAGATATTTTTGCTTTTTCTTCTCATTTTACTGCAATTTTCTCTTGGTTTTATTTTCCTATGTGCGTATAATACTAAGAAGATAAGCAACATAAAATGAACCAATTCCAAAATATCTTTTCCACAAACAAAAAACAAGAAAGAGTAGGAAGTGCATTATGTATCAGATTGATTTCAAAAACAAAATCCATATACATTTTATCGGGATCGGCGGTATCAGCATGAGTGGCCTGGCCGAAATTCTGTTAGAGGAAGGCTTTCCCGTTTCCGGCTCCGACACAAAGGCCTCCGCACTGACGGATCAGCTGAAAGAAAAGGGCGCCATTGTCTGCATCGGACAGACTGCGGACAACATCACACCGGACATCGATCTTGTCGTGTATACGGCAGCAGTCCATCCGGACAATGCAGAATACGCTGCCGCCAAAAATGCCGGTCTCCCCATGTTATCCCGTGCTGAGCTGTTAGGACAGCTTATGCGCAATTACCAGACTCCCGTTGCGGTCAGCGGCACACACGGAAAGACTACTACAACTTCCATGATATCCGAGATTCTGCTTCAGGCAGGAACCGACCCCACCCTCTCCATCGGCGGCATTTTAAAATCCATAAACGGCAATGTCCGCATTGGAAAATCCGGTTACTTTGTGACGGAGGCCTGCGAATATACCAACAGCTTTTTAAACTTTTTTCCAAAAATCAGCATTATATTAAATATAGAAGCAGATCATCTGGATTTCTTTAAGGATCTTGACGACATTCGCTCCTCCTTCCGTCGTTTTGCAGCACTTTTGCCCGCAGACGGTACACTGATCATCAATGGAGATATTGAAAATGTATCAGAAATTTTTGAGGGACTTTCCTGTCAGGTCATCACTTTCGGTCACAGTGAAACCTGCGATTATTACCCCTCCGACATCGTTTACGATGAACTGGCGCACCCGTCCTTTACCCTAAACAGCCGCAAAAATGGCTCCCGAAGGCTTTCCTTAAGCGTACCCGGCGAACATAATGTGATGAACGCGTTAGCTGCCGCCGCACTGGCAGACCTGCTGTCCATCGAGAAAACGGATACCGATGCGGCTCTGCTGCATTTTACCGGCACGGACCGCCGTTTTGAATATAAGGGCAGCATCGGAGGTGTTACAGTCATTGATGACTACTCACATCATCCGACTGAGATTACCGCTGCACTGAAGGCTGCTGCAAATTACCCGCACAAAACTCTCTGGTGTGTTTTTCAGCCTCATACCTTCACACGTACCAAGGCCTTTTTAAAAGAATTTGCCCTTGCACTCTCACTGGCAGACAAAGTCGTACTGGCAGATATCTATCCTGCCCGTGAAACCGATAACCTGGGAATCAGTTCAAAAACCCTGTTGGAAGAGCTAAAAGCACTGGGATGTGACTGCTATTACTTCCCTTCCTTTGATGAAATTGAAAATTTTTTACTCGAAAAATGTACCACAGGTGATTTGTTGATAACTATGGGGGCCGGAGATATTGTAAAAATTGGTGAAAATCTGCTTGGGAACTAGTTGTCCACACTATCCACATTTTTTACCCTCTTTTGCGGGGGTGAAAAATGTGGATATTTTTCTTTACATAATTTTCCATGCTAATCCCCTTTTACAGTGCACAACCCGTGATTCAATCTAAGTATATGCATGTACTACCTCAAAATATGATTATCTCCCGTCCACATTTTCCACATTTTCCACAGCACCATTCCGCCCAGTGTTTTCAAGGCTTTGCAGGAAATTTGGGTATTCCTTTTTGGGATGGCTTATGTTATAATTCACTTGCTTTAAGGACGTGAATGCAGTTACTGAAACACCCGGCACAGGAACTTACGAGAGTATTTTGATGTCTAAGTTTTCATTGGCTCTGTCGGGCTTGTGCATCATAAAATCCTTAACTGCAGCGAAAGGTAAGGTGGCGCAAATGAAACAGTTGACAATTTATCAGGATAATTATTCTGACAGCACTGTCATATCTAATCGTTTTATCGATGAATACATGAAGGATGCCAATGATGCACAGCTCAAGGTATATCTTTATCTGATTCGTGCCATGAGTGCACACAGATCTACCAGTGTATCCGAAATGGCAGACGTATTCAATCATACAGAAAAAGATGTTATGCGCGCTTTAAAATACTGGGAAAAGCAGAAACTTCTTTCGTTGGATTATGATACGGCAAAGAACCTGACGGGAATCCATTTAAAAGAACTTCGAAGTACTGCTCCCGAAATTGAGGATATGGTTCCCGTTTCTCCGACCGTCATTAAGACGGCTGTGACTCTTTCTTCACCCAAAAACACGACGCAACAGCAGACAGGGCGTGAGACTGCCACCGAAGGAACCTGTAGACAGCCCGCCGGTGATGCCTTGGAAAAGCCGTCCTATTCTCTGGATGATGTGAAAGCGTTCCAAAACCGGGAAGATACGGAACAGCTTCTGTTTATCATTGAAGCATATATCGGAAAACCACTCAGTCCAAGTGATATCCGTACGATTTTATTCATCTGCGACAAACTGAACTTTTCGGTAGATCTGGTAGATTATCTGGTACAATACTGCGTCGGACGCGGTAAAAAGGATTTCCGCTATATCGAAAAAGTAGCTGTCAACTGGGCTGAGGATCATATCACTACACCGAAGCAGGCTGCTGCCCTGATTAAAAAATACGATAAAAATGTATACGGCATCATGAATGCACTTGGCAAAAGCGGTGCTCCTACCGATAAAGAAATGGAATTTATTGACCGTTGGAATAAGCAGTTCTGTTTTCCTTCCGAAGTCATTAAAGAAGCCTGTGACCGTACGGTACTTGCCACAGATAAGCACCGTTTTGAATATGCGGACAGCATCTTAACAAGCTGGAGCAGATCGGGCGTCAAACAATTAGCGGATATACAAACAGCTGATGAAAATTATGCCAAAAGCCGTACCTCCCAAAAGGCAGTACGCGCGTCTTCCAATAAATTTAATCAGTTCAAACAAAACACCTACGATTTCTCTTCTTTAGAAAATGAAATCTTAAGCAATTAAGGAGAACCAATGGCTCTATCCAATACACAGTACGATTCCATCATTCGTACCTACGAAAAAAAACAGAACCATAACCGTTATCTTCTTGCTAAACGCAGGGAAGAGGTCTATGAAGCCATTCCTTCTTATGAAGAACTGGAACATAAGACTGCAGCAATCAGCGTGGAACAGGGTCGACGGCTTTTGTCCGGTGACGAAAGTGCTCTTCCCACTCTCCACCAAAAACTGCAACGGCTGGCAGATGACAAGCTGACCCTGCTTCGGGACGCCGGATTCCCCGGAGACTATCTGGAACCGGTCTATGACTGTCCCGATTGTCAGGATACTGGCTACTGTAACGGACAGAAATGCCACTGCTTCCGTCAGCAGATGATTACACTTCTATACGAACAATCCAACATTCGCGAGCTTTTAAAAACAGAAAATTTTGATTCTCTTTCTTTGGAATATTATGAGGGCGAGGATCTGAATCGTTTTCAGGGCGCCGTAGATGCCTGTAAAAGTTTCATCTATACCTTTGGCGAGCAATACCGCAATCTTTTCTTTTACGGCACAGTGGGAACCGGAAAATCCTTTTTGTCTTCCTGTATTGCCAGAGAGTTGATCGAACGCGGTCGTCTGGTCATTTATTTCAGTGCCACCGGACTGTTCGAGCACCTTTCTCAAATAACTTTTGACCATAAAAGCAAAGAAGACCTTTACAGTTTCTATGAGGACATATATAATTGTGACTTGGTGATTATTGACGATCTTGGAACAGAGCTGACAAATGCCTTTGTATCATCTCAGCTTTTTTCCTTATTGAACGAACGGCATCTTCGCAAAAAACCAACACTGATATCCACCAATCTTTCACTGGAGGAGTTACGCGACCGCTATTCCGACCGTATCTTTTCCCGCATTACAAGCAACTATGAATTGTATAAAATAACCGGACCTGATATCAGAATGTATAAAAAGAGAATGATGAACAGAAAGTGAGGTTTTTCTCATGGCAAAGCGTGAAGAAAAAAGAAATCTGGAAACAATCCCGGTAGGCTCCCTTGGACTGATTCCTCTGGAAGGCTGCAAAAATCTTGGCGAAAAGGTAGACTATTATCTCGTAAAATGGAGAACCGAAAGAGAAAGCGAACACAAAGACAGCCTGGCTTTTTCCGGCTATCAGAGAAACTCCTATATTCTGAATGCCAAAGTACCGCGTTTCGGCTCCGGAGAGGCAAAGGGCGTCATTCTGGAATCCGTAAGAGGAACCGATTTATATTTGATGGTTGATGTTGGCAACTACAGCCTTTCCTATTCTCTGTGTGGTCATGAAAATCATATGTCTCCGGACGATCATTTTCAGGATCTGAAGCGCATTATTGCGGCAGTCGGCGGCAAAGCCAGACGCATCACCGTTATTATGCCCTTCTTATATGAAAGCAGACAGCATAAGAGAACAAGCCGTGAATCCCTTGACTGTGCGATTGCACTGCAGGAGCTTTGCAGCATGGGAGTAGACAACATCATCACCTTTGATGCACATGACCCAAGAGTCCAGAATGCCATTCCACTTCATGGCTTCGAAACGGTACAGCCGGCTTATCAGTTCATCAAAGGACTTCTTTACAATAAAAAAGACTTAAAAATCGATTCCCAGAACATGATGGTCATCAGTCCGGATGAGGGCGGCATGAGCCGTGCTATCTACATCGCCAATGTACTCGGTCTGGATATGGGCATGTTCTACAAGAGACGGGATTATACACGCATCGTTAATGGACGCAACCCGATTGTGGCACATGAGTTCCTCGGAACAAGCGTAGAAGGCAAGGATATGATTATCATTGACGATATGATATCCTCCGGCGAGAGCGTACTGGAGGTAGCTGCTGCCTTAAAAGCACGTAATGCAAACCGCATTTTTATCTGTTCTACCTTTGGTCTGTTCACCGGCGGACTGGACAAGTTTGATGACGCCTACAAAAACGGAATCATCGACCGTGTGCTGACTACCAATCTGATTTACCAGACAGATGAACTGTTAAAGCGTGAATGGTACATCAACTGCGATATGAGTAAATACATTGCATATATTATTGATACATTAAATCACGATACTTCCATCAGTGATCTTTTAAATCCAAACGACAGAATACAGTCTTTGGTAACACGCTATAAAAATGGCGAGCTAAACTAGTTTCATACTAGATATGCTATATACGGTCAGTTCGAAACCATCCTGACCTTAAAAAAAACTAAGGAGAATTTTATATGAGAAACAAAAAAGTAACTTTTATCACTCAGGCTGCTGTCATTGCAGCCCTGTATGTCGTACTCACTTTCATGGCGAACGCTCTTGGACTGGCAAATTATGCAGTCCAGGTTCGCTTCTCGGAGGCACTTACCATTCTGCCCTATTTTACACCCGCCGCGATTCCCGGTCTGTTTGCCGGATGTATTCTGAGCAATATTCTGACCGGATGTATGCCTTTGGATGTCTTGTTTGGCAGTCTTGCCACTCTGGCAGGAGCAGTCGGTACATACCTTTTAAGAAAGCATAAATGGCTGACACCACTGCCACCGATTATTGCAAACGTGATCGTAGTGCCATATGTTCTGGCATATGTCTATCAGTTTGAAGGTTCCATCCACTATTTCCGCCTGACGGTGGGCGCCGGTGAAGTCATTTCCTGCGGCATACTCGGTATGATTCTGTTATTCACATTAGAAAAACATGCAAAAAAAGCGGTCACATTTTAGTGACCGCCTTTTTTACTTCTTTAACGTATATACGTAATAAACCGGTTTCCTGCTCTTTCAAACGCTTCCCTGGAATCATTCATCCCCTTTTTATAAACGCTTCCCGTCTGCGGATCCATCCACACCGTATTCAACTCATTAAAGCCCACCAGAAGCACTGCATTGTTATCCTCTAACATTGCCAAAACCGGGATATCCTGATCCACATAGTACAACACCGCATCCAGACTGCATCCTGTCAGATCCATGACCTCTGCATCCGGCATTTGCTGTTTTAAAACAGTCATCGCGCCTGCTCCTCCCTTTAACATCTGCTCCGTATTTCTGGAAATACCTTCATATTTCAGAATCGTATCCAGACAGACTGCCAGACTGTTTTTCTGTTCGGTCACAACACTGCCCTCAATCGCCATAATCTGATTTTTAATATTTCGATTTCCCTTTTTCCAGATATATCCTTTATCCGTTGTGACAACTCCTGCAACAAAGTCCGCTTCATGAATCGCCGAGGCAGGATCCGTGTATATTCCGATCACTCCGTCTTTTCCGTATACATAATATCTGGTAAGCGTGCTGCCCTCATTCTCCAGAATAATTTCCCGCCCACCTTCAAAGAGCACTTCTCTGGGTGTCTGTATTTTCATATTCATGACATTAATCTGGTTCTTGGCTGCAATCTGTACCACTGTTTCATACTTCTCGGTTACGGCTGTCTCCAGTACGTTGCTTCCCTCCTCCGTAACCTCATTATTCATAATCTGGTCATCTTCCACACTCTCATAGCCTTCCGGCTCTTCTATTTTCCGTACTCTTTTCAGGGTAATCTGGTTCTTCTCAATCTCACAATCCGTAACGAAAATACCATCCTGCTCATAAGTTTTGAGCACCTCATTGTTTTCATTTTCAATCCGGATTGTTTTCATCGGAAAGATCACTCTGCCGCTGCTGTCCTTTACAACATCCGTCTGTCTGGCAATTCCGTAAATCAGATCTTCCTCCATAAATCCAAGCGGTGCAACATATTTTCCGGTACCCGCCTCAATTGTACTGACTTTTCCTGTATTCAGGTTCATCAGGCAGAGTTTCTCTGCATCATATGCGCTCTTTCCCACCTGCCATGCGAGCATTCGGTTGCTGTCGGAAACCTTGAACTGCTCTTCCGACAGATTGGATACGATCACTTCATATTCCTTGGTCTGCAGCGTTACTGCATATACCGTTCCTTCTAACATCAGATAAAGTACATCCGATTTATTCACATAGGAAAGTTTTTCCACATCTGCACGCAGAATATCATAGGAATCATGATAAGGCAGAAAAACTTCTTCCTCTATTGTATTAAGCAGACTGCTGTACCGGAATACCTGCACCCCGACTTCACCCTCATGACGTCCTCTGTTCATATAGCCATACACAAGAAAAGTGACATTTCCTGTTTCATCCACTCCCAGAATTTTGATATCATGAGCATTGTATATCGTCCGTTCATCAAAATGCTGCGCATCATAAAAGCCATATAAAACTGCAAATTTATTATCCGTCACATTATAGCAGTACAGCCGGTCTTCTGCTACAAATGCAAAAACATTGCCTCCATCGCTCTCTACAATCTCAATATCCGGCTGCATGATACCGAGAGAAATTTTATTCGCGGTAAAAATATCATTCTTTTCATTCAAAAACTGATTCATGGTACGCTCATAGTCTAACAGATACATCCTGTCAGTCGTATAACGTACCCGATAAAATTCCTCAATCCGGTAAACCCGCTCTTCTTTTCCCTCCTGCATTTTTACCGCATAGGAAATCTTAAAAGTTGCAGTCTGTGGTCCAATCTCCTTGATATCAATTATTTCATTTCCAATCCGCTCAGGTTTCAGATTTCCCCATGTGATCTGGTTAAAATTACTGTGTATATCCACTCTGCTAAAGCTGGAATTATCCCCTTCCGCATTGCTTTCCAGATATTTGGTAATCTCCTTTGCTGCTTCCTTATCAAAACTGCGTTCATGAAAATCCTTTACAAAATTAAGTTTTTCTATTGTATGATAGTCTGCAGCCTGAATAATTCTCGTATAGTAGCGGATGGTGTCTCCGTTCTCTGTTTCAAGCAAAATGACCAGCATATACTCTTCATTTTCCTCAATCAGATCCTTAACCGTAAAATCACAATAAATATACTCTTTGTCCTCTTCATAATCTTTTATTTCGGTATTCTCTATCAACCGGCTTCCATCGATACTCCTCACCTCAAAAGAAACCTTCTTTACACCTGTTCCGAACTTGCGGATATTCATGGATAAACTGCGTTCTTCTCCAAACGGTGTAATCGTATCGCGCAGATTACTGCTGTTCATCTGCTCCCAGTAACCATGCAGACAGTTCACCTGCTGCCCCTCGATTTCCATATATACAAGCGGGAAAGTAGCCGGTTCCATTTCTACTGTCATATCCGTATTTCCCTGATTGACGATAGCACTGATCGTAAATAGTGCAACAAAAAAGGTCGCAATAAATACCATGCCCTTAATGACTGCTTTTTTCATTCTGCCTTCTCCACCGATTCTCCATTCAGTAATCTTTCCAGCGTCGGATTCACATGAAGCAGCTGCATCAGCCGCTCCATTTCCGCCCTTTCCGTCTGCTTTTTCCGCTTTTTGACTGCCCGGATCAAAATATTCTTAGGTGTATGTTCCATGTCAATAAATTCCAGAATCTGCGTATCATACCCCATCTGATCCAGCAGATTGGCGCGCAGCCCATCCGTGATCAATGCTGCCATTCTCTCCTTGAGCAGACCATACTGAAACAGCGGTGCCAGCTCTTCACACGCAAGCTGCTTATTTATCTCATGCTGACAGCAGGGCACAGATAAAATGACTGCAGCATCCCAGAGCACCGCCTTATAAAGAGCATAATCCGTAGCGGTATCACAGGCATGCAGCGTTACGACCATATCCACCTTCTTTGCGCCTTCAAAGGTACTGATGTCTCCTTTCAAAAAGGTAAGACCGTCATAACCGTACTTATCCTTCAAGGCATTGCACGTACGGATGACATCCTCCTTCAAATCCAATCCGGTAATACGGATATCGAGCCCCTTCAATTCCTTCAGGTAATAATACATAGCAAAGGTAAGATAGGACTTTCCACAGCCAAAATCAATAATATGAACGGTACGCTCTTTAGGAAGTATAGGCAGAATATCCTCAATAAATTCCAAAAAACGGTTAATCTGTTTAAATTTATCATACTTCTGCCGTATAATTCTGCCTTCTTTCGTCTGAACACCCAGATCCATCAGAAATCCTACCGGCACATCCTCCCGCAGAATATATTTTTTGGTGCGGTTATGTGACAGATCCGGCAGCTTTATATCTCTTCCGCCATCCGGTTCCGTTCTGCAGTCTGCACCCTTTCCATTCTTCTCTTGCATTCCCGCAGCTGTACTATTTCTTTTCTTTACTGTCACTTTCCCTTTTTTGCTGACGAGTACAGTAACCGCAAAGTCTGTGGTCTGCATTTCCATTTGCTTGAACTCATCCCGTATGGACTGCAGAATCATTTCTATCGTTTCCTGTGCGGACAGATTCCTGTGAAATACCTTCGTACTGATAAAACGGCTTTCCTGAAACAGCAGCTTTTCCCCGATGAGCACCGGACGTATCCTTGCCTTTAATGCCTCACATCCACTACGTGGATTGCTCATAATCACCTGATATAAATTTCTGCCGATGCCTTCTTCCAGCACTGCTCTAAGCTGCTCCATTCTGCCTGTCACTCCTTTGTATGTGTTCCTCACACACTATTGTAATGTGAATCCCCAAAAACCACAACTAAAATTTTAGGAACCCGCGCTCTCTGTTATGGCGACGTTTATAAATTTCATAGAACAAAAGCAGCTGGATCATATCCGCTATCCATTCCCAAGTTTCTTCTGAAATCACTTCCTTTTGATTCTGCATTTCTTCCTGCTTCAAAATACGATAGATATTGTCCGCCATCCGGTACATAGTCCACCGGTCGGGGTATTCATCATAAATGACACTTCCGTCATAATCCATTTTATCCAGTATTGCGGCAATACGCTTCTGATACCTTTTTGCCTGTGAAGGATACATCTGCTGCAGATATTCCAGATCCTGCATAATATGATCCTCCCTCTGGTAGTGCATCGGAAGAGGATAGCTCATGTAAAAGGGTAATATCTTATGCTGGTCCATACCGATCATTTCCTTCTGATTAGAATTTCTATTATCATTTTTATTATATGAATCCTACCCTAAATTGTTATTACGATAAAGCTTTCTCAGATTCCGTTTTCCGAAACGCCTGTCTGCTTTTTTTCCTCTTCCACATTTATTTTCACATCCGGTTTATTCACATCTTCCACTGCTTCTTCTATATCCTGACTGCCCGTATCCTGTCTCTCCTCCTCCACTGTACCTTCCGTATCCTGCCTGCCCGCATCCTCCTCTTGCGGCTGTTTTGGTTCAACTGTTTTTCCAACCTGTTCATTCTCTTCTCCCTGCTCCAAGGTCTCCGCCTTTTGCATAAGCTCCTTCAGACTTATGACCTTACCTTCCGCATCTGTAATTAGCATACCACCTTCCGCAAACTCAGGCTCCCTTTCCGTCTGTGCACGGGATACGGCAGTACTTGCCAAAGCCATGCGGGAACGACCTGCAGACTGTTTTTCGTAATTTAATTTCAGATTACGAATCACCGCAGTCGATTGGAACCGTTCATCTCCTCTGGAATTAAACAGACGCAGCGTCATCGTACTGGCTCCTTTCGTGGGGATGGTATAGTTTGTCACATCCCCGATCGTATATCGTGGCGTACCGTCTAAAGCAATCTGAATGTTCAGCTTTGCAAAGTCTTTATCATCGCGTCCATCCACAGTAATCTTACTGCTGCCGATTGTAACACTGTCCGCACCGCCTATATTAAAAGTCACATAATTTGAAAATCCACATCCATAAAGCGGTCCGGAAATATCCAGAAAATTCAGGCTCAGATAAAATTCCGATATACTTGCCGGCGCACTTTCATAGCCCTTCTTATACTGATAATCTGCCATCTTTCTGATATTTTCCGCCATGGTCTCAAATGCCGCATCCTTCTCTGTACTGACACCTTTGTCAGTAATGGCGGATGCAAGCAATTCCTTTCCATTACTGACTAATTGAAAAACCGTTTCCATCCGCTCCTCATTTTTGAGCATCCTTTCCAGAAGTTCTCCTATCTTCTCTTCCTCTATGGCGAACCATTCCCCAAACTCTTTTTTCTGTGTTTCCAATATCTGCTTCTGTCCTTCCAGTTCCTTCTTCAGCTGTTCCAATTCCGCACTGTGTACACGGATCTGATCAGACAGCTTCTCACGCAGAGAGACGATCTCCTTTTTCAGCTGACTGTCAAACTCCCTGCGAATTTCTTCCACACTGCTTTCTAATTTACTTTGCAGTTCCAAAATATTTTGATTGTTTGTCTCCGTATACTGCTCATATACAGCCGTTACCTGTTTTAAAAGCTCCTCCTGACTCTGCTTGTTCTGTTCTAATGTCTTTAAAACATCTGAAATGATTTTCTGAAATTCCGCTTCTGAAATATAGCTCTGCAATTCTAAGACAAGCTCCTCCCTTAATTCTGATCTGAGCTTTATAATGTCCTCTTCGGAAAAGCTTCCCCGATAAACAATTTCCCCTGATTCCAGCATTGCTTTTAAACGCATTAAAATCTCCTGATACAAAGCCTCCTTCTGCTCCTCACTCAGCCCATACCCATCCATCATGCCTTCCAGTTGCTCTTTTGTCTGTGCCGAAGCCTTCCTTACTCCATAGTTTGCCCCGAAAATTCCGGCCGTCAGTATCAGTCCGATCAGCACCAGAATACCTGCCGCCACAACCGCCTTGACTGCATCCTGCACGAAATGTCTGCGTGTATTTTCTGTTTCCATATAAAATAACTCCTCCTGTACTTGATAAAAATAAATTGGTAAGATTGGAGATTCTCCAGAATAAATAGATTTCGAACATGTTCTATAGATTAATCGATAGGTTTATTTTACGGAAGCGGCGAAAAGATTTCAACCTTTTTTCGCTCGTCATACCTCACAAATTTTCTCCTTTTACAAACGCAAAAATTCCCTGCAGACCATATATCTGCAAGGAATTTTCATGTCAAAAACTTTATTTCGTTTACTCTCCCAACGAGAGTTCTCTACTTTATTACTTCGATACGTGCCATTGCTCTTCTGAGCGCTGTCTCCGCACGTGCCACATCTGTTTCCGGAGTACGGCTTGCCAGACGCTTTTCCGCACGTTCCTTCGCTTCTTCTGCACGTTCTGCATCAATCTCTTCCGGCCATTCGATGACCTCTGCCAGAATCGTCACACTATCCTGTAAAATTTCCGCAAATCCGGCATGCAAAGCTGCTTCCTTCTGCCCGTCAGCCTGTGTGATCGTCAGAATACCGGGCGCCACAATAACGGTTGTCGGCACATGATTCGGATAAATACCGATCTCACCCTCGGTCGTATTGAATTCCACCATTTCTACCGGTTCTTCAAAGAATATACGGTCCGGTGTAATGATCCTGAGTGTAAATGCTTCCATTTTAAACACACTCCCTTCCGTTATTTCATACGGGCAAGGACATCATCAATACTTCCTGCATTCAGGAAATAGCTTTCCGGAATATCATCATGCTTTCCTTCCAGGATTTCCTTGAAGCCGCGGATCGTCTCATTGATTGGTACATATTTACCTTCCATTCCGGTGAACTGACCTGCTACGAAGAACGGCTGGGAAAGGAATCTCTGTACCTTTCTTGCTCTGGATACCACCAGCTTATCATCTTCGGACAGTTCGTCCATACCAAGGATGGCAATAATGTCCTGTAATTCTTTGTAACGCTGCAAAATTTCCTGTACACCACGCGCCACCTGGTAATGCTCTTCCCCTACAATACGAGGATCCAGAATACGGGAAGTAGATTCAAGCGGGTCTACTGCCGGATAAATACCCAGTTCTACGATTGAACGGGAAAGAACCGTGGTCGCATCCAGATGGGCAAAGGTTGTAGCCGGAGCCGGGTCTGTCAGGTCATCTGCCGGTACATAAACTGCCTGTACGGATGTGATGGAGCCGTTTTTCGTCGATGTAATACGCTCCTGCAGTGCACCCATCTCCGTCTGCAATGTCGGCTGATAGCCTACCGCAGAAGGCATACGTCCAAGAAGTGCGGACACCTCAGAACCTGCCTGTGTAAAACGGAAAATATTATCAATAAAAAGCAGTACATCCTTTCCACCCTTATCGCGGAAATACTCTGCCATTGTAAGTCCAGTCAGACCAACACGCATTCTCGCTCCGGGCGGCTCATTCATCTGACCGAATACCATCGTTGTCTTATCGATAACACCGGATTCTGTCATTTCATGATAGAGGTCATTACCCTCTCTCGTTCTCTCGCCTACACCGGTAAACACGGAATATCCACCATGCTCTGTTGCAATATTACGGATCAGCTCCTGAATGAGCACGGTCTTTCCTACACCTGCACCACCAAACAGACCGATCTTACCACCCTTCTGGTAGGGACACAAAAGGTCTACGACCTTGATACCTGTTTCTAACAGTTCTGCCTCGGTAGCCTGTTCCTCAAATTTCGGTGCCGCTCTGTGAATCGGCTCATAGGACACCCCATCCGGTGCCGGTTTATTATCAATCGGTTCACCCAGTACATTGAAAATACGACCTAATGTATTTTCTCCGACCGGCACGGAAATCGGTGCTCCGGTGGCAACTGCCTCCATCCCTCTGACCAGACCGTCCGTAGAACCCATGGCGATACATCTTACCGTATCGTCACCCAGATGCTGCGCTACTTCTACGACCAGCTTACCGCCATCCTTGGTGGCAATATCGATTGCTTCGTAGATTTCCGGCAATTTGCCTTCTGCAAATTTAATGTCCAGAACCGCGCCGATAATCTGAGTGATTTTTCCACTATTCTTATCTGCCATTTTTTATTCAGTTCCTTTCTGTTACGAAATCGCCTCTGCACCGGCGATAATCTCTGTTAATTCCTGCGTAATAGAGCCCTGTCTTGCCCGGTTATACTGAAGTTCCAGGGTTCCGATCATTTCCTCAGCATTGCTTGTTGCGGAGTCCATGGCCTGCATTCTCGCACCGTTCTCACTGGCAACAGATTCTACCATACCGCCGTAAATCAGACTGGTGATATACTTTGGAATGATCATCTCCAATGCCTCTTCCTCCCTCGGCTCGAAATTCATCGGAGCCTGATTGTCTCTTCTCTCTTCCGAGGCATTCTCATCTGCCGCTTCGACCGGAAGCAGCTTGATTAACTTCGGTTCGTGACTGACGGTGTTTTTAAATGCGGTATAAGCAAGGTAAATCTCTCCGATCTCGCCATCCGTAAATGCCTTGAGCACCTGTGCACTGATGCGCATGGCATCTCCGTAGGCAGGCTCTTCGATCACATCGGAATAATCCTCCTTGATCGTATAACCATAACGCTGCAGGGTATCCTTTCCCTTTTTACCGATTGCATAGATATCGAGCTGGTCTTTTGCAAGCTCTCCTCTGGTAATCAGTTTGATAATATTGGAATTGTAGCCGCCTGCCAGACCTCTGTTGGAGGTAATGACTATAACAGCCTTTCGATCGGATACACCCGCACGTAAATACGGATGATCAATGTTCCCTGCCTTTGCAAGCATTGAACTTACGGTATCATACATACAGGAAAAATAATTCCTGGAGCGTTCCGCATTGCCCTTTGCCCTCTGCAGCTTGACCGTGGAAACGAGCTTCATTGCTTTTGTAATCTGCTGGGTACTCTGAATACTGCTCTTACGCCTTTTAATGTCTCTCATGGAGGCCATAGCATTTCACCCTTTCCGATAGACTTCAGCGAATCTCCGAAAAGATTTCTACTGGAAGCTATCCTTAAACTCTTTTATTGCCCTCTGCAATTTGCTCTCTGTTTCCTCGGAAATAACCTTCTCTGCCTTGATTGCAGCAGGAATTTCCGGATACTTCGTATCAAGGAACTCAAACAGTTCACTTTCAAATCTGGTAATGTCCTCTACTGCCACATCCAGAAGATATTTATTGGTAGCCACATAAATAATGATAACCTGATATTCTACCGGCATCGGCTTATACTGCGGCTGCTTCAGAATTTCCTTGATTCTCTCGCCCTGCGCAAGCTTCTCCTTCGTATCGGCATCCAGCTCGGAACCAAACTGTGCAAAAGCTGCTAATTCTCTGTACTGTGCCAATTCCACACGAATCGGAGCTGCAATCTTCTTCATCGCCTTAATCTGTGCCGCACCACCTACACGGGATACGGAAAGACCAGCGTTAACCGCCGGGCGGAAGCCCGCATTGAACATCTCTGTTTCCAGATAGATCTGACCATCCGTGATGGAAATAACATTGGTCGGGATGTAAGCGGATACGTCACCTGCCTGTGTTTCAATGATCGGAAGGGCCGTCAGAGAACCTCCGCCATACTCATCGCTCATACGTGCTGCTCTCTCAAGCAATCTGGAATGCAGATAGAAAACATCTCCCGGATATGCTTCACGTCCTGGCGGACGTCTTAAGAGCAGGGAAAGTGTACGGTATGCCGTTGCGTGCTTACTTAAGTCATCATAGACAACAAGTACGTCCTCGCCGTTCTCCATCCACTCTTCTCCGATTGCACAGCCTGCATACGGTGCAATGTACTGTAACGGTGCAAGTTCACTCGCTGTCGAAGCAACGACTGTGGTGTAACTCATAGCACCAAATTCTTCCAGCGTTTTTACGATGGAAGCAACCGTGGAAGCCTTCTGTCCGATGGCAACGTAAATACATTTTACGTTCTGTCCCTTCTGGTTGATAATGGTATCGATTGCAATCGCCGTTTTACCTGTCTGTCTGTCACCGATAATTAACTCACGCTGTCCGCGTCCAATCGGTACCATCGAGTCAATCGCCTTGATACCTGTCTGTAACGGCGTATCTACGGATTTTCTTGTGATAACGCCGGAAGCAACTCTTTCGATTTTACGATATTTTTCAGTCTGAATCGGTCCCTTGCCGTCAATCGGCTGTCCAAGGGCATTGACTACACGACCTAACATGGCATCGCCTACCGGAACCTCCACCACGCGTCCCGTGGTCTTAACCGTATCACCCTCGTTGATATTCTTCTGGCTGCCTAACAATACGACACCCACATTATCTTCTTCGAGGTTCAACACCATTCCATAGACTTCTCCAGGGAACTCCAAAAGTTCTCCCTGCATTGCGTTTTCCAGGCCGTGCACACGAGCGATACCATCTGCCACCTGAATGACCGTACCCACATCGGATACCTCCAGTTCGGCTGCGTACCGCTTGATCTGATCCTTAATGACTGAACTGATTTCTTCTGGTCTTAAATTCATGGATCCTTACGCACCTCTCTTAGTTTTATGCAAGCTGAATCTTTAACAGCTGTTTAGACAACTGATTCAGCTTGGAACTGATACTGCTGTCAACCACACGGTCTCCGATTCGGATGACCATACCTCCGATCAGCTTCTGATCCTCAGCATAGTGCATCTCCATCTTTTTGAAACCGGTCGTAGCAAGCAGCTTCTCTTCGACCTTTTCCTTCTGTTCCTCTCTCAAAGAAACAGCAGTAGTGACATATGCCACACCGATTCCCTTTAATGCCTTGACCTCATCTAAAAAATAAGCCAGTATGGAATCGATTTCCCGATATCGGTCTTTTGCAATAATGATGGAGAAAAAGCCCGTCAGTTCATCACTGATCCTGCCCTTAAATACATTTTCCATCACTTCTGTTTTTTCTTCCTTGGTAATCTTCGGATGATTCATCAGTGCGCTAAACTCAGGATTGTCCCGCAGCACCTTTCTGATCTCCTCGATTTCTTCCAGAAAAATATCCGCTTTATTTTCTTCGACGGCAAGTTCGAACAAAGCTTCTCCATAAGTTTTTGAAATCAGCTTAGCCATGTGCCGTCACCTATTTCTTTTAACGTCTCGTCAATCAAGCCATCCTGCACCGTAGTATCGATGGATGCCGCAACGACCTTGCCTGCCATTAACGACGCGATGGAAACCATTTCCTTCTTCACATCATCGGCAACCTTCTTCTTCTCAAGCTCTGCTTCCACATTCGCTCTTTGAATGATTCTGGCTGCTTCTTCTTTTGCCTCGGCAATGATTCTGTTCTCATTCGCCAGTGCTTTTTTACGGGCTTCGCTCAATATCTCTTCCGCTTCTTTTTCAATATTTTTCAGCTTCTCCTCATACTGCACCTTCAGTTCTGCCGCATCCTTCTGGTCTGCCGCCGCCTGATCAAGTTCGCCACGGATCTTGTCCTGTCTTTTCTGAAGCATCTCTCTGACCGGATTGAACAGAAAATAGCTCAAAAAGAAGAACAAAGCCAATACGGCGATGAGCGACAGCACGGAGTCATGCAGAAGCTGGAAATCCAGATCGAACAGACGCGGTGTCATGCCTTCTGTCAGCACGACGGTCGCACCAAGTATACTGTTCAAGCTTACAGCCTCCTTTCTGTATTATTTTTTTCTCAGAGGCTTACGGTACTAACGGTTTTACGAATAATAACAGCATCGCAATCAGCAGACCGTAAAGACCGGTTGTCTCGGCAACGGCCTGTCCAAGAAGCATGGTAGAAGTAATATCGGATTTTGCACCCGGATTACGTCCTACTGCAGATGCCGCATGTCCTGCCGCAATACCCTGTCCAACACCAGGTCCGATACCTGCGATAACTGCAAGTCCTGCACCGATAGCAGAGCATCCTAAAATAAAGTTCGAATCAAAATTCATGGTTCATGTCCTCCTTAAAATGTTTTTGGAATCATTATCCTTCAATTGCATCATTGACATATGTCATCGTCAGCATACAGAATACATATGTCTGGATTGCGCCTGAAAACAGGTCAAAATAAACATGCAGTGCCGCCGGCCAGATAATAGCTATCTTGGAAAGCAGCCCGTAAATGAGCGCCATCATAACGGTGCCCGAAAGTACGTTTGCGAACAAACGCAGTGACAGCGAAATTGGAACCGCAATATCACCAATGATATTAATCGGTGCCCAGATCGGCCATGGATCACACAGTCCTTTGATAAAACCGGAAACCTTCTGATATTTCAGTTTGTTGTAGAAAATCAGCGTGAACGTCATGACACCAAGCGGAAAAGTCACTCCATAGTCCGCTGTCGGGGGTCTTAATCCGAACAGACCAGAAATGTTACTGATCAGAATGAAAATAAAAACCGTTCCGATATAGTTTGCAAACTTTACCGCGTTCCTGCCCATAGACGCACTGATCATACCATCTAACTTCTCTACGATCAGCTCTGCAATATTCTGGAATGTCCCCGGCACCTCCGTCGCATGCTTCATCGTACGTCTGACGGCAATACCAAATGCCAGGAGCACGAGCAGCACAATCAGAATGCAGATGTGCGTCGTTGTTATCCAGACGGTCTGACCGAACAGCTCATAGGAAAATACCCCATGAATCATAAAATCAATATCGGCTCCTCCGGATAACAGAATGCCATGTTCCATCCTCTCACCTCCTTTTACTGTTTCTCTATTCCCTTTTTGTGAATCCATTTATGAGTAAACGGCTGAGTATATGCCGCTACTTTCAATCCCATCAGTCCCAAAAATGCCGCTAACGGATTAACGGCTTCCGTAATCATCATTGTGCCCAGCAAAAGTACAATGACCAGATACCTCTGGATACTCTTTTTCTGCAAAAGCTTTCCCGCATCCGCTCCAAGATCCAGCGCCGTATCCAGAGAACGGTACATATGCACCGCGCAGAAAACTGCGATCACCGCGCCGCTCCACAATCCCAGACTGTACCAGAGTTTTCTTTCCACAAACCAGACAAGACCCACCTGACAGACTGTAGCAAATATCAGAATACCGATTATCAGCTCCAAAAGCGTTTCATTGATTCTTTTCATCCGCTTTTTCTCTCTCCTGTCTTCTCTTCATCCTTTGTTCTGCCGGTCTGCTGTAGATTTTCTTTGCCATCACCACAATATTTCGAAAGCCCGCAAAAGCTCCCACAAAAAACAGCACAACCACCCAGAACGCGGTTCCAAAATACCGGTCCAGAGCAATACCCGCAAAAGTTAATAAAAAAATAGGAACAAGCATATTAATTCCAAACTGACTGATCAGTGCCAGAGACTGATAGACACTCCGGTTATACTTTTTATGCTTACTCCTGCGCCGGTCCTCCACTTTGTTCCTCGCTTTTCCATGAAATTCGTAAGTATTTCACTTCCATAATAACTCAAACCTACATTACAGATTATAACCATTTTTATACATTATGTCCAGTAAATCCGGTGATTTTCCATTGGGTTTCTGTGAAAAAACTCCATTTTTTCATTGACTTTTACTGTCGAACAGGGTAGTATTGTGACAAATAAAATTTATCTGAATTTTTTGTTTTATCACTGTAAAATTTCCG
>JAAYNV010000060.1 GCA_012520645.1 Clostridiales bacterium | reverse complement strand
GCTTAGCATATATGTGGATCGGGGGAGCGTTCCACAATTCTCCCCATGTTCCTTGTAACTTATCAACCATATCGGTTCATTAAAAAAATGTTAGATTTTTGTCTTGACAACTGAACCACTATAAAAAGAGCAAAGGATCGTTTGGGTATCTGGAAGTCGACAGGTAGGATTGACAGTGTCCATTTTTTTACATATAATTAAAACGGTGTTACAGAACGATGTTTTCAAAAGATTGGAGACAGGGAGATGAGACTATGAAAGCAACAATTTTAATTGATAACATTACAAAGGATGATTTGATTTCAGAATGGGGATTAGCTGTCTATATCGAATACAAGGGGCATAAATTTTTGCTGGATACGGGAGCGAGCGGAAAATTTGCTAAAAATGCAAAAGGACTGGGTATCGATCTGGCAGACATAGAATATGGCATCCTATCGCATGCTCACTACGATCATTCTTACGGTTTGGCCGAGTTTTTTAAAAAGAATACCAGAGCGAAGTTTTTCCTGCGGGATGGATCAGCAGAGGACTGCTATGGAAAGAAGTGGATTTTCAGCAAATATATCGGAATCAGGAAGGGGGACCTGGAAAGATACGGGGATCGTATTGAATATGTATCCGGCGACTATCAATTGATGGACGGAGTTTATCTGATTCCGCATAAGACCCCCGGTCTTGAGGTTGCCGGAAAAAGCGCCCATATGTATAGAAAGAAAAGCGGCAGATGGTATCCCGACGATTTTTCCCATGAACAGAGTCTGGTATTTGATACGGTGGAAGGGCTGGTTATTTTTAACAGCTGTTCTCATGGTGGTGCCGACAATATCATCAAAGAAACAGCGACTACGTTTCCGGACAAAAAGATTCATACCTTAATCGGAGGTTTTCATCTGGTTGGAAGACCGGAGGGGGATATCAGAAGTCTTGCTGAAAGAATCCGGGAGACGGGTATTAAGAGGGTTGTTACAGGGCATTGTTCGGGAGAAAAGGGTTTTCAGATTCTAAAGCAGGTGCTGGGAGACAGAGTCAGCCAGATGTATTGCGGAATGATCTTAAATATGGAGGAAAATAAATGAGAACTCCCACATTAGAAACCAGGCGTCTGATTTTAAGACCGTTTCAGAAAGAGGTGCAAAGCAGTTCGTACTCAAGCAGATTCACCATGAACCCTGCAATTACTATCAGTTTGGAAATAAAATCGAGTCAGAGTTAAGAGATTATAAGCGGTTAAAGAAAATTGGAATTCCGCTACCGGTTCTGTATGCTGTGGATATTGAAAATGAGAGAATTTTAAAGGAATACATAGAAGGCGATACCATATATGATCTGGTGCTTCAGGATAAAATGAAGCCTGGGGTGTAAAATACTGGTCCAAGACGCCGGAGTTTCTGCAGTATGTGAAGGAGCAGGAAGTTCTGAATATTAATAATGGGGAAGGAAACAGGGCGAAGCATGGAAATTAAGAAGATAGAATATGATTTTTCGGTATGTAAGGTGAAAGATGCAGCATCCATTGATCTGACAGAGCAATTCTGTTTTGTGGGAAAGACGGATGAAGAGCTTTCTATGGTCTGCATGACAGAGAATGCACCTGAAGAGTTCATTGAACGGGAGGATGGCTGGAAGGCTTTTCGAATACAGGGAGTTCTGGATTTTTCCCTGATCGGAATACTGGCAAAGATTTCAACTTTGATGGCGGATAACGGAATCGGTATTTTTGCAGTATCCACTTATAATACGGATTACATTCTGACTAAGGCAGAAAAATTTCAGAAGGCTTTGCAGGTACTGGCTGAGGCGGGATATGAGATTGTGTAAGATATGAAGGACAGTATGGAGTGGCCGAAATTGTTTATGCGAGGGAGAAGCTTAAATGAATTTGATTATACACGATTTGGAACCAAATGAATGGGAAACACTGGGACAAACAGTACAGAAAAATACAAAAATTATAGATAAACAGGGAGATATCCGCAAATGTATCGGCTGCTTTGGCTGTTGGGTAAAGACGCCGGGGCAGTGTGTGATTGCTGATGATTATCAGAAAATGGGAGAACTGCTTGCGCAGACAGATAAGTTAACTATCATCAGCAGGTGCTGCTTCGGAAGCTATAGTTCCTTTGTAAAAAATGTAATGGACCGATCTATTTCCTATATACTTCCTTACTTTGAGATACGAAAAGGTGAGATGCACCATAAGGCGAGATACCGGAATCGTATCAATATAGAGGTAGTCTTTTATGGAACCGGTATAACAGAAAATGAAAAAGCTACCGCAAGTAAGCTTGTGGAAGCAAATGCACTGAATTTGAATGCAAGTGTACACAGGGTCTTATTTGTAAAAGAGATTGGGGAAATCAAAGAGGTGTTGAAATGATACTTTTATTAAATGGAAGTTTTCGGGGAAGCAAAAGCAACTCCAACTATTTTCTGGATCTGCTCGAAAAAGAGCTGGCGGAAGAATGTGAAAGAGTGCATCTGAATCAGGTGAAGGATATAGAGGTGCTCGTGGCAAAAATCAAGGAGGCAGGAGCATTGGTGATAGGAATGCCGCTTTATGTGGACGGAGCCCCGGCACAGATTGTGGAGCTTATGGAAACGCTGTATAGCCAATACAGGAAAGAATTTGGGAACCTGCCTGTCTATATCATATCGAATCTTGGATTTTATGAGAGTACGCAGATAGGTATTCAACTGGAAATCGTAAAAAACTGGTGCAGTAAAATGGAATTTCTTTATGGCGGCGGGCTTGCAGTCGGTGCAGGCGAGATGCTGGGCAGTCTGAGGAATGTTCCGCCGGATAAGGGACCGAACAGGAAGCTTGGTGAAGGGGTAAAAAAGTTTGCGGCAGCGGTTTCTGGACGAAAAGAGATTCAAGATATCTATGTTGGACCGGCCGGTTTTCCAAGAAGATTGTATATTATGGCAGCACATATGGGCTGGCGCAACATGGCGAAGCAGAATAAGCTTGTGAAAAGGGAGCTTTACAGAAAGAGAGTATAGAAAAAAATCAAGCAGGAGCAGATAACCAGAGATATTTTTGGGAGAGAGGAAAACGTTATGTGGTTTATATTTGCATTACTGTCAGCAGTTTTTGCGGCATTAACATCGATTCTTGCCAAAATAGGAATTGAAGGAGTGAACTCCAATCTTGCAACGGCCATCCGGACGGTCGTGGTAGTGATGATGTCATGGGGAATGGTTTTTCTCACGAATACACAG
Organism: Clostridiales bacterium; assembly: GCA_012520645.1. GTDB lineage: Bacteria > Bacillota > Clostridia > Lachnospirales > Lachnospiraceae > JAAYNV01. The sequence goes on along the minus strand of JAAYNV010000060.1, from coordinate 49,806 downwards.
AGCGGAATTTCCCAGATTAGCCGGAAAAGCTGGATTTTTCTGATCCTGTCCGGTTTGGCAACGGGGGCTTCCTGGCTATGTTATTACCGGGCGCTCCAGCTCGGAGAGGCATCCAAGGTGGTTCCGATTGATAAACTGAGTGTGGTAATTACCTTAGTGCTGGCATTTGTTTTTCTGCATGAGGAGTTTACAATAAAATCCCTAATTGGAGCGGCATTGATTACTGCAGGAACGTTAGTTATGGTGCTGTAGATGCCTGCCGCTGGAGAAAGTAATGCGAGGAATATTCTTTTCATTGACGCCATAGGGAATCCATGATAATATCATAAATATCAATTGGGAAAGCACCAGTTTCGGTGCCTTCCCGTCTGAATCATTCAAGCCGGAATCCGGCATAAATTCACTTTTTTTACATATCTACCAAGGAGGAAATGCCTATGATAAATAACTTAAAATCCTATTTTCCAATGCTGCGTGAGCGGGAAGAACTGATTACAGAGATCAGGGCAAATGAAAAGCTTCGTTCTGTCTTTGAAGAGTGGAGCAGAGAACGCAGAGAGGAATTTTTGGATTTCTGTACGGGAGCACGGGGGGTGAAGATTCTGTATGATTCTTTTTTCAAAGAAGTTTTAAATCCAGAATACGCACCAGAAAGACTGGAGAGTTTTTTATGTGTCATACTTAAAAAGAAGGTTCAAATTTTACGGATTCTTCCGAATGATTCTACACGTATCGCAGATGAGACTTCGTTACTGATTACAGATATCGTAGTAGAAACAGACGATGGTTCGGTTGCCAATGTGGAAATCCAGAAAATCGGTTACTCTTTTCCAGGAGCAAGAAGTGCCTGTTATTCGGCAGATATGCTGCTTAGGCAATATAGGCGGGTTCGGAGCAGAAGGGGAGATGACTTTTCTTATCAGGATATTAAAAATGTGTATCTGATAGTGATCTATGAAAAAAGCCCGAAAGAATTTCATGAGATTCCTGATATTTTTTACCACTATTCCAGGCAGATATTCGAAAGCGGTTTGAAATTAGGGCTATTGCAGGAATACCTGATGATTCCGCTTGACATTTTCCGTAGGACTATGCACAATAAAACCATAGAAACGCCGTTGGAAGCATGGCTTACGTTTCTGTCAGAGGATGCACCCGAGAAAATTATTGAATTGATTACTATTTACCCGGAATTTAAGCCTCTGTATGAAACGATATACCAGATATGCCGGAACACAGAAAGGGTGATGGAAATGTTTTCCGAGGAACTGCGTATAATGGATCGGAATACGGTCAAATACATGATAGAGGAACAGCAGAGAGAACTGGATGAAAAGGACAAACGATTGGCAGCGCAAGAACAACAGCTTGCTATGCAGGCGGAACAGATAGAAACCTTGACAAAGAAAATAGAAGCGTTAAGCCAGAAGACCGGAAAGTAACAGCTTGGACTTCACAGGAAAATCTCATAATCTTAAAGGAAATAGGATAGTTTTTGTGTGCAAAATGTCGCAGTATGTTATGTAACATATTGTGACATTTTTGTACGATACGGCTGGTTGTTCCAGAGAGGTAATCGAACAGGATACCGGGAGGTAAACTGTCGGTTTAGCGGACTCGACTTCCAATCGGTTTACTTTAAAGACCTGACGGATTATATTTGAGATATCAAAACAGAGGAGGATTTTAACGATGGCAAACCAGACAATGGGAGAAACAATTTGTAGTTTAAGGAAAGAAAAAGGAATGACGCAGAAGGAACTGGCGGAGAAGATGAATGTGACTGATAAGGCAGTGTCTAAATGGGAAAGAAACTTATCCTGTCCGGATATCAATTCTATTCCGGCACTGGCAGAGGTTCTTGATGTTTCTGTGGATGTATTATTGAACGCATCTGCAAAAAAGGAAGAAAAGAATCAGGAAACCGGAAAAATAGTGAATTTGGTATTAAAGGCAGTCTCCATGGCTATGGGCATTGCGGTAGTTACATTATCCATTTTGAAAAAAATAGACCTTTATTCTGGTTTTACCATGTTAGGAGCAGGATTAGCCTGTATGGGAATTTATCTTTTCAGAGAAAATGAAGGTTGAGATTTTATAGAAGTTTAAAAATGGCAAAAAGCCTCCCGGATTTGGGGGGCTTTTGCTATTTAGGAGAAAGGTTATTTGAGAAATGTTGCAGTATTTTTTATCATTTACAAAACTGGCATGGTAAAATAATATAAAACTGGATATTTTGAAAATACCAGTTTAAGGTATAATAGTGCCTAATAAACCACACTAGAAAGGTAGGAATAAAGAAATGGGAAATGAACGTTATGAATTGAATAAAAATCTTGCCCAGATGTTAAAGGGCGGTGTCATTATGGATGTTACCACTCCGGAGCAGGCAAAAATAGCAGAAGCGGCAGGAGCCTGCGCAGTTATGGCGTTAGAGCGTATTCCGGCGGATATCCGGGCGGCAGGCGGTGTGTCCCGTATGAGTGATCCGAAGATGATTAAGGGCATTCAGGAGGCTGTGTCCATACCGGTTATGGCAAAATGCCGTATCGGACATTTTGTAGAGGCTCAGATTCTGGAAGCCATTGAAATTGATTATATTGATGAAAGTGAGGTTTTATCTCCGGCAGATGACGTATACCATATAGATAAGAAACAATTTAAAGTTCCGTTTGTCTGCGGTGCAAGAGATTTGGGCGAAGCACTTCGAAGAATTTCAGAGGGTGCATCTATGATCCGGACAAAAGGAGAACCGGGAACCGGTGACGTAGTACAGGCGGTACGTCATATGCGTGCTATGAATTCTGAGATCAGACGGGTACAGAGTCTGCGGGAAGATGAATTGAATGAGGCCGCAAAAAAGCTGCAGGTTCCGGTGGATTTACTGGCTTATGTGCATGAGCATGGAAAACTTCCGGTAGTGAATTTTGCGGCAGGCGGTGTGGCAACTCCGGCAGATGCGGCATTGATGATGCAGCTTGGTGCAGAAGGTGTATTTGTCGGTTCCGGTATCTTTAAATCGGGAGATCCTGCAAAGCGGGCAGCAGCTATCGTACAGGCGGTGACCAATTATCAGGATGCAAAGCTTATTGCAGAATTGTCCACGGATCTGGGCGAAGCGATGGTCGGTATCAATGAACAGGAGATTGAGCTTCTGATGGCAGAGCGGGGTAAATAAGATGACAGTGGCGATTCTGGCGCTGCAGGGCTCTTTTGCAGAACATGCTGCTATGTTGGACAAACTTTGTGTGGAGCATTTCGAAATCCGCCAGAAAAAAGATCTGGACCGGCATTTTGACCGGTTAATTCTTCCCGGAGGGGAAAGTACCGTTATGGGAAAGCTGTTGCTGGATTCCGGTATGATGGAGCCGATCCGGCAGAAAATTCTGGATGGAATGCCTGTGTTTGGCACCTGTGCGGGACTGATTCTTTTGGCAGAGCAGGTAGAAGATGGAGAATGCCATCTTGGAACCATGCAGATCCGGGCAAAGCGAAATGCTTATGGAAGACAGCTTGGCAGCTTTTATACAGAAGAAGAATTTCAAGGAATCGGGACAGTTCCGATGACGTTTATCCGTGCACCTTATATCGACGAAGTATGGGGCGATGCAAAGGTGCTGGCGGAGGTGGATGGAAAGATTGTAGCGGCGCGTCAGGGAAAACAGCTGGTTACTGCATTTCATCCCGAGTTGACGGACTCGCTGCAGATTCACCAATATTTTTTAGATATGTAGTTTTAAGGTAAAGACCCTATATTTTCTTACAGATTGGAGGTGTGCAGGATGAAACCGAATAAGAAGCTTTTTGCGGTAATGCTGGCAGCAATTTTGTGGATGACACTGACGCTTTCTTTTATTTTCATCATCCAAAATGCACACCACCATTGCAGTGGGGATGAGTGTCCGATTTGTGTGGAGATAGAGGCCGCAATAAATACCATTTCCGGTTTTAAAGCTGTGCCGGTCTCTGCACTGGCAATAGCAGTTCTTTGCGTATTCACGCAGCTTTGCGCAGAAACAGGGGAATCCGTCTGCGTAAAAAATACCCTGATTACTTTAAAAGTTGAACTTCTGAATTGATGTTATGAAACAATAAGATGTGGGAAAGAGTTGGCATATAAGGAGGAAAAGTACCCTTAGTGTCACGTCTTTTCTTTGCGTACATTTTAATTTCATAAAGCAATTGGAGGAGTTTGTATGTATAAAATGAATAAAAGAATTCTCGTTTTGTTAATGTCGCTTGTGATGTGTGTAAGTCTGCTTGGCGGTTGTGGAAGCCGTAACACCTTGGTTAAAGATTATGGGAATGAAAAGCTCACGGAAGGACACGAAGGAGGAGAGTCAGAAAGCTACAGTGTGGTCTGTACCATTTTCCCAGAGTATGACTGGGTCAGGGAGATTATCGGTGATACTGGTGCAGATTATGAGCTGACTCTGCTTCTGGATAATGGTGTAGATCTCCACAGCTATCAGCCGACGGCAGAAGATATTGCGAAAATAGCAGATTGTGATCTGTTTATCTACGTAGGTGGAGAGTCGGATGAATGGGTGGAAGATGCCCTAAAGGAAGCAAGAAATGAAAATATGCAGATAATCAATCTGCTTACATTATTGGGAGATGATATCAAAGAGGAAGAAATAGTGGAAGGCATGGAGAGCGGACACGAGCATGAAAATGGAGAAGAACTTGTAGAAGAGGAGGAACAGGAAGAGCACAGCCATGAGCCGGAATATGATGAGCATGTGTGGCTGTCCTTAAAAAATGTACAGAACATAGTGCCCGCAATTGCAGAAGCGTTAGGAGAAGCAGACAGCCGGAATGCAGATTCCTATCGAAAGAATGCTGCGGATTATTGTGCAAGGCTTTCTGCGCTGGATCAGGAATATGAGAGTATGGCAGAAAATGCAAAGATAAAAACGATTGTATTTGGTGACCGTTTTCCGTTCCGTTATCTGGCAGATGATTATGGTCTGGATTATTATGCTGCCTTTGCCGGTTGTAGCGCTGAAACAGAAGCAGACTTTGAGACCATTACTTTCCTTGCAGACAAGGTGGATGAGCTGGAGCTGAATTCGATCTTTACGATTGAAAATTCAGATCAGAGAGTTGCCAGAACCATTGTCGAGAATACGCAGAATAAGAATCAAGATATTCTGGTATTGAACTCCTTGCAGTCTGTAACCGGTAAGGATGTGGAAAAGGGAGTATCCTATCTGCAGATGATGCAGGAAAATCTGGAAGTTCTGAAAAAGGCATTGAACTAGAAGAGGAGCAGAAAAATGGCATACATTACATGTAAGGATCTGACACTTGGCTACGGCGGGGCAGTCGTTACGAAGCACATCCAATTTGAAGTAAAAAAAGGAGACTATTTGTGTATCGTAGGAGAAAATGGTGCAGGAAAGAGTACCTTGATCAAAGCACTGCTTCATTTGATGGAACCGATGTCTGGCGAGATTGTCTATGGTGATGGGATGCTGGCAGCAGAAATCGGTTATCTGCCGCAGCAGACAATGATACAAAGAGATTTCCCTGCGTCTGTCTGGGAGATTGTTCTGTCCGGTAATCTGGCAAAGTGCGGCAGAAGACCTTTTTATGGAAAAAAGGAAAAGCAGGCGGCAGAAGAGAACATGAAAAGAATGTCCGTCTGGGATTTGAGAAAAAAGTGTTATCGGGATTTGTCCGGTGGCCAGCAGCAAAGGGTCCTTCTGGCAAGGGCCCTCTGTGCAACTTCAAAACTCCTGCTTCTGGATGAGCCGGTTACAGGTCTCGATCCGAAGGTAACGGCAGAATTATATGAGCTGATCAGAGAATTAAATCAAAACGGGACAGCCGTCATTATGGTGTCGCATGATATACATGCTGCAACCGCATATGCGACTCATATTCTTCATATTGGAAAATCTCAGCTTTTCTTTGGAACCAGAGAAGAGTATCGGGGCAGTGAGGCATGGAAGCTGTTTGAAGGGATGGGAGGCATGGAAAATGAGTGAAATCGTTTCAAGATTACAGTTTTATATGGGGTATCCGTTTGTGACATATGCTTTGATCGTCGGAACGCTGATTGCGCTCTGCTCCTCCATGCTGGGGGTCACGCTTGTGCTGAAGCGATATTCTTTTATTGGAGACGGGTTGTCCCATGTGGCATTTGGTGCCATGGCGGTGGCAGCTGTGCTTCATCTGACAAATGATACCCTGCTTGTCATGCCCGTAACGGTTTTGGTAGCGATCATCCTTTTAAGAGGCGGACAGAATACAAAAATCAAAGGGGATGCAGCAATTGCAATGCTGTCTGTGAGTTCCCTCGCAGTGGGATATCTGGTCATGAATGTCTTTTCGGCATCGGCTAATGTGTCGGGGGATGTGTGCAGCACGTTGTTTGGCTCCACCTCTATTCTTACATTGACCAAAACGGAGGTGCAATTGTGTGTGATACTTTCCCTGATCGTCATAGTACTGTTTCTCTTATTTTATAACCGGATTTTTGCAGTTACCTTCGATGAAAATTTTGCAAAGGCAACCGGTGTCAAAGCGGATCGTTACAACTTACTGATTGCAGTAATTATTGCAGTGATTATTGTGCTTGGCATGAATCTGGTAGGTTCTCTGTTAATATCCGCACTGGTTATTTTTCCGGCATTGTCGGCAATGCGTATTATTGAGAACTTTAAAGGGGTGGTCATCTGCTCAGCGTTGATTTCGGTCAGTTGTGCCTTTATAGGAATGCTGGTATCCATTCTGTTTTCAACACCGGTGGGTTCCACAATTGTTGCAGCGGATTTGATCGTGTTTCTGGTGTTTTGTCTGATAGGAAAAATAAGAAGGAAGTGAATGGAAAAGTGAAAAGATGGAAGTATGCTGTCGTGCTTGCCGGTATGGTAATACTGACGGGCTGTGCGGAAACAGGTAATACGGTACCGGAATCGGATGAGATTCCGGAAACATTCTATGAACAGATGGTAGAAACAGAATCAAAGACAGAGACGAAGCCGGAAGAAAAGTCAGAAGAGAGTACGACGGCAGTTGATTATGATCTGACAATAATGGGCAGCGACATGGTGTATGCGACGGTTTATCAGATGATGACAGATCCTGATACATATGTCGGTAAAGTGTTTCGCATCCGGGGGAATTATAATACAGCATGGTATGAACCGACAGGTCAGTATTATCAATATGTTGTGATTTCGGATGCGACAGCCTGCTGTGCCCAGGGACTTGAATTTGTCTGGGAGGATGGCAGTCATATTTATCCGGACGAATACCCACAGCAAAATGCAGAAATAGAAGTAACAGGAATTTATGAAATTTATCAGGAAGAAGGGGATAATAATCTGTATTGTCGTCTAAACAATGCAAGCCTAAAAATTTTACAATAGAATTTTTCAGTTTATTTTTGCTGTTCATAATGAAAAAAATCCATTATAATAATAGTATGAGCTATACAGGAAAAATGAGGAGAAATACAGAATGGAGCTATTGATTATACGAGAAGAAATTGTTTGTATTATCGTTTTGTCCTGTTTCCTTGCATACTATGTCATCTATGGAGACAGGGAGAAAAAATCCCATGTTTTTTACCCATGGGCTTGTGTGCAATGGGGCATCTTATTTTTGATGCTATTACTGTGGTGACAGTCAATAATCGGGAGCACGTGCCGGAGGCTGTTAATCATGTAGCGCATGTTCTGCTTTATTTCTTCGGAGTTGCCTTTTTGATGCAGTTTTTCCGCTATGTGTTCCATCTGACGATTCCGCTTAAAAAGAGAAGAAGGCCGTCTGTTCTGACTTATATACCGATGATATTGTTTTTGGTTTTGGCATTTACATTACCGATCGAATACCGTTCCGGAAAAGGCACAGATTATAGCAGCGGAGCGCTTGTTTTTGCAGGATACGGTATCTGCATTTTATATTGCATTGGAAGTATAATCAGTTTGCTGCGCAGATGGGAATTGATCGACGTGCGGGTAAGGTGCTCCGTTGTGCCGATGAGTCTCATTTTGTTGGTGATCATTGTGGCACAGGCATTTGTACCGGAGCTGTTGATGACCGGAGCAGGACTGATGTTTGTCAGTATAGGTGTATTTTTTACACTGGATAATCCGATTGACAAATTGAAGGAACAGGCATACTGGGATACGAATACCGGAGTGAAAAATAAGAATTGTTATCTGGTAGAGATCAGAATGTTGAAGAATAGATTTCAGGGCAGTCATACACGCCTTGGATTCATTGTCGCAGATTTGAATAACCTGAAAATGGCAAATGACCTGTACGGACATAATACCGGTGACAAACTGATTAAGACAGCTGCCATAATTCTAAGAGACAATCTGAAGTCGGCATATGATGTTTACCGAACCGGTGGGGATGAATTTATGGCAATTTATGTTGCTCCGGTCGAAAGTGCCGTGAGAGCAGATATGGATGCCGTAAAATCTGCCTGCAGGAACGTAGTAGGTTTTCCGGTTCCATTGTACATTGCACTGGGTTATTCAGAAGGGAATCTTAACCATACCGAGCTGGCGGAGCTTGTAGAAAAGGCAGATAAAGCTATGTATCGGGATAAGAAAACAGCAAAAGTGAAGTGCAGGTAAAAGAAAAAGGGTGTGTTGAATTTTGTCAACACACCCTGTATTTTTGATTTTACAGCATTTCTGATTAGCCAAAGTATCTCTTTAAGAGACCTTCAAACGCCTTGCCATGTCTTGCCTCATCTCTGGCCATTTCATGAACGGTGTCATGGATTGCATCCAGATTCGCAGCTTTTGCGCGTTTTGCAAGATCAAATTTTCCTGCAGTAGCACCGTTTTCTGCATCTACTCTCATTTCCAGATTCTTCTTGGTAGAATCGGTTACGACTTCACCGAGCAATTCAGCAAACTTAGCAGCGTGCTCTGCCTCTTCGTAAGCAGCCTTTTCCCAGTACAGACCGATTTCCGGATATCCTTCTCTGTGTGCAACTCTTGCCATAGCAAGATACATACCAACCTCGGTACATTCGCCGTTGAAGTTAGCTCTTAAGTCATCGATGATGTCCTGGCTTACACCCTGTGCAACACCTACAACATGCTCTGCAGCCCATACCTTTTCTGCGCTCTGGGCTGTAAATTTCTCTGCCGGTGCATTACAAACCGGACATTTCTCCGGAGCTGCATCTCCTTCGTGAACATAACCACATACCTGACATACAAATTTCATAGTTTTATTCTCCTTTTCTTCTAATGATAGTTTGTTTACATGGACTTAAGACATACTGCTTTTGCAGCAGGCGCCACATTTTCCATAAAAATAGGTTACATGACCGCAGATTTGTCCATCAAAATTCATGCCTGCAATATCCTCGATCTCATCTATGTTTCCCATTTCGAGATCAATTACACTTCCACACTCAGAACAGATGAAGTGATAATGGGGAGAAACATCCGCATCAAAATGATCGGTTCCGTCTCCGACACGAAGACGAAGGATTTCTCCCAGATCAGCCAAAAGCGCAAGATTGCGGTATACGGTGCCGAGACTTAAGTTTGGAAAATCCGGTCTCAGACTGTTATATACCATATCGGCAGTCGGATGATCTTTTCTTGTTTTGAGGAAGTCTAAAATGGCTTCCCGTTGCTTACTGTATTTTAGTGGTGCCATATTTCCTCCAATCAAAACAGTAATGATTACTGATATTATTGTATCATAATTTAGTGAAATGTCAATATATTTTTGAAGAAAACTATTTGTTTATAATTTTTTTAGAATCTTATTTCATTTGCTGCGCTAAAATTAGCAGAATAGGTGCTATAATATCTATTAAGAATTTCAAAAAGCATTTAGGAAAGGGCGGATTATGAAACTAAAGACAAGGCTTCTGATTACCGGAATTACCATGACAGTGCTGCCGGCAATTTTGACGGTAATGGCATTTCTGGGTATTGGATATTATTTAACCTGGAGCAATCAGATGTCATACGGCATTGATAAATTCGATTATACGATGATGTCCGGCACGATGCAGGAGAATGCTATGCGGACACAGGATATCTATGAGAAGGTCAGCGGACAGGTGAAGGAAAATTCCGCAGTGCTAGAGAATCTGGATTTTCTGCAAAATCTAAATGAGGAAGCAGAGCATAAGTCTTCGTATATTATAGTAAGAAAGGACGAAGAGATTTACTATGCCGGAAACGAAGTGGCAAGTGAAAAAATATTTTTGTATCTGCCTGAGTATGGTTTTGAGTTTCCGGATCCGGAGAGTGGATATTATATCCACAACATGCAGAAGCTGATCAAACAGGTGGATTTTACATTTACAGATGGGGCAGAAGGCAGTCTTTTTATTGTAACGATGGTAGTGCCGCTTATTTCCAAACCGCTGCTGATTGATATGATTGTGGCGATTGTCTGTATTCTGACATTTACCAGCCTTATGCTGACCAGATGGATTCTGAGAAGTGTAGTTAATCCGGTAGCAGAGCTGAACATTGCCATGCAAAAGATTGCGGAGGGTAATCTGGATTACCGGATACCGACAGATTCCTCAGGAGAAATCGAACAGCTCTATAAAAATTATGAGGATATGCGGCTTAGGCTGAAGGAGTCCACGGAAGAAAAGATTCAGACGGAAAAGCAGAACAGGGAGCTTGTAAGTAATATTTCACATGATTTAAAGACACCGATTACTGCGATCAAAGGTTATGTGGAAGGCATTATGGATGGTGTGGCAGATACGCCGGAAAAGATGGATAAATATATCCGTACCATATATAATAAGGCTATTGATATGGACCGGCTGATCAATGAGCTGACGATTTACTCAAAGATCGACTCCAATCGTATTCCCTATAATTTTCATCGCCTGAATGTGGCAGAATATTTTGGAGACTGTGTGGAAGAGGTCGGACTGGATCTGGAATCCAAAAATATTAAGTTGAATTATTCGAATCTGGTATCGCCGGATACCCGTATTATAGCAGACCCGGAGCAGATGAAGCGGGTCATCAACAATATTATTGGAAACAGTGTAAAATATATGGATAAGAGCCAGGGTGTGATTGATATCCGCATTCTGGATGAAGTGGATTCGATACGGGTGGAGATAGAAGACAATGGAAAGGGTATTGCCTCAAAGGATCTTGGCAATATATTTGAACGGTTTTTCCGTACGGATTCCTCCCGGAATTCGTCCAAGGGTGGAAGCGGTATCGGGCTGTCTATTGTAAAAAAGATCATTGAGGATCATGGAGGTTATATCTGGGCGACCAGCAAAGAAGGAGAAGGAACCTGTTTACATTTTGTGATTAGAAAGTACAGAGAGGTAGAAAAAGATGAGCAAAATATTGATTATTGAAGATGAAGAAGCGATTGCAGACTTAGAGAAGGATTATCTGGAGTTAAGCGAGTTTGAAGTGGAGATTGAAAATTCCGGAGATACCGGACTGGCGAGTGCATTGGCAGGAGACTTTGATCTGGTCATTCTGGATCTGATGCTGCCTGGCATTGATGGCTTTGAGGTATGCAAACGTATCCGGGAGGAAAAGGATATACCGATTCTGATGGTATCTGCCAAAAAGGATGATATTGACAAGATTCGCGGACTGGGTCTGGGCGCGGATGACTATATGACCAAACCATTCAGTCCGAGCGAGCTGGTAGCCCGTGTAAAGGCTCATATGGCACGTTATGACAGACTTGTCGGTTCTCAGAAGCAGGAAAATGATATTGTTGAGATTCGTGGTATAAGAATTGATAAGACGGCAAGAAGAGTCTATATTGATGGAGAAGAAAAGAATTTCACAACCAAGGAATTTGATCTTCTGACTTTTTTGGCAGAGCATCCGAATCATGTGTATTCCAAGGAAGAGCTGTTTAGGGAAATCTGGGATATGGATTCCATCGGGGATATTGCTACCGTAACCGTTCATATCAAGAAAATACGTGAAAAGATAGAATTTGATACCAGCAAGCCCCAGTATATCGAAACGATCTGGGGAGTCGGCTACCGTTTTAAGGTGTAAAAACAAGAACAAAAGCCTTATACACCGCATAAACACTGATATAAACTGCTTTCGTGATGTGGTAATATATGATAAAATGTTACCAAAAATATTACCATAGGCTGAAATACAAAACAAAAGAAGACTATGGAAGAATTAGCATTCAAATTTAACGAAAGCGAAGCACCAAAGAAGCACAGAAAAAGCAACGATTGGAAAAAGCCAAAGCGGAACGCTTAAAAGGTAATCCACCAGAGGACATTTTAATTGAATATAAATAGCAAACAAGCAGGAGATTTTATGCTCCTGCTTATATTGTAAAATAATGCTATAATTTGTTTCAGATATTCGTATGTTTATGATACAATCAAAGCACGTGTTTACGAAGGAGGTGAGATTGGAATGAAGATTATTTCACAAGAAGAACTTGACAAAAGCAAGGAAAATTTAAACTCTCAAGTTGATAAGTTATATTCATCAACTAATAAGGACAGCGATGATGCAAGAAAAAGAACCCATAATTATTTTCAATGGCTCTCAACAAAGACACAATTTGTAATGGATGAGCCGTCCTTTGTATGTGATAAGGAAGATGAATTAGTACGTGGTGCAGTGGTATGGATTGAATTTGGGTTTAATATTGGAAATGAATTCGGTGGACGTCATCCTGCAATAATATTAAGAAAAACTGGTTCCAGTATTTTTGTTGTGCCACTTTCTTCTCAGGAACCTGATGAAAAGAAAGATTATCACATAAAAGTAGAAAAAGTGTATGGTTTTAGAAATATGGTGCGTTGGACCAATGTACTTAAATTGCAAAATGTAAGTATTCAAAGAGTGGATACTACTGCATCAATAGGAAATGTTAAAGGGTATGTTTTAAATGATATTAACAATGCACTCAAAAAATGTCATATTTTTTAGTTGATTTCTGTAAAAAAATATTATAAAATATACTTGACAGACGGAATATTTTTTGTTATTCTATCCAAGATTTCATGAAAAGTGATAGTGTGAAGGAGCGAAAGCTCAGTAAGATTTTTTTTGAAGGAGAGGAAGTCGCAAGGCTTCCTCTCAGATTTTGTATATGGATTATAAACTGCACATACAATATAAAGGTGTGAAGGGAATTTTTATTCCAGTCTCATGTTTGAAGGATTGGAGGGAATTTGTTTTTTGAATTCCCTCCAATCAGTTTTAAGAAAGAAAAGTAGCAAAAGAAAGAATGGGGGGACACTCCTGCGGTTTCCTGCTTGCTCTCTTTTCAGCGTTGGAACTTCACAACTTCAATCATCTTTATTGTAAAATATAAAAAATAACTTATAAGTGTACAGAGGATAAATACGTGTTACAATAGTTTTGGTTATGCTTGAAAAGCCATGCTATAATGTCGGGAGGAGAAACACATGAAGTGTGATATTGTATTTGAGGATGATTATATTGTCATATGTCATAAGCCGTCCGGCTTTCCGACACAGACCGGAAATGTTGGACGGGCCGATTGTGTCAGTGAGCTGAAAAACTATCTGAGCGCCAGGGCAAAAAAGCCGGGTGAACCGTATCTTGGCATTGTACACCGGCTGGATCAGCCGGTAGAGGGGCTTTTGGTATTTGCCAAGACCAAGGCTGCGGCAGAGGCTTTAAGCAGTCAGCTTGGTGACGGACTTTTAAATAAGCGGTACTATGCTGTTGTGTACGGAATGCCTTACATTCGTGAATGTGCGGGAGAAGAAGCAGGAGCGGTAGCAGAATCCGAACGCTGGATGAAGGTGGAGCATTATATGGAAAAGGATGCACGCGTCAGTGCAGCACGTATTGTCCCGGAAGATAAAGCTGGGGCAAAGATGGCAAGACTGCAGTATCGTGTGATGGACAGTCTGCCGCAACGGGGAATTGCAAAAGTGGAAGTGATTCTGGAGACAGGGCGGTTCCATCAGATCCGGGCGCAGATGTCACATCTTGGTCATCCGCTGTTAGGAGATATCAAGTATGGTACAGAAGAATCCAAAGAAAAGAGCAAAGAGCTTGGCATCAAAAATACAGCTCTCTGCGCATACAGTCTGGATCTGGTGCATCCGATGACAAAGGAGAGAATGGGCTTTATCTGTAAGCCGGAAAATCCGGCGTTTAGATTGTTTGAAAATGTAAAGTAGGAGACAGAAGAAAATGAGCAGCAAGGGTGGAAAACAATATTCAGACATAGAGGAAATGACTGCGGTGGAATATATACGTGAGCTTGCGGTCGGAGCGTATATGCTGGCACTTTTTGTGGTGCTTCCGTTGATCTTAAAGGACAAGTACCGGATGCTCGGTACCTTTAAGTACGAGGTGTTCCGTTGGATCTCTATGACAGGTTTGGGTATTATTCTACTGACAGAAGTGTCAGTATTGGTGATGTCATGGAAAAAGAAAAGTCATCAGCGGAAGAACCAGCGGAATAATAAGGCTTCTGACAAAAAACTTAAAATAAAGATGCAGGATTTCTGGAGAAGATTAAGTCTGACGGACCGGTTTGTGGCAGGATATGGCATATGTGTCATAATTTCATTTTTGCTGTCCGTGGATAAGGCAGAGGCGCTCTGGGGAGCCGCCGGATGGTATATGGGGCTTGTGTCACAGCTTATTTTTGTGGTGTCCTATTTTGTCGTATCAAGATGGTGGAGCGGAGGCATGCGGGTATGGTATGCGGCATGCGGAGTGGCTTTTGTAGTATTCCTTCTTGGTGTGCTTCATCGGTTTTCCGTTGATCCGTTTGGGCTTTATGAGGGTCTGTCGGAGAGTACGATTAAACAGTATCTTTCACTTTTAGGGCAGAATACATGGTATTCCAGTTATATGTGCACCGTGTTCCCGTTGGGACTGTATCTGTTTTGGGGAACGAAAGAGTTATGGCTCAGGCTTGCAGGCGGGCTTTTCAGTGCGGTCGGTTTTGCCAGCTGGGTCACACAGAACAGTGACAGTGCCTATATTGCGCTGACCCTGATGCTGCTTGCGTTGTTCCTGTTTGGCTTTACTTCGAATGTGTGGATGGAACGGTTTTTAGAGGTTCTGCTTCTGATGCTGTTTTCCTTTGTGGCGACGGGCTTTCTGCAGGATCTGTTTCCGGAACAGGCGGTACTGCCGGAAGCACTTTCGTTGTTTTTTTCACGCAGTATTGTGATGATCATTTTTTTTATTATAATATGTATATGCTATATTCTGCTTCTTTTAGGAGAGAAAAAGGGAATGGAGATTTCCGCAGCGGCATGGGTTGGACGCGCTGTTGTCATATTATTTGCAGCGGCGGTTTTACTTGGTATTTTGTTCATAATACTAAATTCCAAAGGATATCTGGCAGAGTGGTTTGGTTATACGAACGAGAACAATTACCTGCTCTTTAATGGAGACTGGGGAAATGGACGCGGTAAAACATGGAAGTACAGTGCCGGACTGGTAAAGGAACTGCCATTTTACCGAAAGCTGTTCGGGGTTGGTCCGGACTGTTTTGCATTTTATAGCTATCATAATCCGGTCTATGAAGAACAGCTTCTGCAGATGTGGGGAGACAGCACACTGACCAATGCCCATTGTGAGTGGCTGAACGGGCTTATCTGTTATGGTCTGGCGGGTATTCTATGCTACATTGGTATTTTTGTATCGGCAGTAGTGCGCTTTTTTAAGGCAGGAAAAAAGAGTCCGATCTTCATTGCAATTGTGCTGTGTCTGGTCGCGTATACCGGTCACAATATATTCTGTTATCAGCAGGCGCTCTGTACACCGTTTGTCTTTGTCATTCTTGGAATGGGCGAGAGAATTTGGCAGTTTGAGGCAGAATAAAACCCGAAGGAGTTTTCCATACTAACCATTACACGATTAGTAAAGGGGACGGATAGTATGGAAAAGCTGCGGGAGATCACAACAGGAAAATGGGGTCGTCTGGTTCTTGTAACGGCAGGAGTTTACGTGGTGATGCGTTTTCTCCTGCCGCTTATTTATCCATTTGTACTGGCGGCATTGCTTGTGATTCCGCTGTATCCGTGGCTGAAACGGGTGGAAAGGCATACCCACATTGGGAAAGGTTTTTTGACAAGTGGTCTTTTATTCTTTTTGGGGAGCCTCATCATTTTACTGGTCTGGCTGGTCGTGGCATGGAGCAGCAGACATGTGACAGAATTTGCCAGAGGTCTGGAGATATTTGAGGAAAATTTTAATCTGTTTGTGACAGACTGTTGCGAATTTGTCGAAGGAAAGACCGGTTTTTGCGCAGACGAGCTGGAAACAGTGATTGTAGAAAGAGTCAATGTATTTATTGAAGAATTTCAGGTCAATGTAGTGCCGAAGCTTATGAAGCAGAGCGTAGGGTGGTTTAAAGCTGTGATCAATGTGGCAGCCGGTATTATGATCACCTTTATCAGTGCGGTGTTGTTAGCTAAGGACTACGAACCTATGTCGGAACGTATCCGTCAGCTCGAGGGATATGAGAAGATAAGCGGAATAATCAGTTCCATCGGACATCTGGCAGGCACTTTTCTGCGGGCGCAGATAATTATTATGACGTGTATCAGTATATTGGCGGTGACAGGGCTCTGGCTTTCGCGGGTGGAAAATCCAATCTTTTTTGGAATTACGGCGGGAATCATGGATGCGCTGCCGTTTATCGGGACGGGAATTGTGCTGA
Source organism: Clostridiales bacterium (assembly GCA_012520645.1). Classification (GTDB taxonomy): domain Bacteria; phylum Bacillota; class Clostridia; order Lachnospirales; family Lachnospiraceae; genus JAAYNV01. The sequence goes on along the minus strand of JAAYNV010000060.1, from coordinate 33,162 downwards.
TGCCGCTTGCCTTCTGGCAGCTTGTTCAGGGAAGGTATGTGCAGGCGGCTGCGTGTGTGATCTTATATACGGTATGCGCTTTACTGCGTGAACTGTTGGAGCCAAGGCTGATCGGCGGAAGAATGGGATTGTACCCGATTGTCGTGCTGGCAGCCGTCTATGTGGGGGTGAAGCTGTATGGCTTGGGAGGCGTTATTTTGGGACCGCTTTCGCTGCTGCTCATTATGGAGATTATGGGTTCATTGAATGAAAAATAATATATAATTCAGAAGGCAGACCGGATACTGGTGATTGCACAAAACGGGCTGGACAGGTACTTACAAAACAGAATCGTATTTTTGCTTGACAAATGGAGCCCGGATGTCCTACAATCAAACTGTTTCCGGACTGGCAGCCAGATGCAGGGCGGAAATGATAAGATGAATCATAAAATTGAATGAGGAAAGACGAAGAAGAGGAGCAGTAAGGATAGGAAACATGCAGAGAATGAGCCGAGCCGGGTGACCGGGGCTGCTGTGAGGCTCTATGAAGGAACATCCCGAACCGGCCTTGGAGTCCCGTATGAAATGTATGAAAATACAAAAATACGGCGCAGCACCGGCGTTAACGGTAAGAAAAGAGAATGATTGTCCAGGCTGTCTGTTTTTGGTATATAGCAGCCGGCACATTAAGCAGGGTGGTACCGCCGGAATTCCGGTCCCTTCACAGGGACGGCGATTCTGGCGCTGCCGCCCTTTTTTATACGTTTATACGGACTCTTTATTTTAAAAATGAAAGGATGAAAAAAATGGCAGAGAAAAAATTAGTAGAAGCGATTACTTCGATGGATGTAGATTTTGCTCAGTGGTATACGGACGTCGTAAAAAAGGCAGAGCTGATCGATTACACCAGTGTAAAAGGCTGTATGGTCATTAAGCCGGCAGGCTATGCGATCTGGGAACTGATCCAGAAGCAGCTGGATGACCGTTTCAAGGCAACCGGTGTGGAGAATGTATACTTACCGATGTTCATTCCGGAGAGTCTGCTTCAGAAGGAAAAGGATCACGTAGAAGGCTTTGCACCGGAGGTGGCATGGGTGACTCACGGCGGTCTGCAGCCGCTGCAGGAAAAACTGTGCGTGCGTCCGACCTCTGAGACACTGTTCTGTGATTTTTATAAGAACGATATCCATTCCTATCGCGACCTGCCGAAGGTTTATAACCAGTGGTGTTCGGTAGTGCGCTGGGAGAAGGAGACCAGACCGTTCCTTCGTTCCAGAGAATTTTTATGGCAGGAAGGACATACGGCGCATGCGACTGCTGAGGATGCAGAGGCACGTACGATCCAGATGTTAAATGTCTACGCGGATTTCTGTGAGCAGGTACTGGCTATGCCGGTAATCAAGGGAAGAAAGACCGATAAAGAAAAATTTGCAGGTGCGGAAGCAACCTACACGATTGAAGCGCTGATGCACGATGGAAAGGCTTTGCAGTCCGGTACGAGCCACAATTTCGGTGACGGTTTTGCAAAGGCATTCGGCATTCAGTTTACGGATAAGGACAATACATTAAAATATGTACATCAGACCTCGTGGGGAATGACTACCCGTCTGATCGGTGCGATTATTATGGTGCATGGTGACAATTCCGGTCTGGTACTGCCTCCGCTTGTGGCACCGACACAGGTTATGGTCATTCCGATTCAGCAGCATAAGGAAGGGGTATTGGATAAGGCATATGAGCTGCGTGACCGCCTGAGCAATTTCCGGGTCAAAGTGGATGATTCCGATAAGAGTCCCGGATGGAAATTCTCCGAGCAGGAGATGCGCGGTATTCCGCTTCGTGTGGAAATCGGACCGAAGGATATTGCGGCAGGCAAATGCGTCATCTGCCGTCGTGATACGGGAGAAAAATACGAGGTAGCGTTAGAAGAGCTGGAAGCAAAGGTGGCAGAACTGCTTCCGACCATTCAGAGGGATATGCTGGAGAAAGCCAGAGCACACAGAGACAGCCATACCTATGTAGCGACGACACTGGATGAGCTGACACAGGTATTTACGGAGAAAACCGGATTTGTGAAGGCAATGTGGTGCGGCGATCAGGCATGCGAGGACAAGATTAAAGAGGATCTGGCAGTGACCAGCCGCTGTATGCCGTTTGAGCAGGAAACACTTTCCGATAAATGCGTATGCTGCGGACGTCCGGCAAAGAAGATGGTTTACTGGGGCAAGGCATATTAAAACAGCGGTATGCGGATGGAACAATTTCAATGGAAGCATACCGATAGCGGCGCAATGATCACTGGGTGTAATAAAAATGACAAATGTGTCATTATTCCTGCCGGTATCGAAGGAAGAGCGGTGACGGAAATCGCTCCAAAGGCTTTTTTAAGGTGTAAGCAATTGCGGGAGATCACCCATGAAAATGACAAACATGTCGGAATAGGATTCCTCAGAGCAGCAGCGATGATGATGGGAGCGGCAGAGCTGTTTGAGGATATAGAGCATTTTGCAAAGAAGAGCAGTGAACAGGAAAGGAATTGGCTGAATGCGTGGGACAATGCGCTTCTTACCTTTCTAAGGGAGCCGGACCTGAAAGGTTTTCGACCTATGTGGGCAGGGGGCGAAGAAGACTATGAGAGCGAGAAGGATCTTCCGGATTTTTATGAGAACCAAAGGCGCTGTCAGAAGGCAGAGTTTTCTTATCTGAGACTGCGGTATGATGCAGGACTGTCTGATGCGGATCGCGAGAGGCTGTATGATTATATCAGAGAGCATTCGAAGGGATGCGCTCATGAGGAAGCCTGGCAGATCATTGGGGAACAGCATAAGCAGGAAAAAGAGTATTATCGTATTCTCCATCAGGCGGGAGGTATCAGCCGCAGGAATATGGATGCGGTTCTTCTGGATATGGACAGATATGGAGCGGATGCGGAGATAACGGCATTTGTGCTTGGATGCCGAAACGGAACAGGACCGGGGAAAGAAGCAGACGGGGATTCGACGGAAGAGGATTTTTTCTCAAAACTTATGTTGTAAACCCTGCTTAATAAAAAATGTAGAATTTTGTCATATATTGTAAGAGCGGTATATAATTGAAGCAAACAATTTAGGGGGATTTTGATAGAATGTTCAGAATTGCGATATGTGATGATCTTGCAGAAGACAGGGCACATCTGTTGGAATATATCATGCAGGAAAAAGGAGACAACGAATATACCATATATGAATACAGTTCCGGCATGGAACTGCTTTCAGCGATGGAGAGCATACAGTTTCACATTATCTTTCTGGATATCCAGATGGAAGGGATGGACGGAAACGAGACGGCGAGGGATATCCGCAAGATGGATATGTGTGTCGTACTTGTGTTTTATACGGGCTTTGCAGAACCGACTCCGGTTACTTTTGAAGTGCAGCCGTATCGGTATATTATGAAAAACAGTCCGCCGGAAAGTATGGCACAGTATGTACACGAGTCGCTCCAGAAAATGTATCAGGATAGGAAGGTGCCGACGCTTAAGGCAAACATTAATAAACTGAATCTTTATATTAAGGCGGAACATATTTTATATATCGAAAAATTCAAAAAGACGACACGGATACATCTGGCGGATTATGCCGAAAAGTTTTACGATATACCGAGGGGTGAAAAGGGAGAACGGCCGGATCTGCGTCTGGCAGAAAAACTGCCTGATGTTTATGAGAAGCTGAAGAGGCATGGCTTTGGCTGGCCACATGACAGTTATGTCATAAATTTCCGCTATCTGTCATCCTGTACCGCCAGGAACTTTCATCTGGGTGATGTAAAAAATGATTTTCTGATTGCACGGAGTAAGGCGAAGGAGTTCAATGCGTTAAAAATGCAGTTTATGCAGGATGAGTATGCAGAGGGGAAGATGGGATGAAAATAGAAATGTTTTCGTTGATTCGATATATTTTTTGTGTACTGGACATTTATATGTTGTATCGCTTTTTTGGGGCAATGTTTGAATCAAGGGTTCGGAGAGAGAAAGTATTACTATATTTCCTTTTTGCGACATTAAGCATGTTTGTTGGAAATATGTGTGGTAATACTGTCGTTAATTTAGTGGTGAGTCCAATTATATCCATAATGTTCGTGTGGTTGACTTATCGCATTTCGTTGTTAAATGGAATTATTTATTTAATTATTTTCTTCGCTATTTTTCCGGGAGGAGAAGTAGTAGGTGCAATATTTATTCAATTCTTATCTGCCTACTTACCGATTGTCATCGAACCATGGTATAAACCAGGTGGGATTTACTATATATGGTTTATTTATATTTTTCGTTTTATGGAATTGATGATTATTGAAAAAGTTGTGAAGAATATGGGAATCGGAAAGAGGAATGATAGTGCATGGTATCTTTTGATTCTTCCGTTTTCTTCAATGGTGATTCTCAGTAGTCTTTATTATATAGATTTTCCAACACAGACATTTTTACAGATTTTGAGGTGTGTGGCGGCGTTTCTGGTACATTTTTCGAATATATTTATTTTCCTGATACTAGCCAAGGTCACCAATCTGCTGCAGAAGGAAAAACAGGAAGAGCTATACTCAATGAAGCAGACCATGGAAGGAAAGCAGGTAGAGCGGGTATCAAAATTAAATGAAAAATACCGCAATTATGTACATGATGTACATAATTATTTTGGAAATATACGTATGCTTGCCCTAAAGGGAGAGACGCAGAAGATCGTACATATTATTAATACGGTGGAAGGGGAGCTGAAGGAAGATATCGGTGGAATTGTCTATTGTAGCAGCGAGGTTTTAAATGCAATTCTGGAAGATAAAAAAATTAAAGCAGAAAAGGCGGACATTGATTTTGAGATCCGAATCGAAAGGTTTTTGAACCTGGATTTTCTGGAAGAGGCTGATATCATTTCTATTTTTGGAAATTTACTGGATAATGCAATTGAAGCAGCCGAAAAATGTGAAGGACAAAATAGGTCAGTCAAAATGAAAATGTATATGGGAAATCCATATATGCTGATTACGGATATTGAAAATACCTTCTGTATCAAAGCAAAAAAAGACGGGGAGAGACTGATTTCCACAAAGAATGAGGAGGGAACGCACGGTTTAGGTATCAATATTGTAAGGAAGCAGGCAGAGAAATATGGTGGAAGTCTGGAGTGGGAAGAGAAGGGCAATGTTTTTCGAAGTATATTGTCACTTTCGAATATGCGTGAGTAAACCAACAGGCAGGTGAGAAAGGAATCTTACCTGTCTGTTTTATTTTGGTTAAAATGCAAAATTTGGAAGGGAACATGTATAATTCTGGAAAAAATGATTATTTTGTAGAAAAAGTGATAGAATAACTGCAAAATACAAAGGAGAAAATTATAAATGAAAAATTTGGTAAAAAAGCTACGGACAAGGTACAATGGGATTCAGTTGTGTAATTTGTTGGCATTGGGACTTATTTTCTATACGGCAAACTCAGCGTGTATGTGGGTGATACACCAACCCAAAATGCCCGAAAATGCCAAAAAGTTTAGAAAGTTCTAATGATGAGGAAGTTCGCAATACAGCTGGTAGACTGGCAGATTCGCAGACATTTCTTAAAAGAGCAGGACAGGGAATTATATGAATACGCATATGAACTGGTGGTAAACCAGATGGTGAATATTCTCCTTGCGGCACTTATAGCAATATGCTTTAAAGCGCCGTCAACGGTGTTAGTTTTTCTGTCCTGTTATATTCCGCTCCGGTCTTTTTGCGGGGGATACCACGAAGAAACAAATGAGAGATGTACTGTGATGTCTGCGCTTATGCTTGTCAGTATATGTCTGGCTGTGAAATGGATACCGCAAGCAATAACTTCCGCCATTACATTCCTTTGTTTTATGATTGCAGGAGTGGTGATTATATGTCTGGCTCCGATAGAAGATCATAATAAACCATTAGATGAGACGGAATTGTTGCATTATCGAAAAAGGGGCAGAAGCATATGGTTGATTGAGATAACAATAGGAATTGTCTTATTTTTGTTAGGAAAACAAGGGGCGGCATTGGTAATTGCTCTGAGCCATATAACTTTATCCTTTATGCTGTGTCTTGGCGCAGAAAAGAATAAAAGGCTTAAGTCTGAATAAACAGGCTTAGGTCTTTTTTTGTGACTCTTTTTTGTGTTCAAGTCTTTTTCAATGCAAAATTTGGAAGGGAACGTGTATATAATGGACAAAAATATTTTTTTCGACAAATTTTGTGCTATTTTTGTTTCTAAGGGTTTTCACGGATAGACAAATTAATGAAAGCACTGATAAGTATAGGGAAAGGAGCAGGAATGAGAAAAAGAAATTACTTTCCTTTTTGCAGAATAGTTATTCTTGTACTGATACTGGGAATAGGCAGTTCAATTTCAGTAAAGGCGGAAGAGAAAGAACCTAAATTTGATCGGCGAGATGGAGAAATCATATTTTTGTTGGATACAAGCGGTTCGATGAATGTGCAGGATAAAGACAAAATGACAATTGATGCCATCAGACAGGCTGTATATGGTATGCCATCAAATTGGAGAACCGGAATGGTAGCTTACAATACAGATATACAGACAAGGCTGCCTTTTGAAAGTGAATTGGAACAGTGGGAAAGTGAATTAAGTACATTGGAATATTCTGGTTATACCAATGCAGGGGAAGGTCTCCGGCAGGCTATGGAAATGTTTTCAAAAGAGGAAGGTGTCAGTCGTTACATTGTCATGTTTACCGATGGCGAAATTGATATGCCGGATAGTCGGGAGAAAGAAAAGTCGCGAAAATTGTATGAAGAAATGACGAGGCTGGCAGAGGATGAGGAGGTAAAAATTTTTATAGTTGCAGTAGGAAGCGAGCTGGACGATCCGGAAATGCATATTTTTGATGGCGCAGAAGTGACAAATGGGGCAATTTACTGGGAAGGACAATCAGGATCTTTGTCTGAGATCATGTACCGCATTTTATGTGACCGAATTCATTTCCAACATAGTACGATTGGAGTCACGGATGGAAGTGGTGGCAGTCTATATGTTGAAACTCCTTCCCCGGGAGCGGAACATCTAAAGATCTGTATTACATCCAGACAGGGGTTGCAGAATGTTGGCGCAGATTATACGGCGGAGACTGGAAGAATCATAAGCGGTAAGAATTTTGCAGTTGTTGATATAGGAAGACCGGTTGAAAAAGGAATAAAGGTGCAGTTTGAAACGCCGGAAATTTCGGATGTGAGTGCTTATATGATTGCTGAATATGAGACCGTGCCAAAGGTGGAAGTTACATATAGAAGGGAGTCTGTAGCAGAATCAGAACAGTTGCCAGAAGAAGAAACACAGGAAATCTATAAACATTATGCGGATATCAAAATCCGTTTAGAGGATTCCAAAGGGAAAAATGATAATATCTGGGATCAGCCCTGTTATGAGGGGAAAGAAATACCGTTCTGGGTAAACGATATTCGAAAGACTGGGATAATTCAGAAAGGTTATATCTCATATTCCGTTCAAATTGACGAAATAGATGCATTAGAGATTAACTTCGATACCAATGAGTTAACAGAAAGATTTGTGTTGACTCAGCCTATACGGATTACATTTTCACCTCCGCCGGACCCTAAGCCGGAGAAACCGGATTATCGTCCTTTATGGGTGATATTGGGAAGTTTGGCGGTAGCTGCTTCTGTTATTTTGTTTTTATGGATAAAAAAGAGCAGAACAACTGTTATATACATGGCAAAACCGCTTTCTTCCAGAGAACCGGCTGAAAAGTAGAAACGAAGACTTGTACGTATACAGGTAAACTGAACCTGTATGTAGTTCAGACAGAATCGGGGCGTGATATCCCTCCGCAGACATACCGGTTATTTGGCAGACAGAGTGTAAGGATGAACCTTAATCAGATTCTGGTATCTTGCGGCATTAAATTTGGAAGGATTGGAGCAGAGGACGTTATTTTTTATCCGGGACCGGACAGATCGCTTATTATAATGGATCAGTCAGAAAAGTGTACGGTGCTCAGAGGAACGGAGATTTTGAAAAAGGGCATGGGATATCCGGTTTACTATAATGAAAAGATCACGATTACCTTTGAGGACGAAATGACGGAAATGGAAATTCATTACAAAAATCTTAAACCAAGAGAAATGGATTTTGAATAAACAACTAACGAAAAAATGAGGAGGATTACAAATGAGTGATGTAATTAAGCAGACAAACCGAACCATGCTGATGGAAGAACTTAATCCGGAAAAGCTGGATTTCCTTACGCTGGTAGGTGATGTGAGAGGAATGGAGAGCTTATCCGATGACAAAATCAAAGAGATTCATGATCATCTTCTGGTACGTAGCTTTGATGAAATGCTCGAAAAGTTTGCGCCGACTGTATACTGTTATTATGATGCCAACGGACAGAAGGTACAGTATACGTTGAAAAAACCTGAAGGAATACCAGAAGAGATGCTGACAGAGATTCCATTGAACCGGAAAAACGAATATCTGGGAATGTTAATGTCAATGGTCGATACAAAGCGTGCAGAAGGGACGATCAATGCGGATTTTAAATTCGAAAAACTGACGGATATGATTTCACCGAAAAAGGTTATGGAAGAGATTCGGCAGAATCGTAAAGAACTGCAATATACTTATGCACAGTATGCAGCACTGGAGGATGGTGCACCGCAGAAGCTGGATCTGGCAGATAAGCTGAATTTTATGTTTGAAGAGGCAAGTGCCAATTATAACAATGTGATGGCTATGCTGCCTCTTGCCATTGAGGACATCAAGACGCGTTTGCTGCTTGACGGGGGAAATGAGGAAAGGGATAATTCTCCGCTTGCTTTGGGAGTGCTCAGTATGGGTGAAGAAGGGGAGCTGCGTGTTTTGGAAGCACCCAAGATTGAATCCACAGCACTGGTTGCATTAGACGATAATGTGAATACCGGTCTGATTGAGGCCCTAAAGGAAGATTATGAGTCTATTAATACGGAAAGCAACGACTATGTAAAAGCATTGGTAGCCAGAACATTCTGTCCACTTACTTCTACAATGGAAAGTAAGATTGACCGGACAAAAGAGGTTGCTAATTATAATTCCTATCTGGAGTTTTATAAAGAATCAAAGGACGCGTTTATCAAGACAGTCAAGCCGTTAATTGAGAAACTTTTGGGGATCTGGTGCTATTTTGAGCAGTATCCCAAGAAAATAAAGGGAATGAGACCGTCATTACTGATTACAAATATATCGAATGAAATGATGGCAAAAACGAGCAATATTTCTCGGCTGCTTACATATTTGAATACTGTGAATGCGAAAAATGATTTCAGTAATACGGTATGGTATTCCATTGTACCATCCGTTTCGTTAGATCAGTACAGTAAGATGAAGCTGACAAGAGAGCGTTTTAAAGGAAACACCGCTTCTGTCAAGACAGATGTCAATAGTGTGGAGTCCCTTGCAAGATTATTGGATGTGTTTAAGGACTATGAAGTACAGTGCTTTTTCAGTTATGAAACGGGTGATGGGACAACCTTTAATGCACTGGCAACAGAGGGGATTGAAAAATATGAAGAAAGATGTGCGCCTTTGATTGGGAAAGCATACAGCGAATATGCGATTCCGTGTCTGCCCAATTTTACGATTATCCCGAAAGAAAAGTCGGGTGTCATATTGGACAGCCGCATGATCATCAATGAAGATGATGCAGTAGAGCTTTCGAAGGAAAAAGAAGATATTATGAAGCTGTGGATTGATGGAGTTTATGTCGGAGCTGCCTATGTAGCTGCCGGAATCGTAGCAGCTTATCAGTGTCCTGAATATTTAAAGGATCGTTTCGGAAAGCTTGGAGTAGATATGGAACTGCCGGGGGTTCGTTTTGATATTGAAGCGGATAATCATTCACTGGCTGCGTATACCACAATGGCAAAGGAAATAACCGGATTTACAAATTCCATTAAGACAGATATTAATCGAAAGAATTTTGGTTTTGTATTCTCATCAGAAAATGCAGTATATAAAGGTAATAGCATTACGAACATCATGGTATACAAAAGCAGGAATCTGATGTCGGATGGCTATATGTTTGAACCGATTTACAAGACACAGGTCACAACGTATATCGAACGAATCATGCGTCATGCGACCGGAGATTTTAAGGAGGATGCCATCGTACAGTTTTTTTCGAATAATCCGAACAGCCAGAAAAGTAAATGGTTGGCAAAGAGAGAGTGTATCAATGCTATTCTGGGCAAGGGAGATGATATTGAATATATCATTGATGAGGAAAATGGTTATTGCACATTAAATATTACATTTAATGGCAATGTGAAGAATCTGGAAGTAGAGATCAACCGTTTGAATGCCACAGGCAGAATGTAACTGATAAATATAAAAATAGCAAATTGAAGGAGGTAATGCTATGGGTTTCAGAATGAAGATTACAGGAGGACCGGAAGCAATCAGTTTTGACGAGAGGAGTATTATTAAGGTGGATTTTGATTCCAAATCTGCTATGGACTCCAATGCGAGAGCTACAGACTACAGTCTTTCCGTCAAAGTGTGGGGAAAAATGTTGTATAAACTGGGTGGAGAAGGAAATGATCCAACGCTTGCTCTGGCACAATGGTCACAGGTGCCGTCTGAAAAAGCGGACTGCTACCGCAGTGCTGAGATCACGGTAGTCTCAGCAAGTCAGGTAGTAAGGCAGTTTACATTGCCGAATGCCTTTGTGATGGAATATTCAGAAGAAGAGGATGATGAAACCGGTGTAGGAACATTTTATATCCACATGAAGCAGAAGAAGGATGAGAACAGTGCAATTAAGGTAGAAGGCGGATTCAGCGGTGAATAAGGAAGGAGGAGCAGAAAATGTCATATAAAGTAACAGTAGAGGGAATGGAGAGCTTTGAAATAGCAAAGGAATGTGTCAGAAGCGTCAAGTTTACAACGGATATTCCGTTAGATTCCAACGCTCGGACAAAGGATGTGGGAAGTACATTGACTATTACAGGGAGGATTTTGACAGCGGTGGATGGTGACCCGTTTGACAGTACCAGGAAACTGGCTTTGTGGTCAGCTGTTCCGGCGGAAAAAGCGGATTGTTACAGAAGGGTGACGGTAGAGCATATTGCGGCAGGCATTATGGAACGCAAATATTACTTTCCGAATGCCTTTGTGGTGGATTACAAAGAAGAGTTTGATGATGTGGAAGGAACAGGTATCTTTACGCTGGTCATTAAACAAAAGAAAGATAAGCTGAACATGATTACAGTGGAGGGTGGATATCCGGCCGCTTAAGAGAAGGGAGGGCGTGACCGGAAAAACCGGCCGCGCCCACCTGTTTATACAAAGTGATAAGGCTTAATATAATGGAGTGCTATATATGAGTAATCTGTACAGAGTGCTGGGAATTTCAAGCACAGCGACTGAAGAAGAGATTAAGAAAGCTTACAGAACACTTTCGAAAAAATACCATCCGGATGCTAATCCGGGAGATAAAGCGGCAGAGAAACATTTTCAGGAAGTAGCGGAAGCATACAGTGTTTTACAGAATCCGCAAAAAAGAAAAGCATATGATCAAAAATTGCAAAAGAGCAGGATAAAGGAGGAATTTGTAAAGAGTTCCTCTGTATTCCGGCAAAAGTCAGATAAAAAGCAGAAGGCAAATCCGCTTGATGTAACGGATATGTTTGAACGCTATATGGGGATAAAAAGATGAACAAAAGGAGAACTTTGGATTGTGTCATTATGCTGATTGGACTGACTGTAATAGCGGTGGCATATTGTTATCCAGAACAGATCAGAGAATGGAAGACAGTTATTTGGATTGCAGGATGGGTATCGGTATGGTTTGGTGGAATGGCTGTTATAGACCGTGAAGGGAGACAGAGAACAGAGTATAAAGAACGGACAATAGATATAATTACAGAATTGGTATTGTTGAGTGAGGAAGAAACAGAACTTTGTATTTGGGATATTTTTGGAAAAACTTCTGTTGTGATTGGAAGGGATATGAAAGAAAATCAGGTGGATATTGATTTAAACTGCAGTCATTATGCAAGTATGGTAGATATAGAACATGCAGTTATGAACTTTTCGGCAGGCAAATGGTATGTGGAAGATTTGGGAAGCCGCAACGGAATCAGTCTGAAAAAGGTAGAAGATGGAAGATTGTACAGGCTATCGGCAGATAAGCCATGTAAAGTGGAGCGTGGGAATATCCTCTATGTCGGGTGCAACCGCCTTCTGATTCGATAAAGGGAAAGGAGTTTGAGAAAGATGAGTAACTTAATCCGGTGCCAGAATGGGCACCTGTTTTCAGCAAGACGGTATGGAACAGTATGTCCTTACTGTAATATTGAAACTGCTACCAGAGAAAAGAAGGAGACAGGGATAAAAAGTGAAAGTGAACTGGAGGAACTGTTGCTGCTACAGGAAGTTTCGCCGGTCTGCGGATGGATCGTATGTATATCGGGTCCGAGGCAGGGAAAGGGCTATGAAATCAAGTCCGGAAAAAATTTTGTCGGGCGTGCGGATGATATGGATATTCAGATATTAGGCGATGAGAAGATTGCCAGAAGAAACCATGGAGTTATCGTATTTGATCCGAAAAAAAGGGAAACCGTACTTTTGCCGGGAGACAGTAATGGTATTGTCTACCACAATGATGCAGCAGTATATGTTCCAACAGTCTTAAATTCTTATGATGTGATAGAAATGGGAGACAGTAAATTTGTTTTTGTACCATTTTGTGGAGAAAACTTCATGTGGCAAGAGAATAATGTGGCAGGAGAAAAATCATGACAGTTCCGGAATATATGTTATTTGTCCTGACAATGACCGGTATTGGTATGATACTTCTGCGGTGTAGCGTGGGCTGGAAGGAAGCCAGAAAAAGAAAACAGAGAAGCCGTCTTTATGAGTATGGAGCAAGTAAAACGATTGGCAGCAGGGAAGTACAGGAGGATGAATATGGAATAGTCGAATCAGAAGAAGGAATTATGGCGGTATTGGCAGACGGTATGGGAAAGCATTTCGGTGGAAAGATTGCCAGCCGTACAGTAGTCGAAGTATTTCAGGATATCTTTGAGGATAGAAATGCTTTCTTCAATCCACAGTATTATTTCCGAAAGGCGTTTCAGGGAGCCAACCGGGAAATTTTAAAGAGAATGGATCAGGAACAGGGACGTGCTTCGGCAGCTGCCGTTATCCTCAAGGATGGGAAACTGTACTACGCGGCGGTTGGAAATGTTAAGGTAGCTGTATACCGGAACCGGGAACTGGTGCCATTGACTGCCGGACATACCATAGATATTCTGGCAAAGCAGAAATATATGGAAGGGAAGCTTAGCAGGGAGGAAGCGACAGCTCTTTTGGAGCATCACAGACTGTATAATTTTGTCGGACAGGATGGATTTTGTGATATTGAGTTTTTTGATATCCCGGTTCAATTACGGGAGGAAGATTACATCCTGCTTATGACCGATGGCATGTATGAGGGCAGTTCCTGGAAAGCCATTGAAGAATGTCTGGAAGCTGCAGGAAAATGTCAGAAAAAGCATTTGCTATGATAGAACTTATCAATCAAAGCAAGGAAGAAGAGAAGGACAATGCCGCCGTTGTTATTATAAAGGTAAGGAAATAGAATGCGAAATGAGAAAGCAGAACAGTACATTTAAAACAGCCTTTTTGTCTGAGGCAGGATCAGAACTGAAAAACAATGATTACTTTGCGTTTATTGAGCTTGAACAGTATGCGTGCTATGTGATTGCAGACGGACTAGATGATGTATCGGATACAAAGAGTGCACGCTTGGCAATTGAAGCGGTACTTCTGGCATTTCAGGAGCATCCGTCCATGAAAAAGCGGGTGGTCTGTTCTTATATAAAAGCTGCTGACCGGGCACTCTGTAAAGCCGGAGACAATGAGAAGCTGAAGGCTTCTGTGGTAGTAGTGGTAACAGATTATGCAAAGCTGCGTTATGCCTATGCGGGAAATACCAGACTTGTTTTATACCGGAATGGAGATGTCAGGCAGCAGACCACAGATATGTCGCTTGGGAGTGAAATAGGGACAGAGAAGGAACTGCCGGAGGATATACTGGCACGTCATGAGGAGCGAAATAATCTTTACTCTTATGTAGGACAGGGGAAAGGGTTTGCACCGGCTGTTTCTAAAAAACTGAAACTGGAAAATGGCGATATCATAACACTTTATACAAGAGGAATATGGGAAAATCTGGACAGCGGTGAGCTGAAGGATGTTTTTGCAGAAGCCGGAGACGAACCAAAGGAATGTCTGGATAACATAGAAGATCTGCTTTTATCAAGACAGCCGGAGAAGCTGGATAACTATACATTTGCGGCCATTTTTGTGGACAAGGTATTTCTGGACCCTGCAAGAAAGAAGAAGATACGAAGACGTATTATGATTCTCATGATCGTATTGATCATAGTTCTGATCGGGAGCCTTCTGGTTTATTTCTGGCAGCGTATCCGTCATCAGAGGATAGAGCAGATGGATCGAAACTGCACGGAAATGGTGGAATACATACAGGATTTTAATTTTGTGAGAGCCGAAGAGGAGTGCAGGGCGGCTTTGGAGCTTGCGGAAAAGGTGAAGAATCGTGAAAAGATTTCAAAGCTTTCGGACTATTTGAAGCTGATTGAGGCGGTCAATGCAGCGGATGAAGATTATGGCGGGGAAAGGTACGAGGATGCGCAGACCGGCTATTCTGCGGCAAAAGAGAGGTCGCGTTTGGTGGATCATGTGGCAGATACTTATATTGACCAAAAACTGGAGAGTATCACAGACTATCTGTCTGTGTATGACTATATTCAACTGGGAGACCGGCTGGCAGAAAATGGAGACTATGAGCGTGCAGAGGAAAAATATCTGGAAGCCCGGACGTTAGCAACCAGAGCGCATTTCGAGGAAGGTCGCAGGGATGCCATGGATGCGCTGGAGGCTTTGTATGAAGACCGGAAAGAATCGGAAGAGGCAGGAAAGCAGGAAGCAGAAGAACAGGCAGCGGCAGAGATAGGCGCTGCGCAACTGGCAGCAGAAGGGGATAAGGCATTTTCGGAAGAGGATTATGTTGCGGCAATCGCTTATTATACAATGGCACTGGAAAAATATCAGGAGCTTCAGGATACCATGCATGCGGAACTGATTCAGACAAAGCTGTCATCCTGTGAGCAGAAGATAGCTGAGAGGGATGAAATAGAAAAACAGGAAGACGAATATGTGGAAAAGGTGGATGAGACTGCAGCGCCGGAGGAGGATATTGGAGTTATGAAGGAAACAGAGGGGTGAGATTATGGATTTCCTAAGTACATTGGATGTAACAAATGAACAGATGATTCTGATGAATGTTTTGCTCGGAGAAAAGCCGGTAGATATTTTAGATCCGGTTGTTCATATGCATAAGCAGGTAAATGAACATGATATTGTGGAGCTGGATTGCAGAATGAAGCAGGAAGTATACGAAGCTGTGACCGCTTCCCTGCTTCCGGGGGTCTCGATTCAGATAGAATATGGATTGGCTGAAAGCAAAAAAGTGATTTTTTATGGGGTGGTCACGGCAGTGGATGTGACTTCGGCGCTGGAGGAATATCTGCCGGCATACCTCATACATCTGACAGGGATGTCATATTCCTGCATGCTGGATCAACAGAAAAAATGCAGGGCATATCAGAATCCAGAGGCATCCTATTCCCAGATTATACAGTACATATTGAGCAGTTACAGCGGAACAAATTTTATTATCGCACCGGAGATGGCGGGAGGCTGTCTGGATACATTTACGGTTCAGTACAATGAAACGGACTGGGAGTTTTTAAAGCGTCTGGCATCCGGAAATGGAGGTTCTTTACAGGCAAGCAGTATTTCCAAAGGTATAAAGTTTAAGTATGGCATTATCTTAAGCAATCAGATTTATGGAGTATCAGAACATGATCTAAAGAGCGTAAAAGAAATACAGACGGTTTCAGGGTATCAGCCGGAAAGCTTTTTGGGACAGTGCAGAGAGGAATATTGTGTACAACTTACAACCAATGGTCCGGATGCACAGTCTTTGGAAATAGGAGACTGTATCAAGGTATGGGAGCAGCTTTGGTATGTAAGGGAAGTCCGAGCAGAGATTCGTGATCATGTTCTGACACATACCTACCGGCTTGCAGGACGTTCGGGCTTTTGGGAAGAAAAAAGATATAATTTTCAGCTTCAGGGAACCTCTGTGAAAGGAACCGTTCAGGAAGTCCTAAAAAACAGGTTGAAAGTCTGTCTGGATATGGAAAGCTATCCGGCAGAAAATGAATGCTGGTTTCCTTACAGTACTTTTTATTCCCTGTTTTATTGTATGCCGGAAAAAGGGGACCGGGTCAATTTATATTTCCCGGATCATCAGGAGTGTCATGCCATAGTTTTAAATTCTATGCATGCGCCATTTGAGGAACAGGCGGATAGCGGAAAGTGCAATTTCCCATTGGCAGAGCTGATCGAAGATAATCAGGTAAAGATATGGATCACCAAGGATAAAAAAATGCTGATTCTGGATGACCGGAATCGTAAGGGTTCACTGGTATGTAAGGATGGAAGTCATATTACTGTCTGCGAGGACCAGATCTACCTGAATACAACGCAGGAGATTCATTTGCAGACAGAAGGGAACATTTGTCTGGCAGCAGGAAAAGCAATCGATCTTTCTACGGAGGGAACCGTAGAGATTAAATGCAAGGATAGCAGTATAACGATTTCGGATGCAAGTATTGATATCCATGCAGATGATATTAAGATGAATGAGGGATAAGGTATGGTTACAACGGGGGCAGATCCAAGCAGGAAGATTATGCATATGCAGAATGAAGTGGAGAAAGCAGGGGAACAGAAAAAAGAAAAAATATCCATATTGCAGCACATACAGTACAATCGGGCAATGGTAAACGAAGTGAATACGTATTACCGGACAAGGCAGGAATAGTATGGACAGAGCAGATGGAATCCAGCACTTTCTGGAAAAAGAAGTACAGAAACTGACAGAGTGTTTCAGAGAGTCATTGGCAGATTATGTGAATAGTCATACTGCGGACATAATGCAGGAGCTGCAAAGCTCTTTTGTACAGGCATATAAAAAGGCGGAACAACAGGAGAAAGCAGAGCGGATTGCATATATTCAGTTTACACAGTCACGATGCGATGCACTCCTGCGGCAGCCGTTTTACCGGGTGGAGCTTTTTGATAAAAGCTTGTATAAGGATGGGCTGTTATGTGACAGTCCTCTGGAGACAGAATGGATGTATCGTATATTCTTTCAATATTGTGATACACTGACCGGGCAGGCGAAAAGATATATCAGTCAGATTGATGCAGTGTGTCTGGAAAGAATACAGTTTGCAGGACTTTCTACATGCCGCAGACTGATGGAGTATCTGTTAAACAGAGCGATGAAAGATATTTCAAAAACAGAAGAATATAAAAAACTGAGAGATAAAACGGCGTTTTATGTAAGCAGTTATAGAGGTAATTTTTCTGTTATATATGTCAAAGACAACAGAATAGACTGGTGGAGGGAAATGCTTAATGGAATTCTACAGTATTAGCCAGAATCGTAACATCCGTAATTCGATACAGCTTGAAGCACTGCCCTGTAACAATGAAAAATCGAAAGGACCGGTTTTTATCCGGGGAATTGTGCAGAATACTGGAGATTATGCTTTTTTCCCTCCTATCATTGAACATACAAAGCTGGTCATATCTGATGAGGTGAAAGAAATATGGGAAAGTATGCAGACGGGATGGAAATATGAACCATGTGCGGTCGGGAATATAGAGCATAATAACGTACATGTTTACTGGATTGCAGAGGCGAAGTATGTAGCGGCACTGAGCGACCAGACGGAATATCAGAAAGACGGTACTTTTAAAAAGATTGTATTAAAAGAAGATGAAGTTCGATATCAAAAGGTTTTTGCCATTCGGAATCGAAAGAAAACATATTATGTAGTAGAAAAAGCAGTTGCCGAGAAAATGCTGGAGCAGCATATTCATGGGTTTATCCTGCAAAAGCTGGAAACGGATGGAGGAGGGGAGCATGGATAAAAACTATGTGATAGAAGGTGCAGAGGTAATCTGTGAATATGGGAGTGAGATATGCAGGCTGAAAGTGCATGGAGACAGGCATATTACAGAAACCGGAGAAAAGATTGCAAATGAAACCGACTATACACCGGAATGTATAGGAGGATTTGGCAGGTGTCACAGTAAGTATCGGATGGAAGGAAGAGATTCGATACCGGACGGGGTTAAGAATGTACATCAGTTGGAAATGAATACAGGAGGTGTGGAGGAGTGCATCCCGGATATTCAGATTCCCTGGCAGAATACAAAGAATGACGTACAGATCGGCAATTATAAAGCTCTTTTAGAGGAAGGATGGACGGTTTGCAGCAAAGGGTTTGGAATCATCACATTGATAACATCCGGACAGGCTGGGGAGGTAAATGCCAGGAGAATTTTGGAAATGCTGGAGCTTTTAGACCAGGAGGTCAGGGAATATACGCGGCAGCAGGATATCACTTATGAAAAGTATAAGGATACGCTGATGGAAAGCGTATTGCTGTATGGAGGTTATAGCAGTGAGAGTCTTGTGTGGGATAAGGAATCCATTGATATGACCCGGAATTTTTGTGCACAGCTTGCAGTGGAAAATCCGGCACTTTACGGTTTTTTTCAAAGGAAAATGATTTATGAGGCTGCAGACGGTGGAAAGATTGATCTGAGTTATATGTCAGGAGTGTATAAGACTTTGGAGGACCCGCATAAAAACTGGCGGTCGATCAATCTTTCTCTATTGAATGCAGAGCATATGCAGGACCGGCTGATTACAGAAGAATTATTGGAAAAGGATGAAATGTTCAATGCTTTTCTGGAAGCAGGGAGACAGGAGAAGGGGCAGTCTACGGTTGCTATGCTTCAAAGCTATCTGCAAAAAGATCAGAATGCAGATGAAAATGACAACCGGTATGCGGATTATATCCGTATGTATCCGGGCGGAGAACAGGAAATAAGAAAAAGTGTGGAAAATGCGCTGAAAAGCAAAGCAGAGCAACAGAAGCAGGAACAGCAGGAGAGGTTTCGGTCTGTTTTTGCAGATGCGAAACAGATACAGAAGGAACAGGAAGAAAGAGAATGGATGGCTGAGAAAATGTGGCAAAAGCTGCAGGAAGGAAAGGAGGGGAAAAAATGACCAGAACGGTATTAGAAGCGGAGGGAAAGCATTATGCGGTTCAAAAAGCTTCCATCATTCAGAAATTGAATACCCACGCTTTCCTAAAGACATTCTTTCTGTGTGGGGAAGACACGAACCGGATATCCTGTTATAGTCCGGTGTGTCTGAAGGAATGTCCGGACCAGCCGGACCAGGAGAAAGTTCTGTTTTGTGGTATTGTAACAGGCATGGTCCGGTATCAGGAGGAAGGAAGAGATTATATGGAACTGACGGCAGCGTCGGGTTCTATTCTGGCAGACCTGCAGAGAAGGGAATGCTCCTTCCAACAGGAAAGCAGAACCTATGGTGAGCTGTTTCGTCTGATTCTGGAAAAGTATCCGGGGGAGCCTATATCTGGAATGGTGAGGAAAAGCATCAGAAAACCGGCCGGATGTTCTTCCAGTATCAGGAAAGTGACTGGGAATTTCTGCGGAGACTGGCATCTATACATGGGCTGCCTTTGATCCCGGAGACATTGGTGTCTGGAACGAAGTTATATATCGGTCTGCTGAGAGGGCGGGAAGAAATTGAATTGACCGGGGAATGTGAGCAGTTTCATATGGAGCTGTCCGGCTGCAGATACCATTTGGGAAAAAGTACACAGAAGGTGGAACTGGGGACAATAGTAAGATACCGAGGAAAACGCCTGGCTGTGGCAGAGGCGGAGGCATATCTGGAGAACACCGAATGGGAATACCACTATGTTCTGAAGAGCCGTGATGGGTGCCGGAACGGGATGGAGAAGAACAGACGGCTGCAGGGAATGGCAGTGGATGGAAATGCAGTAGACAGCCGGAGCGGGAAGCTTCGGATGAGACTTCGCACAGACTGTGCAGGGGAACAAAGGGAAAGCTGGCATGAGCAGCCGACCTATTATGCGGGAAAAGGAAGCGGCTATGAGGGCAGCCCAGAGCCGGAGGATGTATTAAAGTTATACTTTCCTTCCGGAGATGAAACGGAACGGTATGTGATCGCGGCTGTGGACTGCGGAAATGAAGAAAGACCGGAGCGGAAAAGCCTCAAGACCCCGGGAGGACTTGGCAGCGTGCTGGACGGTACGGGAGTATGGCTGCATTCGAAGGGGAGAAGGGCTTTGGTAAAAGTAGAACCCCAGGCAATCCGTCTGCGATCCAAGGGAGATATCTACCTGAATGCAGGAAACATATCGGAAGCAGCCGGAGAAATTACCCTTCAGGCAGAGCAGTATCTATGGCTCCATAACGGGGAAAACGGCATTCTTATCACAGAAGACCAGATACAGATGAAGGACAATGAAATTCGGATATTCAGCCCACATAACGGAAAATATGATCTGCTTGGAGCGGACCGTATCAATCGTCTGCTCAGTGCCTATGAGGAGATGCGGGAGAATGAAAATGAATTTTTTCATGCAGACGGAATGCTGCACCGGGTGGATGAGCCGGATACGCTTGAAGGGAAGAATATTGAGAAAGTATTGAAGTATATCAGGGATGTTGTACCTGAAGATAAGATACAGGGGAATCTGGTAGTGGAGAATTATCATACATATAGCAGGGCGGAAATCCGGAATAAAAGAAGGGCGGATCTTGTAGCCGCTTTTATAGCGGAGAAAGTACCGGAAATTGGAGTGATTCTTGGCATAGTGACAACGATGAAGGATGAAGATTTGTATGGAGAAGAACCAGGATTTTTAAATCGAACGTTAGCAGAGGGGATACCCAAGACAACGGCGGTCAATTTGGGAAAACAGGCTGAAGAAGATATAAGGATAACTGCAATTAAGGCAGGAAATGAGACAATTGGGCAATATACGGAAATATTAAGTGAGATTGATGAGATTCATAATATATTGGATGATGATGTGGAATTTCGAAAAGGAGATGTATATGCCCAAGAATTTGCACCATATCAAAAAGGAGCTGTGAATTATACAGATACAAATATTTATTATATAAAGCCGGGTGATATAGAAGTCAATATACTTGATAAAGTGGGAAATGAGAATGTCGGAGGGTATGTTGTTTTTCTATCTGGCGGTGAAGGATCAGGTGATCCAATGGAGATACAAGCGGTCTGGTATTTTAAATACTGATACGGGGAGGAAATGAGGATTGGAAAGAGAAATAGCAGGATATGATGTAACGGAAATAGAGAATTTTGTAGTAAAAAGAAGCGATCAGTATATTGAACGCTTTGAGCGTCTGGCACAGAATAAGCGGCCTAAGTTTAACTGGGCGGCTGCGCTCTTTGATGGATTGTGGTTGGGATATCGGAAAATGTGGATTGAAAGCTTGGTTTATTATGTAATATATTATACAACATGCAATCTTATTATAAGTGCAATTGTAATATACCTTTCAAAAATAGGAGTCATAGATGAGTCAACAGCATATTGGTTGATTCATATTCCTGACTTAATCCAGTTTATTTTTATGGGATTTGTTGGAGATAAAATATATTGGAGAAATGTTCGGAAAAGGATAGAGTATTCTCATATTCCAAAGGAAATACGGGAAAATAAAATTGGTTTTTTGGCAATACATAAGGAAAGCAAAGGAACGTCAATAGGGTTAGGAGCCGTACCAATGTTGTTTTGGAGAGAGGTAATGATAAGAATATATGGGAAAATACTGTTGACAATTGCCTATTTTATTGCCGCATTGTAATTAGCAGTTTTAATAATTACCAGTGTCAGAGGAGATAATGGAAGAACAAATGGAAAGAGAAATAGCAGGATATGATGTAACGGAAATAGAGAATTTTGTAGTAAAAAGAAGCGATCAGTACCTCGAACGCTTTGAGCGTCTGGCACAGAATAGGCGGCCTAAGTTTAACTGGGCTGCAGCCTTTTTGGAATTTATTGGATGGGCTATCGAAAAATATGGAGGGAGGGAATTATATATTATGCATGCTATATTGTATTCAAATTGTTTTTTAGTGCGATTATTATTTATTTGAATACGTGGTCATTGGTAGGAACACCAAAGCAGGCATATTGCTTATTACATATTCCAGCTATAGTATGCGTTGTTGTAACAGGAATAATGGGAGATAGATTATATTGGAGAAATATTCGAAAGAGAGTGGATTATGCTCATTTACCGCAGGAAATAAGAGAAAATAAAATTGGTTTTTTATCTATACATAAAGAGTGTAAAGGAACATCCATATGGCTTGGAGCGTTGCCAATGTGGTTTTGGCTGAAATTGTTGAACAAAGCATATGAGATAGGGTTTGTAATGATAGGTTATCTTATGGTTCGATACTAACAGTAATAATATAAAAAGTTATAGATTTGAAGGAGTACTCATGAACAATAACCAGAATAATAACCATATTCCCATGCAGGAATATCCGTTTGACTACGAGCGGTATATAAATGAGCAGCTTCGGCAGATTGATGATCTGGATGAACGCAGATTTGCAAAAGAGATTCTGCTGAAGGGGTTAGGCAGTATTATCAGACAGACGGAACAGAAATATATGGATTTGGAAAAAAGGATTTATGAAGAAATAGAGATTCCAGACAGTCAGTACAGTGTTGTTTCGACAGTCATAGAGCGCAGACATTACGATCCGACCAATGAAACCTTGTTTCCGGTTGATATGCTGGATCTGCAGGAAGAAACGCAGAGAGAACAGTTATCGGACAAAAAGCTACGTTATGTGAGAACGGTATTTGTCAGGGGAAATAACCGGCTTTGCAGGTCATTGGAAGAAACTGGAAAGATATATGGAAGCATAATGGTCGGAGTGGAGAAACAACGGGCAGAGTTTGTAATCCGTCCGGCACAGCGCTACCGCAATAAAGTAGAGCAGCTATATCAGATGTTTCTGGACAACTATATTTCCTGGAAAACGGTCAATACAGCCTATCTGGACAAGTTCTATGATCTCTATATGGCAGTGGATGAAGCAGAAAAAGTGCATCTTGAAAATGATAATTTTATGGAAGAGATAGAATTTGAGCGGGGAGAGTATGCGGGTGCGGTTTTGAGCGGAATGATTCCGCTCTGGAATATAGAAGAAATGAAGTTTGAGAGCACCAATTTTATGATTCCGTGCATCGATGGCATTTATTATGAGCATGAGTTTCGGATAGAAGAAGAAAAACAAAAAGACGGATATCTGATCCAAAAGAACGGAGATATATTGGAAATCCGTCATGAGAATGGACGAATCATGCTGAAATCACCCAGAGAGACTTTTTCAGATTGGGTGTCAGTGAGGCTGGTTCAGGGAGAGATGGTGCGTTCTCTGGATTATAAGGCGCCTTTTCTGTCCAACCGGGAAAAGGATACTTTTTTGAAAAGGCTTACCAATCAGTCGGGTGTACGGCTGATGACAAAGAGTGACCTGTTCCGCAGGGTGTTGGAGCTGGATGTGGAAGAATATATAGAGCTTGTGGATTGTGCTGTTCTGGATGGCTGTGAAAGAGAAATAATTGAACCCAAAATGAACTGGTTTGCAGGAGAGGAGCTTTTTCCCAGAAAGGGACGAAGCATCCTGCTGTTGAGTTTCCGGGAAAAAGAGCAGGGTTATTACCTGAATGACAGTATGGCAGAATTCGTAGTTTCCAGAATGCAGATGGAAATGAATGAGTACAGGTGTGCAGGGGAACTGCGTACCTGACCGGAAGGGAAGGAGCAGGAATATAAATTATGAACTATGCGTGGGAGGCGGCACTGGCGGCAGACGAAACCGGGATACCGCGGGAGAAAATCCGGTATGTTCCGGTTGGGAATGGAAGTCCGTATGCAGAGATTGTATTGGAAATGTTGAATGCAAAATCGATAGAGGAAAACAGAGTGGAGATTAATCCTCTGTACCGTTTTTCCGGGATTTTTGCCGAGCTTTTTCACCCGGATATGGAAGAATATGAACAGACCAGAAATCTGCTGTTTGAGACCTTTATGCAGTATATGATACAACTGGATCTCAGACAGGGGCTGGACAGACAGGAGTATGCGCTCCGTTTTCTGCTGCGGGATATTCTGGAAGGAATGTGTGGCAGCTATGCTTCGCAGGCAGTTTCCTATTTTGAAAAGAGGCAGATACATCAGTTGATGCGTTTCATACTGGAATTATACCGGTGCGGAAGCTCCATTCATCTGTTCCGGAAGGTTATGCGTTATCTGTATCCGGATTCCATGGTCTATGCAAACCGGGAGGAAGAGCGGGAAATACTGATTTATGTGGGTGTGAAGCAAAATGGAATCGAACAGAAAAGAATAGAGTTCCTCCAAGAAATGTTCCTGCCGCTATATGACAGGATTTTTCTTTTCTGGGAGTATCATTTTGGAATTTTTGATGTAAATGAAACGATGGAAACGGACAATATGGTGCTGTTTTAAAGAGCAGAAAAAGAGGGGGAAAGGCACATGGCGATAAAAACGGATAAATACGGATATATATTAAAACAAAAGGAAACGCAAAAGGACACCGTGCGTTATCACAAAGCGGATCTGATGCTGATGACAACTTTTCAGCTCCGTGAGATATGCAGAGAGGAAAAGATCATACAGGGTGCGGTAAATCCTATGGATAAGGAAGAACTGATCCGGGTGATTTTAAGATACCGGGGAGCTGATGAATATTTTTTGATCCGCACAGAGAGACAGGAAGGACTGGATGCATTGAACCGGGTTTTGGAGAAGTCCGAAATACGGGAGAGAAAGGATATCCGGTTGGAATGCAGTTCCAAGATTGTCATTTATGAAGGACTGGCTGTCGGATTTTATGATGAACTGACAGTACCTTATGTGGCGGGACTCGCGGGCACAAATGCCCTGGTAGTCGGAGGAGACGGCAGAATCTGTACAATATTGAACGTGGAGGAACATGGCGGCAGAAAGGATGTGCTTTATCTGACGAAACAGGCAGAGTTGTCCGGCAGCGAATCCATGGTAAAAAATTATTGCTTATACTGTATGGACCGCCGGAATTCGGAAATGCTGTACCGGATCTATTATGGAAATGCCGATTATATTCCGGAGCATCTGGAGGTTTACCGCATTCCGCTTCTGGATTTTGAGGTAAGAAAGCCGGTGCCTCTTTCCATGCCGATGGCGATGGATTTTGGAAGCAGTAATACAACGGCAGGAATTTATCTGGAGAATGGATATAAACATGCGGTGTTTTATGATCCTGCTTCGCAGGGAGAGGCAAGCAATCTGCTGCCCAGCGTAGTAGGAGTACTTTCGATGGAAGGCGGACAGCCGGAATTTTTATACGGATATGATGCGGTCAATCTGGCACAGTCCAGTTACATCGATGAAGGATTTTGTGTTTTTTACGACATTAAGCGGTGGATTGTGGACCATGAGAAAATGGAGGAAATTACGGACAGGCAGGGAAGAAGAGGCTTCCTGTCCAGAAAAGAGATATTAAAGGCGTTTTTTCATTATGTGATCGATACGGTAAAGAATCAGTTCAAGTGTCAGATAACGGAAGTACACATTTCCAGTCCGGTCAAGCAGAAAGCCCAGTTCCAGAAGCTGTTTTCTGAAATACTGCCGGATTATGCAATAGAGACACAGAACATGATCGATGAAGGGGTGTCGGTTCTGTACAATACGATTGCAGAGATGATCCAGAAAGGAAGCATCCGCAACGGTGTAGAATATAAAGCTCTGATTCTGGATTGTGGGGGAGGAACAACAGATTTATGTTCCTGCAGCTTCCGGATTTGGGATAAGAGAGTGGCATATCGCATTGAAATTGATACCTCTTATGAGAATGGGGATACCGATTTCGGCGGCAACAATCTGACCTACCGGATCATGCAGCTCTTAAAAATACTGCTGGTAAACCGACTGTATCCCGGAGTATTGGAGGACGGAAAGAAAATACTGTCCGACTATGATATGGATGTGTTCCGCTATGTGGATCAGTATGGAACCGGAGAACTGTATGCAGAGCTGGAAAAGAACTATGAAGCGGCGGAAAAATGGATTCCTACGCGGTTTGGAGAGTTTGAGCATCAGAGTCGTCTGGAATATTACAAGGTAAAAAACAATTTTTATTTTCTTTTCCGGCTGGCAGAAACGATCAAGAAAGAGTTTTATGACCATACAGGAATTCTGCGTATTGCGGTAGCTTCAAAACCGGTCCGGGAGAACGCAACGACATGGATTCCTGCGGAGAAATGGAAGTTTGCAGTCTATGGAGAAAAGGGACTGGAGGTACTGAAAGAATTTCCGGAAATTGATATCAGTATCTTTGACATAGAGCTTTTGTTAAAAGGCGATATCTATGGTGTGATACACCGTTTTATGGAACGGATGTATGAAGAGGATGTTCTGGAGGAATATTCGCTGATCAAACTGACCGGACAATCCTGTAAGATTGATGTTTTCCGGGATGCGCTGAAGGAATATGTGCCGGGAAAGACGATACAGTTCAAGCACAGGCGCAGAGAGAACGGGAATGACCATGAGCTGAAGATGACCTGTGTGGATGGTGCGCTTAAATTTTTGAAGGACAAGAAGTATGGTTTTGCGGATGTGGTCATTCATACGAAAGAGCCGGCGCTTCCATACCGGATTACAGCATTTACGCACAGCGGTCAGGAAATTACTCTGATCCACAGACTGAAGCGGAGCTGCAGGAGCGGCATGATTTCCAGAAACATGGAGGATCTCACCCTGAAGCTGTATTTAAAGGATTGTGATGGTATGGAGAGATACCAGTATGTCTGTCACAGCTCGTTAGGGGATTTTGAGCAGAGAGAATATGAAGCGATTGCAGAAAAATATGGGGAACATATCATGCAGGCAGATACAGATGATATTGTGGAAAACGAGGTGCGTTTTTTGTATGGGCCAGACCGGAAGAATGGGCATTTTCGGTAGTTCCGGTCTATCGCAGGGAGGAGAAGCTGTATCTGGGAAAAGAAGAAGAGTTTTACTTCGAAAATGATGGGTGGGTACAAAATTTTTACGATGGAATGAAATAAAAGGCATACAAGGGAGAAGGGTCAATGCAGAATTTATATCCGGTGTTTGAGAGAAACCGTATTTTAAAGAAAGAGATGCTGTCGGCAATCCGGGATTATCCGGTATGGCGCGCAAAGCTGGAATATGAAGAATATGGAGACGGAATCCTGCAGGGCTTTCCGGTAAAGGTGGAAGAAAGGCATATTGTCATAGGACCGGGAATGGTGAAATGGAATGGTTTTATCGGTCTGATGACAGAAGCGGAAATGGTACAATATCAGCCGTCCGAAGAGGTGACTGTTTTAAAGCTCAGGCTGGAAAGGGAGGTTTTATCACCGGATTTTATTGCATATAAAATGGAGCCTGTATTGGAGGCAGGTACTTTGCTGGCAGAAAATGAATTTGAAATCTGTCGGTACAAACTTCAGAGTGGAGCAGAGCTTCGGGAAAATCACAAAAATTTCGTGGATATGGGAACGGAGTTTGACACCTTGAATTATATCAATGCATCCTGGGGCGGTCTGAACGGAAAGGCATTGGCGCCGATGGTTACCAGGCGTTTTGCAAAAGAGATATTGGAAACGGATGGAGTTTATCCGGAGGACATTTCCTTTGCATATTTTTGTATGAGTCAGCCGGGAGCAGTCCCTATGGAAATTTTGAGGGATTACATAAGCAGAAGGAGCAGGAAAGAAGTGCCGTCTTCTGCATCCGGCACGGAGCTTTTTGAAGTGATGTGTGCCGTGCTTGGAAACATTGGACAAGCAGATGCAGAGATGCCGGGCAGGCATGGAAGGAGAAGGATTATTGTTGACTGAGGAAGATTGGAGGAAAACAAAATCATTGGATCAGATCTTTTTGGAGGCATGCCGGGAGGTGCTGTTTCAAAATCAGACATTTCTGGCTGAGTATTGCAGAAATCATGCCGAAATGCTGTCGGATGACCTGTATGGTGTGCTCAGACAGGCGGTCGGGAAGATTCATGACTGTCAGGAGAAAGGGGAAAAGGGCAGTCTTGTATATTTACAGTTCTCCTTTTTGATGAGTGGTCTGTTCAGCAGTGAAAACCTGTTGAAAATAGACTTTTACGATGAACGTTTTTATGCAGATCCCTGTGAAATAGAGTGCTACTGGGATTACAGTCTTCTTTTCCCGAAGCAGCAGGAGCAGATCGAAACGATGATGGCATGTGTCAGAAAAGGCAGCATAAAGGTCATGGATTATGAGATTTTAGAACGGCTGCCTCTGTATCGCCTCGGTCAGATGAGGCTTTTGCAGAATGTAATGACGGAGCTTTCCGGCAATGAAAAAATTCTGTCTCTGCTTGCGGCGGAAGGGGAGATTCAAGTACTGTATGGAACCTATATGGGAGAATTTCGGAAGCTGCGCAGCATTAAAAAGGAGAGACTATGAAGTATTATATTGTGAGCTTATGTGAAAGCGAAGTACATGCTCCGGTCATTTCCGACTGGTATAAAACCGTTCCGGTTGCTTCCTTTTTCCGGGGCAGAACATGGGAGATACCCTTTCGAAATCTGCTCCAGGTAAAGGATTGCGGATGGGAGCCGCATTATCCAAGGCTGCTGTTTTCTCCGCTTCCCCTGGTGCATGAAAGCATGATGAACATTTTCCGGGCATACGGTCTGGATTATATTGAAAAGCAGATGATCTTTCTGGATGCAGTACATAAAAAATCGGAGCTGTATTACCTGATCCAGCTTACGCAGATCCATGACAGGGTCAGGCAGGAGGACGGGAAGTATTTTATCGTCAGCAGAAAGAGGGAACTGATCGATCTGGATGCGTTTTATATAGTGGATATGCAGAAATGTGAGCTGGTATGCAGTCTGGCCTTGTTAGAAAGTATGATCCGGCAGGGCTTGTCAGGTATACAGCTTCGTCCGCTGGAAATCAGAGGGGAGGAATAGGAGTGGGAGAAAAACAGAAGACAGAGCACAAAAGACTTGCAGATATTGAACAGGCGCCGGATTATATGAAGCCGTATGCGGACATGAATGACCTGGAGAACCGGGTATTTCTGGATTTTGGAGAGGAGCCTGGGGCTAGATGGCGGAATAAGGATAAAATAGTAAATCCGGATACGAGTTTTGATGCAGCAGTAAGGAGAGTAATGGCGGATGACAGCGTTCTGGATGATAAAGCGGCAGCAGAAATACTGAATGACCGATATGAGGAGTTTTATGGTCAGTATGAGGCAGAAATGACAGAGAAACAAATAGAGAAAGCCAGGAAGGATGCCGGGAAGGCTTTGGAAAAGCTGCAGGAGCAGGAAGCAGAACAGGCTGCGCATGATGCACGACCGGAAAAAGAGTATCTCTGGAGCCAGGAATACCAACAGGAATTTATCGAGAATTATCTGGAAAATGAAAAAAGAAGGAACAGGGAAGTCAATGCAACCGCTGCAATGGGCATGGCGCTTTCCGGTTTCCTGGATGATCTGTCGGATACACAGTTTCGGAATGCGATTGCGGATGAACAGAAAAAAGCAGAAAACGTGTGCAGAATGAATGAGGTTCTGGAATATATATCCAGTGCTTCCTTTGAATATCTGACAAGAGGTGCTATGCTGGCCTGTTCCTGTGGTGTAATGAGGAGAAAATTAAATCTCCCCCAATCCCATGGTGTGTATTATGGAACAAAGGAAGATCCCGTTATTCACCGGAAGGACTGTGAGGTGGGGGATCAGTATAATATTACGAATTTCGGACTCTGCGGCGGAAGTAACCCCCCGCAGGAAACAGTCGAACTGGAGGATCTGGTCATTACAGACGAGATGGGACGTTTCCTGGCACCCAAAAATGAGGACAAGGTTGAGAGAGGCTACCGATGTATGCCGGAGATTCTGGCGCCCGGATGGCACAATACATATGACAGGACAGAGATGGGGAGTGCAGGGGCTTCAGCCGTTTCAACCCAGTCGTTTCTTGTGTGCGTGCATGGTGGCATTATCTATCCGGTGAACAGCGGTCAGCATTCCAACCTGCTGTTGTTGTCAGAGAATGATACAGAACTGAATGATACATTTGACAGGTTATGTGAGGAATACAGGGAAACAGAGGAGAAGATGGAAGCGCTTCAGCAGGCTGTCAGGTTGAACGTGGATGGAGAGGAAGTGGAGAGGGGAATGACAGACAGTGAGATGGAAGAACTGGGAAAGCTTATTGTAGCAAGAGAGGAGTATCTCCATAAGCTTGAATGCTGTATGGACAGAGCCAGAGCGGACGGTTACCAGAAGGGTTATGAGGATATTCCGCCAGACAGGAAAGCTACCTTGAACCATATGCTGAAGAGCTGGGCAGAACTCCCCGGAAATGAAGGGGAAGAAATACCGAGCGTAAAGAGCGATTATTACAGATATAGGAGAAAAGACGGATATACGAAGGATTCTGCCTATTATAAGGAAGACCCGGGATTTCTTCCCGGTTCAGATGCCTATACGGACTGGCGGACCACCAGACTGGAGTATATGGAGGATAAGGAAGCACAGGCAGAATGGAAAGCATGGGAAAAGGATGTGAAGGAACGGGGTTATGAACATCTGAGCCTGTATGAAAAAGAGGAATTTGAACGGGCAAAGAAAAAATACGGAAACACAACTTCATAACCGGATAGGGAAAGGAGGCAGAAAATGCAGGAAAACGAAAGAGCCATACTGGAGATGCGGGCAGAAGGAAGGAAAAGGACGCACCGGAGTATTTATGATGAGTATACGGTGGTTGGCAGTGTACGCTATACCTTTGACTGGCATACCGTGGTACACAGGCGCATCCACATTATGCTGCCGGAGGAATTTGTGGATCTGCCGTCTGAAATCGCAAAGCTGAGATATCCGTCGGAGAGCAGACCGGGCGAAATCAAGTCCAGCATAGATTCGCTGACGAATTTTGCTTTTCTTTACGGACAGAAAATACAAAAGGAAGAGATCGTTCAGGCTTCACGAATCTATGCAGCGGCTATCAATCAGTTGAATCCCTCCAATGAGTTTTTGGAAAGCGGAACCTTTTACCGGGATAAGAAGGCAGGACAGGTGGTCAGCTGGTATGAATATCTCAGCCCGGCTTTTGGAGGGCGCGTCTATAACCGGCATGCTTTTTTATGTGTGGAGCAGAAACTGTTACAGGTAGTGTTCAACTGTCCGGAGGAGCAGGCGGAAGGCTGGAAAGAGCCTCTGATCGAAATTTTTGCATCGGTCTACAGTGATCTGGAGAAGCAGTACTGACAGAATGGGGAAATTTACAGATTTTGAAAGGAGCAGAAGTATCAAAATGAGAGCAGAGTATATCAGGATAGACCCCTTTTCATTTAAACAGATTTTAAGCGTCCGGATTGAAAAGGGGATAAACAGTCATGGCACGGCAGTCGTATGCGGCTACATAGATGAGGCAGAAGGGGAGCGTTATGTATGCTGCCCGGCCGGCTCGACTCCTGTCATTCTGAAGGCAGTGGGTGAGGAGGGAGAAGAGCGCATCTTCTTTTATGGGATTTTGGAGGAAGTGAATCTGGCACGTGAAAATGCACAGCTTTTGATGACAGTCCGGTTCACGGCATATACGAGGCTGATGGATCTGACCAAAAAGGCAAGGGCATTCCAGGAGCCGTCCTGTACCTACCGGGAGCTTCTGGGCCGTCTCTGCGCAGGATACAAGGGTGCCGCTTTTATCATGGGCTCGGAGTATTCCGATGTACCGCTGCGTGAGCTTGTGGTACAATATCAGGAGACGGACTGGGAATTCCTGCTCCGTCTTGCCAGCCACTTCCATATGACGGTGCTGGCAGATTTTCTCACTCCGGGAGTCAAATTTTATTTCGGGCTGCCAAAGCGTCAGAACGGGATGCAGGTGGATGCGGCAGAGTATCGGTTGGAAAAGTCGCTGACTGCCCACCAGTATCGGCAGCAGCATGGGGTTGCCGGGCTCAGTGAAGCCGATGCCATGTCGGTCGTATGGGAGAGCCGAGAGCTTTTCGAAATCGGAGACCGGGTATTATTCGGAGGCAGGTCCTATATTGTCGGGAGGTCCCTGTCCCGGCTGGATGGGCACCAGATGACAAATACCTATGTACTGTTTACCGAGAACGGACTGAAGGTACCGAAAGTCTACAATGGGAACATCATCGGTGCTTCGATCGATGGTGTGGTAACGGATGTACAGGGAAGCGTGGTGCGGGTGAAGCTTGGCATCGAGGATGGATACCCTTCTGCCCGTTGGTACCCCTATGCGACTGTATTTTCTTCGCCGGACGGGAGCGGATGGTACTGTATGCCGCAGGCAGGGGATGAGATCCGGCTCTATTTTCCGACCAGAAGTGAAAAGCATGCCTACGCAGCGAGTGCCGTCCACCGACCGGTGGAGGCAGGGGCTGCAGGCGAAGGGGCGGAGGCGCCCAGAAGCAATCCGCACAACAATGAGCTGCGGAGTCAGGATGGCAAGGTAGTACAGCTTCTGGAGGACCGGATCGTCCTGGACAACGGGACCGGTCTTCAGATTGCCATGGTGGACCGGGAAGGGATCACGGTCAGCAGCTCCGGCAACCTGAAGATCAGTGCAGGCGGAGAGGTATGTATCAGCGGAAAGGAGCTCAGTCTGGCAGGCAGCCGGGATGTCATCGCCATGGCAGGAAATTCCCGCATCCACCTGACGGAGAGCGATGTGGTACTGTCGGGAACGAATGTCAAGGTACAGTGACGGAGGAGAGGATATGCCGGAGAGAACAGAAAATAATGGGGCGTGCAGGGAGGAGCGGACCGGACTGCACAGTCTGTATCTGGAAGGGGCTTTTGAAGGCGGCTGTGTCACGGACTTCGGGATGCATGCCGCGCCGGGAGAGCATGCCCGGGCGTGGGTGGAGACACGCCGGAAGCGGGAACAGCATACGGATGTACGGGAACTGCATCCATCTGCGGGGAGAGCGTGCCAGCCTGTTTGCGGCAGGAGAACTAAGCATAGAAGGGAGCCGGGTGCTCCTGCGCTCTGCGGAGGGCAGCAT
>JAAYNV010000059.1 GCA_012520645.1 Clostridiales bacterium | reverse complement strand
CAGGTAGAAAGGGAGGCTTTTTTATGAAACAAAAGAACAGGGCATGGCCTTTACTCGTGCCGATCTATCTGTTTACGATGGTATTTGTCTTTTTTCCGATTCTGTATATGATTGCCTTAAGCTTTATGGAGCGTGCGGAGGTGTGGGGCTTCGTGCAGAGATTTACATGGGACAATTATAAAAAGATATGGGAGCCGCTTTATCGGAATACCTTTTTGGAATCGTTAAAGTTAGCCTTTCTATCCACGATATGTATTACCCTGATCGGTTATCCGTTTGGCTATTTTATGGCAAAGACTTCCGAAAAATGGAAAAAGCGGATCCTGATTCTTCTGCTGATTCCCTTTTTTACGAGTTCTCTGATCCGTCTGAATGGCTGGATCATTGTATTTCGCAGTAACGGTGTACTGGACAAACTGTTTATGGGACTGCATATCACAGAGAAGCCGTTAAAGCTTTTATATACCTATCCGGCAGTGGTGACGGGAATGGTCTATGTGCTGCTTCCGTTTATGATCCTGTCGGTCTTTTCCAGTGCCGAAAAGCTGGACTGGTCACTGGTGGAGGCAGCGAGGGATCTGGGAGCGGGCAGGGTGACCGCTTTTTGGACGATTACCCTGAAGCAGACGCTGCCGGGGCTTTTGTCCGGCGTGGTTTTGACGTTCATTCCTTCCATGGGATTGTTTTTTATTGCGGATATTCTGGGAGGAAATAAGATCGTGTTAGTGGGAAGCGTGATTCAGGAGCAGATGACAAAAGGCAGGAATATGCCGTTTGCGGCTGCTTTGTCGGTGGTGTTAATGATATTGACTTC
The DNA here is from genome assembly GCA_012520645.1 of Clostridiales bacterium. Classification (GTDB taxonomy): domain Bacteria; phylum Bacillota; class Clostridia; order Lachnospirales; family Lachnospiraceae; genus JAAYNV01. The sequence goes on along the minus strand of JAAYNV010000059.1, from coordinate 6,196 downwards.
TTTCATGATTGCACTATACCGCAGGGTAGCCGGAACGAGAGAATTGGAGGGCTTATATTGAAGAAGAATTCCTTATGGGCAGTCAGCTATCTGGCAGTCATACTGTTTTTAACCTATGTGCCGATTCTTTTGACGGTGATCTATTCTTTTAATGAGGCAAAGCTGACCACGGAATTTACCGGTTTTTCCCTGAAATGGTATGAGGAGCTGTTTCGGGACCGGGATCTGAAGGAGGCATTGTTTAACAGTCTGAAATTGGCGGTATTAAGCAGTCTGCTTGCCGTGATCATCGGTACGTTTGGAGCTTTTGGTATGCAGAAGGTAAAATGCCGTATGAATGGAGTCATAGAATATATTTCCATGCTTCCGATCATGATACCGGAAATTATTCTGGGTATGGTTTTTTTAGCGGTCTTTTCTTTGATGGGTATGAAATTCGGCATGACGACACTGGTGTTGGCCCATACGACATTTTGTGTGCCGTATATTTTTATGCAGGTAAAGGCAAGACTATATGGAATGGATAAAAGTCTGGAGGAGGCGGCGAGAGATCTGGGAGCCTCTCCGCTTAGGAGTTTTTTTGACATTACGCTGCCACTCATACTTCCGGCAGTATTTTCGGGAATGCTGTTGTCCTTTGCCATGTCCTTTGATGACGTGGTCATCAGTATTTTTGTTACGGGGCCTAAGGTAAACACTTTGCCTATTAAGATATATACTAAGATGAAGACCGGTGTAACGCCGGAAATCAATGCACTGGCATTTGTCATGCTTGTCATTACGGTGTTAGTGCTTGCAGCAGCCTGGCTGATCGGACGGATCGGAAGAATGAGTCAGGAGAAAAAAGGAGGAGCCTTATGAAAAAAATAACAGCATTATTATTAACCGGATGTATGGCATTAACGGCTTTGACCGGATGCGGAAGTGGGAACGGAGCCGGAACAACCGGGCAGACGGCGGAAGAAAATACCGGGAACAGCGCAGGAACAGAACTGAATCTGTTTACCTGGGATGGCATGTTTCCGCAGGAGATTCTGGATGGCTTTGAGCAAGAGACCGGAATCCGTATCCGTTATTCCAATTTTGATTCGGATGAGGATATGCTTGCCAAGCTGGAGGAGGCAAAGGGCGGAGATTATGATCTTGTCATTGCGGATGACTATATTATTGAGCTTGCGGTCAAAGAAGGTCTGGTACAGAAGCTTAACAAGGAAAAACTCTCCAATTTTGAAAATATCAATCCGATTTTCCAGGGCTATTTTTATGACGAAAAGGATGAATATACGGTTCCGTATGGAGCAGGTATTCCGTTGATCGTCTATGATCCTGCTGTGACAGGTTTTGAAATGACCTCTTATGAGGATCTCTGGAATCCGGCGCTTCAGGATAATGTGGCGCTGATTGCCAACTATCGTGTGGTAGACGGTATTGTATTAAAGTCTATGGGAGAGTCTTTTAATACGGAGGACGTGGCAAAAATTGAGTCCGCAGGAGAAAAGCTTCAAAAACTGGCGCCGAATGTGCGTGTGATCAACGACAATAATACACAGGACTTTCTGTTAAGCGGAGAGGTCGGAGCCGCCTTTCTTTATACCTCACAGGTAACCATGGCGCTTTCCGCTAATCCGGATTTAAAGATATGCTATCCAAAGGAAGGACTGGGCTTTGGCATTATGGCTGGCTTTGTTCCGGTAAATGCACCGAATGCAGATGCGGCCCATGCTTTTCTGAATTATATTCTGGACGCAGAAAATGCGGCAAAATGCTTTGAGTATATGGGGTATTACTGCACAAATAAAGCAGCGGAAGAATATATTTCCGAGGAGATGAAGGAAATGATCGTGGTACCGGATACGGTAACCAAGGGTGAGATTATCCAAAATATCCCGCAGGAGGCAGAGGATGCACACAGCAAGGTGTGGAACGAATTTAAAACAGCATGTAATTAATCAGATAATTGTTTACACAAATGGGATATTTGGTATAATATAATTATTACAAGTAATAAAAACAAAAGAGAGGGTAAAGGTGAAGCATATGAGGAAAAAATTAAAAAGACTGGCAGCGCTTGCGATTGCCTGTACGATGCTGTTTTCCAGCACGCTGATGGCATCTGCTGCTGAATTGAAGGATCTGTTCGATGCCAATTATTATGCGAATGCGAATCCGGATTTGAAAGCGGTCTATGGAAATAATGAGGAGGCGTTGTATCAGCATTTTATTACGGCAGGCATCTATGAAGGAAGAGAGGCAAGTCCGCTCTTTAACGTAGTGGAGTACAAAAAGACTTATCCGACACTGGAAGCAGTGCTTGGAAATGATTATTCCAAATACTATCAGCATTATCTGAACAATGGTATTCGGGAAGGAAAGAGCAGCTGCGGATTGTTTGATGCGGTAGATTATGCGAATAAGAACCCGGATTTAAAGGCTGTTTACGGCTATGATCTGCAGGCACTGTATCAGCATTATATGCTGCAGGGAATTGATGAAGGAAGACAGGGCGGTCTGTTATTTAACAAGACAACTTATTCTGCAGTCAATCCGGATCTTGCGCGTGCATTCAGCAATTCCGGTCCGGCTATGTTCCGTCATTATATTATGTCCGGTATGGCAGAAGGAAGAGAAGGCGTCAGACCGAGTGAAAAGTATGCGTATATCTGTGAAGATAAGGATGCGCATCTGGTAAAGCACTGGAATGTTACCAAGAAAGTAACCTGTACGAAGGAAGGCAAGCAGGACGGTATCTGTGATATCTGCGGTAAGCATGTTTATATAACAGTGCCGGAGAAGGGACATGAAAGAGGAAAGATTTACAGCGTTGTGGAAGTCAAAGGCAAGAAGTATTTCCAGTGTGAATGTAAGGTCTGCGGTGCCAAGGATGTTTTTGTAAGAATTGACTAATCGAAACGCAGTCTGAAGTGGCAGTATAATATATACTATATACAGTATATATAAGAAAGGTATGGTACGGAAAATGAAGCAAAAATGTATCAGAAGATTTCTGGCAGGGATACTGGCAGGAAGTATGTTGCTTTCCACGGGAATGATGGCTTCGGCAGCAGAACTGAGTGATTTGTTTGATGCCTCCTATTATGCGCAGAAGAATCCGGATGTTGTTGCAGCAGTAGGAAACAGTGAGGAAGCGTTATTACAGCATTATTTAAATTTTGGAGCGGCGGAAGGACGTGAAGGCGGCCTATTTGATCCGCTTGCATATGCAGAGGCATATCCGGACGTGAAGGCGGTTTATGGAAATGACGTGCAGGCACTTTGTAATCACTTTCTGACAAACGGTCTGGCAGAGGGAAGGACCAAAGGTGTTAAATTCAATGCGACCTGTTATGCGGCTCTCAATCCGGATCTTGCAGCCAAATGCGGCAAAGATGAGGGTGCGCTGTTCAATCAGTATATTACAGAAGGAAAGGCGCAGGGACGCAAAGGTGCGCATACAGACAGAGTCAATAAGTGGTATTGCGATAAAAAGGGCGAGCATACGATCAATGAGTGGATTGTAGAATACTATACAACCTGTGTAGATTCCGGTGTACAGGAGGGGTATTGTGAAATCTGCGGAGAACGGGAAGCGCATGTAGATAAGCCGGACGGCTATTCTCATAAGGACAAAAACCACAACGACAGATGTGATCTGTGCGGAGCAAGATTAAATACCCACGCACATTAAAAAGCAAAAAGGCAGTCTGAGGGAAATAAAAAATCTCCCTTAGACTGCTATTTTTGTATTGACAAGTAGAAAAGCCCTATGCTACAATAACATTCGTTGGTGAGTTCAAAAAACTTGCCGGAATATGAAACAAGCTGCTGTGGCTCAGTCGGTAGAGCGTCGCATTGGTAGGGAAACACTCAGCAGTTCAATATTATGTTTCCATGCTGTCTTGGCGCAGTCGGTAGCGCGTCGCCTTGGTAAGGCGGAGGTCGGGGGTTCAAGTCCCCTAGACAGCTTTGAGAAATACCGAGAATAAAGGCTTTTCGAGGAATACATCTTCGAAAGGTCTTTATTTTGTTTTGGAGAAAAGCGAACTCATGCCTTTCTTCGTTTTACTGCAAAAGTGCAAACAAGAATGTGTTGATATTTCAGAATTTGTTACCGTTTTGTTGCCATGTGGAAAAGTCTCTATCTCACTATCAGACAAGCCATTTTATCAATCTGCGGTATTCCTTTCGGAAACACGTCAAATTTCGATTTTAAGATAATTCATGTAGTTCTTCCGCAATTAGAAATAAAAACGGATATAAAACGATTTTATAAAGTCAGAGCCACAAATGAATCTGAATAAAGAGAACAAAAGAAAAACAAAGCCAGAAAAAATAAGAAAAAAAACTGTTGTCTTTCTTTATAAAAGGTTGTATAATAAAAGCAAGTAGAAAAAGTGCCAGTAAAATCGAATAATTAAAGTGCTTAGTAGAGCGAGTGTCAAGAAGACATTGGCTCTTTTTTTGCGTTCACGATTTGAAACAGAAAGGAACTGCAAAATGGATACGAAAGAATTATCTTATGAAGTTATCAAGCCTATCGGGATAATATCCGAGAAGAACAACTACACAAAAGAAGTCAACATAATCTCTTGGAATGGTCGGTCGCCTGTGTGTGACATAAGAGGTTTTAGAGTTGGAAATGACGGAAAGAAACATCCGCTGAAAGGTATCTCCATGAGTAAGGCTGATTTGGTTGCCTTGAAAGAATTGCTGTCGCAAGTTGACTTGGGGGTGTAGGCATGAACAGGAAAAAGTGTTTACAAGGCATGGACGGAATGAACCTTGAGTACACTCTCGGACTTGAGGGAATGGAGAAGTTATATCTTCCAGAAGAAGAATTAAAAAACGAAGCCAACAACACCATAGTCAAGATTGATTGTGTTGGCGGTAAAATCAGAGCATACGTAAATGCAGTACACAGTATCAGACCCAACAATGTTATACCATTCGGTATTTCAGATACTATCAAGTTTGAATTAGTACGGTCACAGGTTGTTGACTTTATGCAAAAGTATCTTAGAAAGCATTTGCAACATCAGTATTCAGATGAATTCATAAAGAACCTAAAAGTTACCGCACTTGAAGTAAACATTACATTGCCTTGTGTTGGTACTGCTACCCCATCGGATGTAATTCATTTGTTAGATATGGCACTTGACAGAACGGTGGTATTTAGGAAAAGGAAAACATCTTCTAAATGTGATAAGGCTAACACAGGGGTTCAATATACAAAGCCTAAAGAATATCGGTTGAAGATTTACGATAAGACAGACGAGCAACACGAACGTAAAAATCCTCTTGTAGAAAAGAATTTGCTTCGTATTGAGTGTGTCTTTATTGATAGGTCATTAAAGAAGATGTTTGCTGATAAGAGGACGATAGATGACATACTGACAAAACAAGCAATTATTACCCTTTGCGACCAGTACAGATATGTATTGACAGAGGATATTATTAAACAGTATGTTGTGCCATACTTGAACGCTTGCAAGGAAACATTATTCGAAAGTCTGCTACAATCCGAGAGTGGAAAGGAAATCAGTGATACGGTTGCAAGGCATAAAGATATTATTGTTGATATGGAAGTGTTAAGACAGGCATTGAAAAAGTGGTATAGGTTTCGAAAGGTTGAAGACCGTTCCAATCAAATACTGCACAAATATCGTCAAAGGGATTTAGGTATTCCAGAATGTGTTATTGCTACTATTAAGTTGTTTCACAAGTCAGCATAGCAAAATCATAATCCCGAAAAAATAACCATAACGGTTACTTTTAAGTGTTTTTGAAAACAGTTGACAAGTTAAAGAAATCTTGATTTTATGCATGTTTCAAGATTTTTGATTTGGTGTTTGCGGTCCTATAAGATATTGGACCAATAGAGAGGATATTAACAATACAGTATCAATAGAGAGAGGTGTCAATATGAATATAGCGGTGTTGAGCCACGAAATAAAAATTAAAGGTGTTCCTGCTAACGGTAGAGAAGCATATCGCTCCGTAGTAAATCAATTACGGTCGGAAATAGCAGACAGACAGGAACTACTAAACGAATTAAGTGTGCCCGCTGTGAAACGTGAAATTATTAAGCAGTGGACACCGAATAAGCGGAGTGTAACGATAACAGTATATGAGAAGTAAAGGAGCGTGATTGATTATGCCATTCGAAAAAGGCAAGTCTGGAAATCCGAAAGGCAGACCT
>JAAYNV010000058.1 GCA_012520645.1 Clostridiales bacterium | reverse complement strand
GTCTGGAAGCTCGTCGGGCTCATAACCCGAAGGTCATAGGTTCAAATCCTGTCCCCGCTACTAAGTCTTTGTGAATGCAAAGACTTTAATGCCCAGATAGCTCAGTTGGTAGAGCAGAGGACTGAAAATCCTCGTGTCACTGGTTCGATTCCGGTTCTGGGCACTTTTTTACGGCATAAATTATGGCGAAAAGAATAAAATAATGAGCAAGATTTTTATTATGGAGCACTAGCTCAGTCGGTAGAGCACCTGACTTTTAATCAGGTTGTCGGGGGTTCGAATCCCCCGTGCTTCATTTTCAATAATTGATTAGAATTCAGTAGGTATTGTACTTACTGAATTTTTTTTGCTTTTAAAGTCCTATTTATAGTACTTAATATTTTGTATCCTATCATCAGAAACAGACATACATAAAATTTGAAGTAAGAAGGATAGGTGTTACATATGAAAGGATACTGGGTAGCAGAAGGATATATGGGATGGGTAAAAGGAAATTATATGCTTTTTGCATGTGAAAATGATTATAGGGATTATATAGGGCAGGTTGCATAATATGTGAATAATATGGTATAATTTTCATAATTTATTGATTATAAATGGAAATAATGCGAAATATAGAAAGCGTTATTAAAAAAGAAATTTAAATTTCCAGACAATATGAGTGGGTGAGAATGGAAGATTGGAGTGAGAAAATAAATTATGCAGCCGAATGTGCTAATTGTAGATGATGATTTGGGTACACTGCAAATTTTGCAACAATATCTGGATGATATGGCAGATGTAGGGATTGTATCAGGAGGCCGTGAGGCATTGCAGTATGTTCAGCATCATCATGTCGATATCATTTTTTGGATATTAATATGCCTATGATGAACGGATTTAAAACATTGGAACAATTTAGAAATCTAAAGGAGAGTATTAATGTTCCTGTAGTATTTATAACCGGAAGAAGTGATAAGGCAACCGTTATGAACTCTGCGCTGATGGGAGTGGACGGGTATCTCAGAAAGCCGATAGACAGAGACACTATAAGAGAAAAAGTCATGGAGATATGGCAGAATCAAGAAAAGAAGGAAAATAGAAAAACGATTTTGGCCATTGATGATGATATGGCATATTTAAAACTAATCAACAGTTATTTGAGTGAAACATATAATGTGGTTATGATTAATTCGGCAAAGTTAGCAATGAATTATCTTGCAAAGCATACACCTGATCTAGTTTTGTTGGACTATAAAATGCCGTTATATAACGGTGGCAATATATTAAATATGATGCAAAAAAATTCAGAAACACAGCCTATTCCGGTTATTTTACTGTCCGGAGCAATTGATAGAGAAGTACTGATGGAATGTCTGCCATATAAGCCGGTTGCTTATCTGGCAAAGCCGGTAACCAAAGAGATTTTATATGAAAATATTGAAAAAGTGTTTCAGTAATAGGGTACCTATTATATAGGGAGCAAGAAGATATGAAAATCATTTTTCCGCAGGCGATGTTTGCTTGTTTTATTATGGCATTATATTATTCTGTTTCTATTATCAGAAGAAGAAAAATGAAGTATTTCGAGAATCGTCTGCTTTGTATATTTTGTATTTCCAGTGCAGTATGGAGTTTGGGATTCTGGGGTGTGATCATTCAGACAGAAACGGATGCCGCTTATTTTTGGCGGGCATTGGGAATGATCGGAACGATTGCATATCTGATTGTCGGACAGATGATCTTATGTTATCTGTCGGGCATTAGCATGTCTGTCCAAAGGGGAATGAATCGGTTTGCCTTATTGGGTATTTTTGTCTATTTTCTTACAATTCAGAAGGACCAGGTTAAGTATCAATTGGATACAATTGGTATGACATATTATTTCACCAATAGTATAGAAAATACAATATATACGATTTATACAATTATTATTGCCGGAAATATGCTGGTGGCAGTCATATATATGATTCACTGTGGCAAAGAAAAGCGAAAAAGGGTTTTGGGGCAGAAATTGTTGCTCTCGGAGAGTGTGATCGTTCTTGGTATGCTTTTTGATACAGTATTTCCTTTGTTTGGAAAGACTGCACTTGCCGGAAGTACACTGGGACAGTTTTTGGGTCTGATCGTGCTGGTGCATGCTATGGAGTTTATTGATCGATCCAGAATTACCATTTCGAATATGTCAGAATTTATCTATTATTCCTTATCTATGCCGATTTTAGTTTATGATTGTGATTGGAGACTGCAGATCAGAAATGATGCAGCATTTGCATTTTTGGGCATTCGTAATGATCAGATGGAAGAGACAAAGATTTATAAGCTGTTCGAGACATATGAAGGGGATGTATTTGAATTTTCGGGAAACAGCAAGGAGATGGATGCAGTATGCCGTAACAATCAGCTCTATTGCAGTTTGCTCATAAATAAGATTTATGATGATTATGGAGATATTATTGGATATATTATTATCGTAACGGATCTGTCAGAAAGAATGAAGGCAATGCAAAAACTAGAGGAGGCAAAAGAGGAAGCAGAATATGCAAACCTTTCTAAGAGCCGGTTCCTTGCAAATATGTCGCATGAAATCCGTACACCGATGAATGCGATCATTGGCTTTTCAGAATTGATTCTGAATATGGATATCAGCGATACAGTGCGGGAGCATGTGCAGGATATTAAGTGGTCGTCGCATAATCTGTTAGCGATTATTAATGATATTCTGGATATTTCCAAGATTGAATCCGGAAAGATGGAGTTAGTCTGTGATAATTATTATGCAGCGGCTTTATTTAAGGATATTTCTCTCATTATCAGTACACAGGCGAAAACAAAGGGACTTGCTTTTCGAATGCGTGTGGATAAAAATATGCCTAATGCTATGTATGGGGATAAGGTGCGTCTTAGAGGGATACTGATCAATATTTTGAATAATGCGATTAAGTATACTCAAAAAGGAAGCATAACTTTCGAAGCGGTAGTGATTCAGAAAACAGAAGATTCGGTCAATCTGGAATTTAAGATCAGCGATACCGGAAGGGGAATCCGCGAAGAGGATATGGCAAAGCTCTTTAAGAATTTTGAACGGCTGGAGGGAAAGCGAAACTATGGTATTGAAGGATCCGGTCTGGGACTTGCCATAGCAAAAGGGTATGTTGTGCTGATGGGTGGAGATATTACGGTATCAAGCACCTATGGGGAAGGCTCGGTCTTTACTGTTACACTGGAGCAGAAAATTGTCGACGGAAGTCAGATGGATGGAGAGTATTTGCAGGAGCAGAAGTGTGATGAGATCAGCACACTCGGAAGTATGCAGGTTCAGGATACGCAGGTACTGGTTGTAGATGATAATCAGGTTAATGTCAAGGTGGCACAGGGAATTTTCAGCTCTTACGGTTTGTGTGTGGATACGGCAGGCAGCGGAAAAGAGGCAATAGCCTTGTGTATGAATACGGATTATCATATTGTATTTATGGATGAAATGATGCCGGAGATGAATGGTATCGAGGCAATGAAGCAGATCCGTTCCATACGGTCCTGGTATGCAGAGGGTGGAAACAGCAAAATTATTGCGCTGACTGCTGATGCAATCAGTGGGACAAGAGTAAGGCTTATGCAGGAGGGGTTTGATGAGTATCTGGGTAAACCAATTAATCTGAATCAGCTGGAGAGACTGCTTGTGCGGTTCCTTCCTGCAGACAAGATAAAGATAGTAGAAAAAATACAGAAGAAACAGGAGATAAGTTCAGAGGAAGCAAAGGAAAAGCAGTACTTGAAGGAGACCTTGACAAAGGTTGATACACAAAAGGGAATCGAAAACTGTGGAGGTAAGGTAGCCGACTATTTAAAGGTGCTTCGGATTACTTATGAGCATGGAGAAAAGCAATTGGAAGAGCTTCGCAGAATGCAGCATGGAGCGGATTATCAGAATTATACGATTAAAATTCATTCTATGAAGAGTACTTCTTTGAATCTTGGAGCAGTGGAAATTTCTAAGATGGCAAAACGACAGGAAATAGCAGGAGAAGCCGGTAACTTTGCTCATATTGATGCACATATGGAAGAATTTCAGGAAGAATACGGACAGTTGTTAGAGGAAATTGGGCAGGTTTTGGAACATTACGGGTTGATCGGAAAAGAAGAGGACGATCAGGAGAAACTGTCGGATGATATGGTTTGCAGTATTCTGGCAAATATCAGGAATTGTCTGGAAGAGTTCGAATTTCCAAAGATATTTGAAATATTGCAGGAGGTAAAGAAGTATAAACTGTCTGAAAGGTATGAGCAGGTATTCCGTCAGATTGAAGAATGGATGGATGATCTGGCAGTGGACGAGATTCAGGAATTAATTGAAAAAACATTACCGTAACTTTCCATGAAAAGACTCTTTTTTTCATCCGGAATAATGATAAAATCTACTGGAATAGAGTAATGTAGGTGTAAGAGCGGATGAACAAAAAGTGGAAAAAAGCAGTAGGAATCACGGCAATAGTGAATTTATCTGCTGTGGCGGTATTGTATCTGGGCGGAGTGTTGTTTTTTCAGAACCATTTTTTTCCCAATACGCTGATCAGCGGAGAAAATTATGGTTGGAAAAGTGTCTCGCAGACAGAGGAAGATATCCGAAAGAAGACAGAAGATTATGAACTTGCCATTCATGGAAGAGATGGTATCGTAGATCATATTCGGGGAACTGAAATTGAAATGGTACCGGTCTTTGATGGAAGGCTGGATGAAATCCAGGAGGAACAGAATGGATTTTCCTGGGTGAGTGCACTATGGAAACCAAGGAGCTATGATGTTCCAAGACTGGTAAATTATGATAGAGTGTTGTTACATAAGAAGTTGTCACAGCTTGCCGTTTTTCAAGCCGAAAATCGGAGATTACCGGAGGACGCATACATAGGGGAATACGATGAGAAGACGAACAGCTACTCCATTGTGCCGGAAAAGCTTGGAAGCGACATACAAAGGGAGGCGGCAGAGCAGGCAATTGAAGAATCATTGTCAACTTTACAGGAAAAAATAGATCTGGAGACGGCAGACTGTTTCACCAAGCCTACTGTTACGAGTGATACGGCATGGATCAACCGGGTTGCAAATACTCTCAATCGATATGTATCCTCCAAAATCATTTATGATTGGAATGGGCAGGAGGAGATCATAGATGGAAGCCAGATTCATAACTGGCTGTCAGTGGAGAATAAGAACGTAGTCATTGACAAGGAAAAGGTAAGAGGTTATGTAAATGAGCTGGCAAAGCGGAATGATACCTTTGGGAAAAAGAGAGAGTTTGTTACAACGGAAGGAGAAACCGTTATTTTATCCAGTGGTTCTTATGGTTGGTGGAGTAATCGTTCGGAAGAGACAGAGGAACTAATAAAGCTGATCCGGAAGGGAGAAACCGTGGAACGGGAGCCGGTTTATCATAACAGAGGATATGTAAAGGGACTCGATGATATTGGCGATTCGTATGTAGAAATTGATCTGGGAAAGCAGCATTTATATTTGTATATAAAAGGCAAACTGATTTTGGAAAGTGATTTTGTGTCTGGAAATGTATCCAGAGGTTTTGCTACACCGGCTGGTGTATTTGGTTTGACATATAAGGAGCGGAATGCAACACTCAGAGGAGCAAATTATGCGACACCGGTAGATTACTGGATGCCGTTTAATGGAAATATCGGTATGCATGATGCCGGATGGCGCAAGAGTTTTGGAGGAAATATATATAAAACGAACGGTTCTCACGGCTGTATTAATCTGCCGAAGGATATTGCAGCGCAGATTTATGAGAAGGTTGAACAGGGATTTCCGGTCGTATGCTATAACTGAAAGGCAGTAGAGCATGAATAGAAGAATTTTTTTCTGGGAGCAGAGAGAGGTCAGACGTGAAAGACGAAGGGCAAAACAAAGAGCCATTATTGCAGAGGTACAGCGACAGGGCAGGGATATTCTGGGATCTCGAAATTACAGACAGACAAGGGAGCATATCCAGCATGGTGATATGACGGTGCAGAGACATACGATGGATGTGGCAAGATACAGCTTGTTTATCAGTGAAAAACTGGGGATTGCCTGTGACAAACAGGCACTGATCAGAGGCGCACTGCTGCATGATTACTTTTTATATGACTGGCATGATAAAGAGCATGTGAATATTGCGCGTCTGCATGGTTTCAGACATCCACGGATTGCACGGGAAAATGCAGAGAAGGAATATGATCTGAGTGAACGTGAAAAAGATATTATAGAGAAGCATATGTGGCCGCTTACTGTAGTGCCGCCGACCTGCAGAGAGGCGTGGATCGTTACAACTGCAGACAAATATTGTTCTCTGATGGAAACACTGCGTCTGCATAAGAGACATAAAAGAAGCAGGGAAAAATAGGTAGAATGAAGAATTCGACGAATTATCTGTATGAAAAATTGCGGGCACTTGCAGATTCGGATTATTATCCGTATCATATGCCCGGTCATAAGCGTAATATGAAAGGGCATCCGTTAGATGCCCTTTATGAAATTGACATTACGGAAATAGATGGCTTTGACAATCTCCATGAACCGGAGGGAATATTAAAGGAATCCATGGAACGTGCTGCCGCATTTTACGGATCCGAAAGGACCTATTTTCTGGTAAATGGCAGCAGCTGCGGTGTGCTCAGCGCACTGATGGCATGTGCGGACTGCGGCGGTAAGGTACTGATTGGGCGTAATGCCCATCGATCGGCATATCATGCGCTCTATCTTGGGAAGATGGAGCCGGTATATATCATGCCCGAAATCGTGGCGGAATACGGATTTGCAGGAGGTATTTGTCCGAAAGAGGTGGGACGGATACTGGAACAGGAAGAGGGTGTGAAAGCAGTTTTTTTGACATCTCCCACATATGATGGTATGATGTCCGATATTAGGGAAATTGTGAAAGTTTCTCATTCCAAAAACATTCCGGTTATCGTAGATGAAGCGCACGGGGCGCATTTGCCGTTGTTTCCAGAATATGATACGGCAGTCGCCTGTGGTGCGGATTTTGTCATTCAAAGTATACATAAAACGCTGCCCGCGCCAACGCAGACAGCGCTTTTGCATGTAAACGGATCCCTGGCAGATATAGAAAAGACAGAGAGATATCTGCGTATATTCCAGACTTCAAGTCCTTCTTATATATTGATGAGCGGAATGGATGAATGCTTCCGTCTGCTTTCAAAAGACGGAAGAGAACTGGCGAAGCGGTTTCGAAAATATCGGTCACAATTGGATGAAGTAGCAGAAGAACTGTCGGTTCTGCATATATACGGATCCGAAAAGGACTGCCGGAACTGGAAACACTATGGTATAAAGGATGCCGACAGGGGAAAACTGGTAATATCTGTTAAGAATCCGCTAATAAACGGCAAAGAACTTTACGATGAACTTCGCATGAAGTATCATTTACAAATGGAGATGTCTGCAGCATCTTATGCACTTGCCATGCTGACGATCATGGATGCGAAAGAGGGATTTGACCGTTTGGGCGAAGCATTGATTGAAATGGATCGGAAATGGGAGAAAGCCGATTTTGCGGAGTGCAGCAGACTTTCGGAAGGATGGCGTGTACCTTGTTACAACGTGCTCAATCCGGTCAGAATGAAAGCTTTTGAGGCGCAGAATGCACAGAAGGAATGGATACTGCTTAAACAGTCCCAAGGAAGGATTGCAGCAGGTATCGTGAATTTATATCCGCCGGGGATCCCATTGCTTGTACCGGGGGAAGAAATTACAGAGGATTTTATTGAATTTGTGAACGGATGTCTGTTACAGGATTTGAATGTGCAGGGAATCCAAAGAATGGATGAGGCGTTAATTCCCGTTATACAGGGTGTTAATCATAGCAGAGTATAAGAATCAAAAAGGAGAAACATCTATTTTATGAGAAAAACCAAAATTATTTGTACCATTGGACCAGCATCCCAGAATGAGGAGAAGCTGAAGGAATTAATGTTAGCAGGTATGAATGTAGCAAGGTTTAATTTTTCCCATGGTTCCCATGAGGAGCAGAAGGGGAAATTTGCGAATGTAATAAAGGTCAGCCAGGAGTTAAACCTTCCGGTGGCGACTTTATTGGATACAAAAGGACCGGAAATCCGTCTGGGAGATTTTGCAGATGGAAAAACGCAGCTTGAATCGGGAAAGATTTTCCGCCTGACTACAGAGGAAATTCTGGGTACGGCAGAGCGCGCTACCATTACCTACAAAAATCTCCGCAATGATGTAAAGGAAGGCATGTCTATCCTGATCGATGATGGTCTGATCGAAATGATCGTAGAGGAAATTACGGAAACAGATATTGTCTGTAAAGTAGTCAACGGTGGTCCGGTATCGAACCATAAGGGAGTGAATGTACCGGGAGCCAAACTTTCCATGCCGTTTATCAGTGAGAAAGATATGGGAGATATTCTGTTTGGTATTCAGATGGGATTTGACTTTATTGCGGCATCCTTTACAAGAACAAAAGAAGATATTTTGGAAATTAGAAAGATTTTGGATGCGCATAAGAGTACGATGAAGATCATTGCCAAAATTGAGAATGAACAGGGTATTGAAAACATCGACGATATCATTGATGTAGCGGACGGTATTATGGTAGCCCGTGGAGACATGGGAGTGGAAATTCCATTGGAAGATGTTCCGATTTTGCAGAAGAAGATGATTAAGAAGGCTGTTATGAAGGGCAAACATGTCATCACGGCGACACAGATGCTGGATTCCATGATGAAAAACCCCAGACCGACAAGAGCAGAAGCAACGGATGTAGCGAATGCGATCTATGATGGTACAACGGCTATTATGCTTTCCGGTGAGAGTGCAGCAGGGCTGTATCCGGTAGAAGCGGTAAAAACGATGGCAAGAATTGCAGAACGGGCAGAAGCCGATATTGATTATCATTCCCGTATGATTCGTTATAAGATGAAAAATGAAAAAATGGATATCACGAGTGCCATTTCCTATGCAACCTGTTCCACGGCCATGGAGCTGAATGCAGACGCAATCATTACCGTTACCATGTCCGGGTTTACGGCAGAAATGGTATCCAGATATAAGCCGGGCTGCCGTATTATCGGCTGCAGCGTTAATCCCCGGGTATGCAGACAGATGGCGTTAAGCTGGGGAGTATCTCCGGTATTAATGACCAGAGAAGAGACGACGGAAGCCCTGTTTGATGAAGCAGTACATGCAGCCAAGAAGGCAAAGCTTATCAAGAGCGGTGATACAGTCGTACTGACAGCCGGCGTACCGGTAGCTGTACCGGGAAGAACAAATATGATTCGTGTGATTGAAGTGGAATAAGACAGAGTATATACAAAAGAGGTTGAAATGAAGAAGGATTATCAAAAGACGATGTATGCCTGCTTTGTCGGTTATATTGTGCAGGCTATTGTCAATAACTTTGTGCCGCTGCTGTTTCTGACCTTTCAGTCAGCTTATGGGATTCCCCTGTCCAAGATTACCTTTCTGGTGACATTTAATTTTGGATTGCAGCTGGTGATTGATTTTGTATCAGCAGGCTTTATTGACAAGATTGGCTACCGGATATCGATTGTGGCAGCGCATATTTTTGCGGCTGCCGGTCTGGTATCGCTGGTGATTCTGCCGGATCTTTTTGCAGATCCGTTTACGGGACTGTTAATAGCTGTTATGATCTATGCCCTGGGCGGAGGTCTGTTGGAGGTACTTGTCAGTCCTATTGTAGAGGCATGTCCGAGCGATAATAAGGAGTCTGCCATGAGTCTGCTGCATTCTTTTTACTGTTGGGGACATGTGGGAGTGGTTTTACTGTCTACAATCTTTTTTACGGTGTTTGGAATTAAGAACTGGAAGATTGCGGCAGCGTGCTGGGCGGTGATTCCGTTTCTCAATGCGATATTTTTTACCCGCGTTCCGATTGCAAATCTGATCGAAGAGGGTGAGACAGGACTGACGATCAAGGAACTTCTGATGAATAAGATCTTCTGGCTGATGGTGCTTTTGATGGTATGTGCCGGAGCCAGTGAGCAGGCGGTGAGTCAGTGGGCTTCCGCGCTGGCAGAAAAAGAGCTTGGAATCACAAAAACGCTTGGAGATCTGCTTGGACCGATGGTATTTGCTATTATGATGGGACTTTCCCGTACCTTATACGGCAGGATGGGAGAGCGGATTCCGATTCAGAAGGCGATTTTAGGAAGCGGAGTGCTTTGCGTGGCAAGCTATCTTTTGATTTCCTTAAGCGGATTGCCGGCACTTGGACTGATTGGCTGTGGAATCTGCGGATTTTCCGTAGGTATTTTCTGGCCGGGTGTGTTCAGTGTATCTTCTGCAGCCATCAGACGCGGGGGAACGATGATGTTTGCTTTTCTCGCGCTGGCAGGGGATCTGGGCTGTTCCATGGGACCGACGGTGGTAGGGCGGATTTCCGGTCTTGCGGGAGATAATTTAAAGTCCGGAATTCTTGCAGCCGTTGTATTTCCGGTGCTGCTTATTTCAGGAATCGCATGGCAGATGTTGGGTGAAAAAAGGAGTTTTGCTGACAGCGGTAAATAGAATGACAGGAAAGGTATCAGCCCACAGGTGCAGCCTGTGGGCTTTTTATGACCGGCGTTTGCGCAGAAAAACCATAGACGGACTCTTTACTGTAGCTTATTGTTTTTATAAGGGTTGTGAAGTATAATAAGAATATCGGTATCTGGGCTTTTGGGGCATGGATTGGCTGGGAGGATATATACATGAAGAAATATGTAATGGCATTGGATCAGGGAACGACCAGTTCCAGATGTATTTTGTTTGACCGGACAGGAAAAATGTGCTCCATAGCACAGAAAGAATTTACACAGTTTTATCCAAGGGCAGGATGGGTGGAGCAGGATCCGCTTGAGATATGGTCTTCCCAGCTTTGTGTAGCAGTGGAGGCAATGGGAAAGATTGGAGCCTCTCAGGAAGAAATTGCCGCGGTCGGCATTACCAATCAGAGAGAGACAACGATTGTATGGAACCGGCATACAGGAAAGCCTGTATATCGTGCAATTGTGTGGCAGTGCAGAAGAACTGCTGATAGCATAGAAAAGCTGAAAAAGGAAGGTTATGACAGGGTTATACAGGAAAAGACCGGGCTGATACCGGATGCCTATTTCAGCGGTACAAAGATCAAATGGATTCTGGATCATACAGAGGGTGCAAGGGAACAGGCGGAGGCAGGAGAGCTTCTGTTTGGTACGGTGGACACGTGGCTGATCTGGAATCTGACCAGAGGAAAGGTATTCGTGACGGATTATACGAATGCGTCGCGTACCATGCTTTTTAATATACACACGCTGGAATGGGATGAGGAGCTGCTTGAAAAGTTTGACATTCCGGTTTCCATGTTGCCGGAGGTTAAGCCGTCAAGCTGTATTTACGGATATACGGATGAAACGGTACTGGGTGGAGAAATTCCGATCGCTGGAGTAGCAGGCGACCAGCAGGCGGCATTGTTTGGGCAATGCTGCTTTGATAAAGGGGATGTAAAAAACACCTATGGTACAGGCTGTTTTCTACTGATGAATACCGGAAACGAGCCAATTCGGTCCAGAAACGGGCTTTTGACTACGATTGCTGCCAGCGGGACAGGTGAGATTCAGTATGCGTTAGAAGGCAGCGTGTTTGTGGCAGGTGCAGCTCTGCAATGGCTTCGGGATGAGATGCGGATGTTAAAAAGCGCTCCGCAGTCGGAGAGATATGCCCGTGCGGTAGAGGATACGGATGGTGTTTATGTAGTACCTGCGTTTACGGGATTGGGTGCACCATATTGGGAGCCACATGCAAGAGGCATGATCGTAGGGCTGACCAGGGGGACGAAAAAGGAGCATTTTATCCGGGCGGTATTGGAATCACTGGCATATCAGACCTATGAGGTCATCGAGGCAATGCAGAAGGATGCGGAAGTGACGATCCGGGATCTGAAAGTCGATGGCGGTGCCAGTGCCAATGATTTTCTGATGCAGTTTCAGGCAGATCTGTTACAGAGCAGCGTCATCCGGCCGGAGTGCATCGAAACAACGGCACTTGGGGCGGCATATCTGGCGGGAATCGCCACAGGCTTTTGGAAGAATGAAGAGGATATAAAAGCGAATTGGGAGCTCTCTAAGACTTTTGTTCCCGGCATGGATCTATTCGACCGCAAGGAAAAAATAAAAGGATGGAAAAGGGCAGTGCGCTGTGCAAGGCTCTATGCAAAGCAGGACGAGTGAGGATGGGAAAAATATTTTACCTGATGGGAAAGAGTTCTACCGGAAAGGATACAATCTATAGCCGGCTGATGGAGGATGAAGCACTCAGGCTTTGTCCGGTGGTCATGTATACGACAAGACCGATCCGGGCGGGTGAAAAAGAGGGGGTAGCGTATCACTTTACAGATGAAGCCGGATTGAATGCCATTCGGGAGAGCGGAAGGCTGATCGAACTGCGCGCGTATGATACCTGTATGGGTGTCTGGTACTATTTTACGGCGGATGATGGTCAGATTAATCTGGAAGAAAATGATTACTTGATTATTGGTACATTGGAATCTTATAATAAGAGCAAGGTGTATTTCGGAACAGAACATCTGGTACCGATTTATGTGGAACTGGAGGATGGTGAACGACTGCAGAGGGCACTGGACAGGGAACGGCTGCAGGAACCACCCAAATATGATGAACTATGCCGCAGATTCCTTGCAGATAGTGAGGATTTTGCTGAAGAAAAGATAAAGGAAGCGGGAATTGACAGACGTTTTGAAAATAATGATCTGGAAACCTGCCTTCAGGAAATAAGGGCATATGTAAATAGCCAGACAAAGAGGGGGTAGGTGCGTGGACATCAAGGTAAACCAGACATTACAGGCGCAGCAGATAGAACAGCAGAGACAGCCGGAACAGACAGACGGGACATTTAAGTTCACCTTGGCAAGCCGGGTCGAAGAGGAAGGTTTACAGGCACGCCTGAACCTGATGATGGAAGAAATTACGAGGCAGGGTGACCGCATATCCAAAAAGATGGATATTCGTGATATGAAACGTTATCGCGGACTGATCAAAGAGTTTTTTAATGAAGTTGTGAGTCGTTCGCATTCCTTTTCCAGAGAGAATTTTCTGGATAGAAGAGGGCGGCACAGAGTATATGGTATTATCCGTCTGGTAGATGAGACATTAGATGAACTGGCACAGGAGTTAGTAAAGGATGAAAAGGATCATATTACGATCTTAAATAAAATCGGAGAGATCAGGGGTCTGCTGTTGGATATTTTCACATAACAGACATTTCAGACTCTGAAAACACATAGGTCATAAAGAGAAGAAAAGAGGTGGACGGATCATGGCAGCATTTAAAGATATCGTCGGACAGGAACAGTTAAAGGAACATTTGCAGACCGCTATTCGTATGAATAAGGTATCACATGCCTATATCATCAATGGGGAACGCAGTTGTGGCAAGGAGTTTATTGCGCAGATATTTGCAATGGCGCTGCAATGTGAGCAGGGCGGGGAGGAACCGTGTCAGGAATGTCATTCCTGTAAACAGGCATTATCACGCAATCAGCCGGATATTATCCGTGTGACACATGAAAAGCCCAATACGATCGGTGTGGAGGATATCCGCAGCCAGATCAACGGTGATATTGCGATCAAACCGTACAGTTCACCGCGAAAGATTTATATTATGAACGAGGCAGAGAAAATGACGGCACAGGCACAGAATGCCTTATTGAAAACATTGGAGGAACCGCCGGAATATGCGGTCATTCTGCTGCTTACAACGAATGTGGATGCACTTTTACCCACGATTCTGAGCCGGTGTGTCGTGTTGAATATGAAGCCGGTAGCGGATGAGAAGGTGAAACAGTTTTTGATGGAAGAACTGGAAATACCGGACTATAAGGCAAAGGTATGTGTGGCATTTGCAAGAGGAAATATCGGCAAGGCAAAGATGTTAGCTGCCAGCGAGGAATTTGACAATATCCGGGAAGAAGCCATTACATTATTAAAATACATTGATGAAATGGAAATCAGTGAAATCACGGCAGCCATCAAAAAAATTCTGGAATACAAGATTGATGTCAACGATTATCTGGATATTTTATCAGTATGGTATCGGGATGTGCTGCTGTTTAAGGCAACAAATGATGCCAATCACTTGATTTTTAAAGAGGAAATACAGTATATTAGAAAGGCAGCGAATAAATCTGCCTATGAAGGTATCGAAAAAATCATTGATGCCATGGAAAAGGCCAAAAACAGGCTGAATGCAAATGTCAATTTTGATCTGACGATGGAATTGCTTTTGCTGACAATAAAGGAGAACTCATAATGACAAAAGTAATCGGTGTACGATTCAGAACAGCCGGGAAAATTTATTTTTTTAATCCGGGGAAATTCAACATTAAAAAGGGCGATAACGTTATCGTGGAAACTGCCAGAGGTGTGGAATTCGGAACGGTAGTTGCAGATTTGAGAGAGGTGGAGGACGATAAGGTGATCCAGCCGTTAAAATCGGTTCTGCGTATCGCCAATGAACGGGATAAGGCACAGGAAGAGGCAAATAAGCTCAAAGAAAGAGAGGCTTTCAAAATCTGTCTGGAGAAAATCAAGAAGCACGGGCTGGAAATGAAGCTTATTGATGCAGAGTATACGTTTGACAACAATAAAGTTCTGTTTTATTTTACAGCGGATGGAAGAATTGATTTCCGTGAACTGGTAAAGGATCTGGCAAGTGTATTTAAGACCAGGATTGAACTGCGCCAGATTGGTGTAAGAGATGAAACGAAGATCATGGGCGGTATCGGCATCTGTGGCAGACCGTTATGCTGTCACAGCTATCTGTCTGATTTTGCTCCTGTGTCGATTAAAATGGCAAAAGAGCAGAATCTGTCCTTAAATCCGACTAAGATTTCCGGTGTCTGTGGCAGATTGATGTGCTGCTTAAAGAATGAAGAGGAAACCTATGAGGAGTTAAACCGAAAACTGCCGAACGTGGGAGATTATGTGACGACGGATGATGGATTAAAGGGTGAGGTACACAGCGTTAACGTGCTCAGACAGCTGGTCAAGGTCATCGTGGAAGAGAATGATGAAAAGGAAATCCATGAATACCGGGTGGATCAGCTTCGTTTTAAACGGAAGCATAAAAAAGAAAAGAAGGAAATGTCTGATGCGGAGATGAAAGAATTAAAGGAACTGGAGAAGTTGGAAAAGAAAGAAAAGCAGGAAAGCAATAATCTGTAAGGACAGGGAGCAGTATGGAAGTCGATCTGAAAGAAAATGAACGCATAGATGACCTTCAGCGGAATCACTACCGCATTATTCAGAATCCGGAGAAATTCTGCTTCGGTATGGATGCTGTTCTTTTGTCCGGTTTTGCAAGGGTAAAGGAAGGGGAATGTGTTCTGGATCTGGGAACCGGAACAGGAATCATTCCCCTGCTTCTTTCTGCCAAAACGAAGGCTTCTTATCTGACCGGGTTGGAAATACAGGCTGAAAGTGCGGATATGGCCGCACGCAGCGTGGCTATGAATGGATTGGAAAATAAAATCAATATAGTACAGGGAGATATCAAAGAGGCAGGCGCTATTTTCGGGGCTGCTTCTTTTGATGTTGTAACCTGCAATCCACCGTATATGATCGGTCAGCATGGACTGAAAAATCCCGATGCACCTAAGGCGATTGCCAGACATGAAGTACTCTGTACACTGGAGGATGTGATTGGTCAGGCGGCGAAGGTGCTAAGACCCGGAGGAAAATTTTTTCTGGTGCACAGACCGTTTCGGCTGGCTGAGATTATGACAACGTTGGTGAAATACCGTCTGGAGCCTAAGAGAATGCAGTTAGTATATCCGTTTGTGGATAAAGAACCGAATATGGTTCTCTTAGAAGCCAATCGGGGAGGCAAATCCAGACTGACGGTGGAAAAACCGCTTATTGTTTATGAGGAGCCTGGAAAATATACGCAGGAAATATATGACATCTATGGGTATTGACGGGAATGATGAGGTTGTGTGGTAGAAATGGATAGGAAGCAGTTTTTTAGAAAGAAAAGAAGGGTCTGTACAGCGGGACTGGTGGGGACTGTTTTGTTTATGATCCTGTGTGGCTGCGGAAAGAAAGAAGCCGTTTTCACGATGGAGAATGAGAATACGGAGATTTCGGGGAACGGAACAGTTTCAGGGAACGGAACAGTTTCAGCCAATGGAATGGTTTCTGGTAATGATGCGGGTGTTTCGGAAAATACAGCGGAGCCGGTTAAAGTAAAAGGCATTTATGTGAGCGGAGCGATTGCAGGACACGAAAGGATGGATGAGCTGATCGGGCTGGTGGATGAGACGGAGTTAAATACCCTCGTCATTGATGTAAAAAATGATGATGGCAGGGTCACTTATCATATGGACAGCAAACAGGTGCAGGAAATCGGCGCTTCGACAAATCTGATCGGGGATATTGATGGACTCGTTCAGAAATGCAAGGAAAAGAATATTTATCTGATTGCGAGAGTGGTTGCATTCAAAGATCCGTATCTGGCGGAAAAGAAACCCGTGCTTTGTGTGAAGAAAAAGACCGGGGAGATGTTTCGGGATAAAAATGGTCTTGCCTGGGTGAATCCGTACCGGAAAGAGGTGTGGGATTATCTGGTGGAGATTTCGGCACAGGCGGCAGAGGATGGTTTTGATGAAATACAGTTTGACTATATCCGGTTTTCGACGGATTTAAAGGCCGATCAGCTGGATTTTGGTCCGGAGGCGGAGAATAAGAGCCGGACAGCTGTGATTACAGAGTTTACCGAATATGCCTATGATGCTTTATCTCCGCTTGGGGTAAAGGTATCGGCGGATGTGTACGGTACGATCATTCAGAACCGGATCGATCAGGATCTGGTGGGTCAGCGTTACCGTGATATGGCAAGACATCTGGATTATATCTGTCCGATGGTTTATCCCTCACATTACGGACCGGGCAACTTTGGTCTGGCAGTACCGGATGCACAGCCCTATGAGACGATATTGGCGGCGATGAATCAGTCAAAGGAGGAGCTTGACAGGATACCGGAAAAAAACCGCGCAGGTGTGCGGGTATGGCTTCAGGCATTTACCGCAAAATGGGTGAAGGGGCATATTTCCTATGGAACCGATGAGATCAGAGAGCAGATTCATGGGGCATATGATGCCGGCTATGAAGAGTGGATTCTCTGGAATGCGGCAGTGAATTATAAGAGGGAGACTCTCTTGACAGAGGAGGAAGCGGCAGAAGAGGTAAGGCTTTGGGAGGAAGAGAAGGAAGCAGCAAAACAGGAAACAAAAGAAGAGGCACAAACAAATGTTTCCGGTAATGGATGAAAGGGAGAATGGATATAAAAATGGACGAAAGAATGATTTTTACAATACTGGGAATCGAAAAGACAAAGGATGAGAATGCCATCCGTACCGCATACCGTACCCTTTTGATGCAGACGAACCCGGAGGATGATCCGGAGGGTTTTAAGCGTCTGCGGGAGGCATATGAGCGGGCAATGGAATATGCGGAAAAACCGGAGGAGGAAGCAGTAGAAGAGCCGGAGGACGATACACCGGCAGGGCAGTGGATGAAACAGGTAAAGGAAGTTTATTTTTCCCTGTCCAGACGTCTGAAGGAAGAGGAATGGAAGCGGCTGGTTCACGAGGATATCTGTATGGATCTGGAATACGGTGAGGAAGTGAAATGGAGACTGTTTTCCTTTCTGGCAGAGCATTTTCAGCTTCCAAGCCGCATTTATCAGCTTTTAAATGAAACATTCCGTATCGAAGAAGAAGCGGAAGCATTCCGGGAACATCTACCGGTGGAATTTGTCAATTTTCTCATTCGCAGAGTCCATGACACCGAAGGAAATATGGATTTTTCTTATGAGGAATTTGAAGGAGCGGATGATGCAGACTACGACGAGTTTCTGCGCTATTATAACGAACTTGCGGATCAGACGATGAAGGAAGATGGAGCGGCTGCCAGCCAGACCGTGCAAGCTATGGCTGGGCTTGAGATTGATCACCCGCTGTTTCGTCTGGAAATGGCACGTACGGAGCTGCTGTGCGGAAAGGAAGGAAAGGCTCTGGATCTGATTCGACCGCTCGTGGCAGAACATAAGGACAGTCTGCGTATTCAGGTACTGGGTGCAGAGCTGTTGTACAAATGCGGACAGCATGATGAGGCGGCAGAGCTGTTAAAGCCTTATAGTGAAGAGGGTTATTATCTGGTGGAGAAATACCTTACCTTATATGAAGAGGAAAAGGGGAATCTGGAGCAGGCAATCAGACATTGCTTAAAAGCCCTGCGGGATGGTGAGGATGAAACTCTGGAGAAGCTTTTGGAGGAGATGGACAACCGCTTTATTGAGCAGAATGCAGGAAAGGCAGAGGGAGGTCTGCTTGCGGATGAGGATGCTTCCTGTCTGATCGGTTGTTTCAGCCGCAGGAACCGGGCACAGGACGGAATTGATTTTCTGGAGAAGTATCCGGAATACGCAGCACGGATGGAGCGGCTTCATGAGTTTTTGTGCAGTCTCTATTTTCAGGTGGAACGTTTTGAGGATAGTATTGCCGAGAGTTATCTGTGGAGAGAGAACCTGACGGAAGAAAAACGGCTAGAAAGAGAGATTCGTTCGCATCTGTTTGAAGGTGAGGGCTGGTTCCAGTTAGGAAAAAAGGGACAGGAGGGTGCTTATCAGAAGGCAAAAGATGCTTATGAAGCGGCTGCGGCTCTCGATCAGGAGGATTTGAACTTAAAACAGAAGGTTCTGGATATCATGATCACGTTGGAGCAATATGAGGATGCTGTGCGTCTGGCGGATGAGATCATTGAAAAGAATGAAGGATGGTTTCCGGCTTTTGTCCAGAAGCAGAAGGCATGTTTTGAGCTGCATGAGGCACAGCAGGTTATCGATAACTTTTACCGTGCAAAGAATATCTATCCGGGTTTTCCGGGAATCTATGAAAAGGCGGCGGAGGTATTCTGTATTTTCGGTCAGTATGGTGATGCAGATAATATTTTTGCACAGGCAAAGGAGGCAGAGGTTGCCAGTCCTATGCTGGATGTCCTGAATCTGCGCTGCATGCGTCTGAAGGAATGGAAGGAAAGACAGGAGAGGCGGGGACAGGGTGATTACAGCAAATTTGAAAACGAAGAGCTGACCAGACTGTCTGAAATGTTAAGGGCCAAATATGAGAAAGAGCCGGTGGAGACTGAAACAATGGGCAAGCTGTATCAGGAGCTTGGATTATTGTCCAGGGACCGCCGGGATTTCAAGCATGCAATACGGTATTTCCGTAAGGCGATCAAGCAGGATGACAGACCGTATTACCACTATCTGCTTGCAAATGCTCTGTTTGATGACAACATAGAGGAAGAGGCATTAAAGGAATATCATATATACGAAAAAAAGGCGGGACCGGATGAGGATCTGTATGTCAATATGGCACGCTGTTACCGTTCTGCCGGAAAGCGGAAGGAATCTATTACCTATTTTAAAAAGGTGTTGGAGGTCAATCAAGAAAATGATGAAGCCAATGGTTCCATTGCCGGTCTTTACCGTAATATACTTGTGGACAGCGGAAATAAGTATTATGGTGAACTGGCAAGACCATATTCCGACAGACAGCTTGAAATTACGCCGAATGACGGTTATTATCTAAGGGAACGCGGGCTTTTGCTGCTGGAGATGAATCTGTTTGAGGAGGCGCTTGCGGACTTTGACGCTTCGCTGGAAGCGGATCCTGAGAGTCCTTATGGCTTTAATCTGAAAGGAAAGGCACTTTATTATCTGCACCGCGATGAGGAGGCAATGGACTGCTTTCAGAAAGCGATTGACTTTATGGATCCGGATGATCGTTTTACCGGTCCTTATCTGAATTCCGGTGACTGTCTGCGCAGGGCGGGAAAAATAGAGGATGCTGCAGGCTGGTACCGGAAAGGGATCCAGATGTTTGGAGGCGGAGCTTCCTTTTATCAAAGATTGTACTGGATGTACCGTGCGAACGGACAATTTGAAAAGGCCAAGGCAGTGATTGAGGAACAGTGGAAGAAGGGGCAGATAGAAAAGCAGGAGTATGAGAGCGATCTTCTTTTGATGGATGAGCTGATACATACCGAACGAAGCGCTTCTTATGTAAAGCGTGGAGAAAAATTGGCAGAAGAGTACGACAATATAGATGCCTGGGAGGAACTGTCCCACTTGTATTTATATGAGGCAGATGATCCGCAAAAGGCATTGGATGCAGTTTTAAAAGCTTACAAAAAGGCAAAAAAGGAAGAGCGGCTTTGGGAGGAACGGAGTGTTCTGCTGCAGGTAATCCAGTGCTATAAACTGTCAGGCGATACGAAGAAAGCAGAGACCTATGCAGCACTGTTCCAGCAGGAGCTTAGGAAGGCATACAGCTATAATTTGGAAAAGGATGCGGTAGCCCAGTATCTGGATGATGCCCAGGAGAATGTGGAAAATATTTTTGATCTGGCACAGTGTCTGCTGGGCAGAGGAGAGATAGAGGAGGCTGAGAAATATCTGGACCAAATGCACAGAAAAGGGCTTTGCCGTAAGTGTTCGAAGCGGGTCTGCTCCGAGGTATTGCAGCTTCAGGGTATGATCTGTGAGGAGAAGGGAGAGCTGGAAGCGGCAATCGAACATTATAAAAAGGCTCTGGCGGTTGATCCTTCTTTGCGGTATTGCATATATCGAATCAAAAAGCTGGAGAAGACCAGTAAAACGGGAAACAAAAAGCCAAAAAGGAAAAAAGGTGGTCTCTCTTTTTGGAGAAAAGTATACGGTGAGTAAAAGAAAGGTATGGTAGTACAATGATAATAGGAATCGACTTGGGAACGACGAACTCTCTGGCGGCATATTATGCGGAAGATGGAGCCAAAATTATTCCGAACCGTCTGGGTAGGCATTTGACACCGTCGATTGTCAGTGTGGATGAGGAGAATCAGATTCTGGTCGGAGAGACTGCAAGAGAGTACGGTCTGCTTCATCCTACCCGCATGGCACAGGTGTTTAAGCGTTCCATGGGAGGTGGAAAGAAATATAATCTGGGCGGACGGGAGTTTACGGCAGAGGATCTTTCGTCATTTGTTCTGCGTGCGCTCAAGGAGGATGCCGAGAGTTATCTGGGGGAAGAGGTGACAGAAGCAGTCATTAGTGTACCGGCTTATTTTGATGATAAAAGACGTAAGGCGACCAAGCGTGCCGGAGAGATGGCAGGGCTTAAGGTGGAGCGTATTATCAGTGAACCTACCGCAGCCGCCATTTCCTATGGATTATATGAAAAGACCAAAAATACAAGATTTCTCGTATTCGATCTGGGCGGCGGAACTTTTGACGTATCCATTCTGGAACTGTTTCAGAATATTCTGGAGGTGCGTGCGGTAGCTGGGGATAACTATCTGGGTGGTGAGGATTTTACCACGCTTTTAATGCAGGAGTTTCTGGATCAAAACAAGATGGATATGGACCGCCTGAGTGAAAAAGAGCTTGGCAGACTGCGCAAGGAGGCGGAAAGCGCGAAACTGCGGTTTTCGGATGAAGATACGGTCGAGATGAAATTTATGTCCGGGGAGGAAAAGAAGCTGTCTCTTTCACTGGCGGACTACGAGGAACTCTGTGAGCCGCTTTTAGAGAAGATCCGCAAGCCAATTCAGCGGAGTCTGGCAGATGCCCATATCAAGCTGTCGGATATTGATGTAGTCGTACTGGTTGGCGGGGCGACAAAGCTGCCGGTTGTGCGCAACTTTATTGTGAAGCTGTTCCGTAAGTTCCCGGATACGACGATCGATCCGGATGAGGCGGTAGCCCTTGGTGCGGCTATACAGGCGGCAATGAAGGAACGCCGGGAGGAGGTAAAGGAAGTCATACTGACAGATGTATGCTCATTTACCCTCGGCACGGAAGTGTCGGTGGAACGCGGAAACGGACTGTTTGAATCCGGTCATTTTTGTCCGATCATTGAACGGAATACGGTTATTCCGGCGAGCCGCACTGAGAGGTTCTATACTTTGCGGGACAATCAGGAGACGATACGGATCAATGTATTGCAGGGAGAGAGCCGTTTTGCACAAAATAATCTGCTGCTTGGCAGCTTGGATATCCGTGTGCCGAAGAACAAAGCAGGAGAAGAGGCAGTGGATGTAACCTATACATATGATATCAATTCCCTGCTTGAGGTGGAGGTCAAGGTACTTTCGACCGGAGAGACACGCAAGGAGATTATCAAGGGCAAAGAAAACGATATGACCTGTGAGGAAATTGAACAGAGAATGAAGGATCTGTCCTATCTGAAGATTCATCCGAGAGACCAGGAAGAGAATAGACTTCTGCTCTTACGCGGTGAAAGACTGTATGAGGAGAGCACCGGGAACGACAGAGTCATTCTGGATATGTGGTTGCGCGCATTTGAAGAAGCGTTAAACAGCAGGGATGCAGGAGCAATTGAAGACGCCAGACGAAAACTGCGGGAACAGCTCAAGGATTTTGAGGATGAGGATTAGGAGATTTAAAGAGACCTTCCACAGCGGGAGCCAGCAAAAAAGATAGCTGGGTGATCCAGTTTTGATCATGACAGAAGCCGGGAGTACTCATAAAGAAGAGTAGTCCGTGTACCGTGGACAGAAACGAAAGGATTCGGTTTTCCCATAGTTCTTCCGGGCATTGATTTTCTTTTAGGATACGGCAGCAGGAGCGGTATAGAAAGAAAAAGGGTGAATGCGGTTGGGTAAGAGCCTGCGGAAGAGAGAGTGACAGAGCGACCGGGCTATCCCGGAACAGGAACATAAAATAGTGGGGATTGTCCCAAAAGAAAGTTATATATGTTGTGGAAAGACTGAAAATAAATTCTTTGGAGTTTTTTTCGTTGGAAAGGCGGAGAACGGGATAGAGACGCCAGAGGAGCTTTGCATTGATATGAGATTCCATAGATGTAAGCAGAGCTTCTTTGTTTTCAAAGTGAGAGTAGGGAGCAGAACTGCTGACATGACAGCTGGCCGCAACCTTACGCAGCGAAAAGCCGGACATACCTTCTTTGGTTAACAGGCGTATGCCGGATTCAATCATGGCGTTGCGCAGATGTCCATGGTGGTATGATTTCTTTTTCATAGGGATTTCCTTTCATAAGATGTGTGGATGCTGATGTGATGATAGAGTTGATTCAGTTTAAAAGATATTTCGGCGATTTGCAATAGATTATAAGCGTTTTTCATAGGGACAGAGCAACCAAAGGCTGTTTTGCGCCGGATAACAGTCAGAAAAAGTAACAGAAAGCAGGATGATATAAAGTCGGAAGACTTAAAACTGTGCAAAATGGCAGACAGGGGGAAGAAACATGACCGGAAAATTATATCTGTGTGCGACACCGATTGGAAATCTGAATGATATGACCTTTCGTGTGTTGGAAACATTGAAAGAAGCGGACCTGATTGCGGCAGAAGATACCCGCAACAGTATCAAGCTGCTCAACCATTTTGAAATTCATACACCTATGACCAGCTATCATGAATACAATAAGGTAGAAAAAGCGGAATATCTGATCGGACAGATGCAGCAAGGGAAAAATGTGGCGCTTATCACCGATGCAGGAACGCCGGCAATTTCCGATCCCGGAGAGGTTCTGGTAGCAATGTGCCAGAAAGCGGGTATTACGGTGACTTCTCTGCCGGGTCCGGCGGCATGTATTACGGCGCTTACACTGTCAGGACTTCCGACCAGACGATTTTGTTTTGAGGGCTTTCTGCCTTCGGAGAAAAAGGAGAAGAAGGCGGTTTTAGAAGAACTGGCGCAGGAGAGCCGCACGATGATTCTATATGAGGCACCGCACCATCTGGTGAGGACGTTGGAGGAGCTTCTGGAGGTATTGGGGGACAGACAGATTTCTATCTGCAGGGAGCTGACTAAGAAGTTTGAAACCGTATTTCCGACCACGCTGCGGGGAGCTTTGGAGCATTATGCGGAAAATGAGCCGAGGGGGGAATATGTACTGGTCATTCGGGGAAAGAGTTTTGCCGAAAAGCGGGAAGAGGAGAAGGAAAGCTGGCAGCAGCTCAGTATAGCAGAACATATGGCGCACTACGAGAGTCAGGGAATCGCCAGAAAAGAGGCAATGAAGCTTGTAGCGAAGGACAGGGGCGTCAGCAAAAGGGAAATTTATCAGGAGCTGTTGTAATAAATAAATGGGACGAAAGCAGCATGTTGCCTGGCTTTGTCCCATTTATTTTATTTTAATACCATCCTCTGAGCGCTGACACCCGGTATTTTTCTCTGCCATTCCGGTTATTAGAATTTTTCTTCCATTGATAAGGTGACATGCCTGTCATTTCTTTGAAATTGCGATTGAAGGTAGAGGGTGCACCAAATCCGGTCTGCTCCGAAATCTGAGTCATGGACAGGTCGCTTCTCTGCATCAGCTCACAGGCGGCCTCAATGCGTACCAGATTCACATATTCCGATGGTGTCATGTTCATAATCTCATGAAAGACTCTGCGGAAATGTGTTTCACTCATATGACATACTTCTGCCAGTTTCTTGATTTTAAGCTCTTCGGAATAGTGTTCTTCGATATAATGAAGCGCTGCTGTAATCTGCACGTTTCGGTCTTCCGGTTCTTCTATGACAGCTTTGTCATTTTCCTTTTGGGAGGTTTTGTTGTTTCTGGCTAGTTCCATAAGAAACACCTGTAAGAGTCCTTTGCACTTTTCCTTATAAAATTCCCGTTTTTCAGACATCTCTTCAAACAGACTTTTTAAAAGAGCCGCTGTCTCAGGCTGTTCTCCGGGGCGGATCAGATGTGTTTTGGCATTCATACATTTACAAAGTGACCGGGCATATCCGGTATTGTCCCGGTAAAGCTCTTTCAAAAAGGAATCCACATCTATAAACAGATACTCCCAGAAGGCCACGTTCCCTTTTTCACTCAGTGTTTTATGCGGTACGTTTTTTGGAATGATCGTAAACGTATCCGGTTCAAAACGAATCTCTTCGCTCTCCACGGTCATAGCACCTGCACCGTAGTGACAATAACCGATTTCCATAAAGTTATGGAAATGCAGACCGGGTGTGTCTTTGCCGTATTCCATTTTCCAATTGTCGCCCATCAGGGCTAAAATGGGGAGATGTTCCGGCACCTCATAGTAGCGGAATTCAATCTGTTCTTTTCGTTTTCCAGACATAGTATTCTTCTCTCCAGCAAAGTAAGTGGTTGTGTATTTGTTATCAGAATAGCATAATTTCATCTGTAACTCAAATAATAAAAAGGTCGAATTTGCTTATTTTTTCATTGAAAATTATTAGAAATACACATATTCCTATTATATAATGATATTAAGATCAAAACGGAAAGGGAGGATCAGTATTATGGGGACATTTGATTACAGTAAAGTAAAAGAGCCTGCATTTTTTCAGGAAAACCGGATGCGTGCGCATTCCGATCATCATTTTGCGGCAACGATGGCGGAGGCGGAGCGTGAGGAAAACCGCTTCCGGTACAGTTTAAACGGTATCTGGAAATTTGCATATGCACGAAATTATAATAGTGCGCTGCCTGATTTTCAGGCAGTGGATTATAACTGTAAAAACTGGGAGGATATTTACGTGCCGGCACATATCCAGATGGAGGGGTATGATGTGCCGCAGTATGCCAATGTGCAGTATCCGTGGGATGGACATGAACGTCTTGAACCGGGGCAGATTCCGGAGGATTTTAATCCGGTGGCAAGCTATGTGAAATACTTTACACTGCCGGGCGAATTATGTGGAAAACCGGTGTACATCTCTTTTCAGGGTGTGGAGAGCGGCATGGCACTCTGGCTGAATGGACAGTATGTAGGTTATAGTGAAGACAGCTTCACACCGTCTGAATTTGAGTTGACTCCTTACATCAAAGAAGGGGAAAACAAGCTGGCAGTACAGGTCTATAAATGGGTAGGAGGAAGCTGGTGCGAGGATCAGGATTTCTTCCGTTTTTCAGGCATTTATCGTGACGTGTATCTGTACACGGTTCCGGCGGTTCATGTATATGATCTGCGGGTAAGAACGCTTTTGGATGATTCTTACCAGGATGCAGTACTGGAATGCTGTCTGGATATGACGGCAGCAGGCAGTGTGCGGTTAGGATTGTATGATGCGGAAGGAAACATAGTCAGACTAACGGCATCCGATGCGGATAACGGAGCCGAAGAACCGGATGGAACCGTGACTGCTTCTGTGCGTGCGGGGGAAGGCAATGTCCTGCTTTATGCGGTAGATGCCCCCAGGCTTTGGAGTGCGGAGAGTCCGTATCTATATGAACTTAGGATGGAAATGAGGAACGAAGCAGGGGAAGTGTGTGAGGCGGTGATCCAGAAGGTTGGTTTCCGTCGTTTTGAAATGAAGGACGGTGTGATGCAGATAAACGGAAAGCGCATCGTGTTCAAAGGTGTAAACCGTCACGAATTCAGCTCCAGAACCGGACGGCATGTGTCCTATGAGGAACTGGAAAAAGATATTTTTATGATGAAGCGTAATAATATCAATGCCATCCGTACCTGTCACTATCCGGATGATTCCAAAATCTATGAACTGTGTGACCGCTATGGACTGTATATGATCGCAGAGACAAATCTGGAATCCCATGGTTCCTGGGATTCGGTGCCGTGCGGTGCCAAGAGCGCTGCAGATGTCGTACCGGGGGATAAGCCGGAATGGCATGATATTATGTTGGACCGTGTGGAAAGTGAATATCAGAGGGATAAGAACCACCCGGCTATTTTGATCTGGTCCTGCGGCAATGAGTCCTTTGGCGGAAAGAATATCTATGATATGTCCAGACGCTTTAAGGAGCTGGATCCGACCAGACTGGTACACTATGAAGGAATTTTCTGGGACAGGCGTTATAACGATACGAGCGACATGGAAAGCCAGATGTATCCATCTGTAGAGCGCATCAAAGAGTTTTTAGACAAAGACAGAAGCAAGCCGTTTATCTGCTGCGAATATACACATGCCATGGGAAATTCCTGCGGAGCCATGCACAAATATACGGATCTGACTGATACAGAGCCTCTTTATCAGGGAGGATTTATCTGGGATTATATCGATCAGTCCATTTACAAAAAGGATCGATACGGAAAAGAATTTTTGGCATATGGCGGAGATTTCGATGACAGACCGAGCGACTATAATTTCTGTGGTAACGGCATTGCCTACGGTGGTGAGCGCGAGGCTTCCCCGAAGATGCAGGAAGTAAAATTCAATTACCAGAACATCAGTATCATGGTAGAAGATGACAAAGCTGTCATAAAAAATAAAAACCTGTTTAGGAATACCAATGTATATGACTGTGTAGTAACTATTCAAAAGGACGGCAGGGTAATCAGAAAGTCACCTGCCTTTACGGTGGATGTGGAGCCGCTTTCCGAGGGCTGTATCGATTTGGAAAAGCTTACAGAGCCGGGAGAATATGCGGTTACGGTTTCCTTCTGTTTAAAAGAGGATACCGACTGGGCAAAGAAGGGACATGAGGTGGCGTTTGGACAGGGTGTATACCGTGTGGAAGTGCCGGGAGAGAACTATATTGATTGGATTGCAGGAAAAGCAGCATTTCCGGCAGATACACACAATCTCATTCAGGCAGTCGGAAATGCCGCGGCAGAGCTTCAGGTTATCCGTGGTGACTGGAATATCGGTGTCAGAGGTGAAAACTTTGAAGTAATGTTCTCGATCCTAAATGGCGGTCTGGTGTCCTACAAGTATGCCGGACGTGAGATGATCAAAGCCATTCCGAAGCCGAATTTCTGGCGTGCACCGATTGACAATGACTGTGGTAATAATATGCCGTTGCGTTATGCCCAGTGGAAGATCGCCAGTCTGTATCTGACTCATAAGACGGAGCCGTGCGGGACTGAGACAAATCCCAATAAACCGAAGAATCCGGTTGTAACGGAGGAAAACGGTTCGGTTCGCGTAACTTATACTTATACGATGCCGACAACACCACAGAGCCTGTGTCAGTTAAGTTATTTCGTAGAGGCGGATGGTACGGTGCGTGCAAAGTTGATTTATGATCCGGTGAAAGAGCTGGGCGATATGCCGGAGTTCGGTGTTATGTTTAAATTTGACGCGGATTATGATAGAATAGAATGGTATGGCAACGGTCCGGCTGAAACCTATGCAGACCGTAAGCACGGTGCAAAGCTGGGCGTTTATAAAAATAAGGTTGCTGATAATATGGCCGAATATATGGTACCGCAGGAATGTGGAAACAAAACGGGTGTCAGATGGGCAAAGGTAACGGATGCCAAGGGACGTGGAATGCTGTTTTCCGGTGAAGAGATTAATTTCTCCGCACTGCCGTATACGCCGCATGAGATGGAGAATGCAATGCATACCTTTGAACTGCCGCAGGTACATTATACCGTTGTACGGGTATCCAAGGCACAGATGGGTATCGGTGGAGATGACAGCTGGGGGGCTAAGACCCATCCGGAATATTTGCTGGATGTCAGCGGAAAAATGGAATTTGAATTTGCATTCCGCGGGCTGTAAGCCATATTACTTCCAGATAAAAATGGAAAGTCCAAAAGGAAAGGAAGAAAGAAAATGGCTTTACTGCATGTTAATTTTTTCTCGGAAGTACTTGGAATGTGTATGAATATGGACGTAATTCTGCCGCAGAAGACCAGAAAGCAGATCGGTCTGGAGGGCAATGTCCATGAATCTCAGGACGGAAAATATCCGGTGATCTATCTGCTGCACGGAATGAGTGACGATCATACGATCTGGCAGCGAAGGACCTCGATTGAACGGTATGCAAGTGATCTGGGAATTGCTGTGATTATGCCCTGTGTACACTTAAGTTTTTATACGGATATGGAATTTGGTCTGAAATACTGGACCTATATATCAGAGGAGCTGCCGGAAATCTGCCGTGAATTTTTCCCGAATATTTCGGACAAAAGAGAGGATACCTTCGTAGCCGGTCTGTCTATGGGCGGCTACGGAGCATTCAAGCTGGCACTGCGCAGACCGGACAGATTCGCTGCTGCGGCATCTTTATCCGGCGCGCTGGATATGGCGCCCCATGCAGTGACGAGATCTTTGGAAAATGAGGACTATGCGAATATCTTCCGCAATATTTTCGGGGGCTATGATCAGATCGCTGGATCGGAAAATGATATTTTCGCAGTTGCAAAGCAGCTAAAGGAAAGTGGAAGGGAACTTCCAAAGCTGTACATGTGGTGTGGCACAGAGGATTTTCTGTATCAGGATAATCTGAGCTGCAGGGACTGGCTGAGAGAGCTTGGTTATGATCTGACCTACGAAGAGAGTGCCGGAGCCCATGAATGGAAGTACTGGGATGCGAAGATCCAGACAGTGCTTGAATGGCTGCCGTTACAAGGAAAATAAAACTGACATATGGCAAGTGAACGGACCTCCGATTGTTAGATATTGAGTCTGACTTTCGGAGGTTTAGTTTTTGAAGAGTAAGGAAAGCAGAAAATACAGAAGCAGAATGCCCATGCACACCGAGATCATCAAGAGGGTATAGGCGGCAAAGCCATCCAGATCCCGTTGGTATATCCGGCTTAGGAAAGGAAGAACGAGTACCAGTGTAAAGTACCAGAATGTAGGCATAATGCAGTTTTGCAGCGGTCTTTGGAAAGCGGACTGTCCGGACAGTTTTCCGGTCAGTCGGTATAACAGCAACAGTCCGGTGAAATAAACCACGGTGCCTGTCATCGTATGCAGCCGTTCAGGTGTCAGCCATCCTCCGTACAGGCTCGTCCTTTGCAGAAGCAGAGGAAGCCAGATAGAGAGGACGATGCGGAAACCGTTGACAAAGACAGTAAACAGATATGCAGCAGGAATGCTTAAAGTAGTCCAGAGAAGTTTTCCTTTATGCGTTTTGCGATGATGCACGAAAGAAAAGATCAGCATTGCCATGACGATGGTCATAAAACGGACACCGGAACAGGAGGGAGCAATTAAAAAACGAAAATCATGGTTGATATAGCCGGCTTTCGGTTCCTGTACAAAGGTAATGCCGCTTAAGAGGTGCACCCACGCTGCCGTGGGTGCCAGAATCCAGTCAAGCTGTCCGCTGTCTGCCTGCCGGTAGAAGCATTTCAGTCCGAGAATGGCAGACAGACCGAGGAGATAGAAAAACCAGTTTTGTAAGATCAGCTTTTTCAGATCATGCGTTTTCAGAATCATTTGTATTACCTCATAAATGTTGTTTATTGTGTTGTGATACCATACTTTTTGCGGCGATATACGGCACGGGCAGCAAACAGAAGAAACAGGATAGAGAATAGCAGGATTTCACTTGGTTCAGACCCCACTGTGTAGCCGCCGACTGCCAGCTCGGATACGCCTGCAGGCAGTGGAAGAGGCTGCTTGACATCTGTGCTGTCGCCGTTTGCATTACGCACAGTTTCTGTTACCGCGATAAAGGAGGTATAAGGGGTCATCATGCTGTATTTCATGCCAAGAGCAGTCACCTCGCGTTTGGTAGCATTTTCATTTTCATAAGGATCATAGGTGGTAAGCCGCTCTACTCTGGTACGTGCCCAAAGATAGCCCAATGTTTTATCACCTTCTAATACCTGGGCATCCGATACCGGAATTTCCTGTACAAAGTCTTTGGTTCCGGTCTTTCCGGTGATGCGGATCGTTCCGGTCTGTCCGCCTTTCCATTTACCAAACAGAACAATGGGCTTTTCAGCAAACAAAGTAGATGGGGCAGTGGATTCCAGATCATATACTTCAAAGCCGTCATAGGAGATCCGGATATCGGTTAAAAGCGGCGCCTGAATATAAGAACGGAATTTATCGGCGGTGTCACCGGCTTCCCTGGAGTCCGTTACCACAAAAGCTTCACCGGAACCAGACTTGGCAATACCATCGATCAGATAGCGGTTTACGGATTCCCCGATACCAAAGGAAAAAAAGTTCGTGGTATCCAGATTATTTTGAACGATGTCAAAAACCTCCTCTTCACCGGAGATATAGCCGTCCGTAATGGTAATTACGCTGCGGGAGTAGTTTTCAGTGCGTGGAAGGCTGACAGCCTCTTTCAGTGCCGGAGCAAATTCTGTGCCGCCGCAGCCTTCCTGTGAATCGATCAGTTTGATGGCACGTTTGATATTGTCCCTGGTGGCAGGAAGAGGGTTGGAGGACAGCCGGATGGACATATCGGAAAATACAACCAGATTAAAACGGTCGGTTTCCTTTAAGTTCGATACAAGGTCGCGGATCAGATCTTTTGCCGTATCTAACGGATAACCGGACATGGAACCGGACGTATCCAGAACGAATATATATTCTCTGGGTGGAATATCTTCCGGCTCATAGCGCTCAGGCGGCTGGACCGTCATAAGGAAAAAGTTCTCATCTTCTCCTGTGCTCAGCGTCAGACCGCTGTGAATCTCGTCTCCGGTCAGTTTATAATCCAGTATAAAATCCCTATTGCCGGCATAATCCTGCGGATCTGCCAGTGTAATCTGCGCCGTGGACTCATTGTCGTATGCGGTATTGATCTTGTGGGAGCGGCAGGAAAGCTCTGTAATCGGAACACCGGTGGAAAGTCGGACAGAAATATTATATTTTCCGACATTCTTGTCGTTTTCTTTGAAGTAAGGAGTCTCTACCCATTTATCCGGTTCGTCAT
Source organism: Clostridiales bacterium (assembly GCA_012520645.1). GTDB lineage: Bacteria > Bacillota > Clostridia > Lachnospirales > Lachnospiraceae > JAAYNV01. The sequence continues at coordinate 21,304 of JAAYNV010000058.1, read as the reverse complement.
CCTTGCCTTTTACCAGACTGGTATAACGGGGACCGACTACTGTCGGGAAAACATACTGATAGGTGCTATCCGTGGGGGAGATCAGTTCGGTATAGTGCAGTTCGATGCGGATCGTATCACCGGGCATAATATTGGCAACGTCCATGGTAAAGATGTTAGGTCGTTTCTGCTCCATCAGGGAAGCGCTCTTGCCTTCTTCTTTTGCTGTTTCAAATTCCTGTCTTGCCTCTTCCTTTTCTTTGATTTTTGCCGTGATGATCTGGTCGCCGATCTGCATGGTCATGCCGTGTACGGCGGCATTTGTGGAAGCAGGAAAGACATATTTTCCGTTGATGGGATTTGTGCCTTCATTCGTATAGGTCTGGGTTACATAGGTCTCGGCAATGATACCGTTTATGGTGGTGGATACATTGGTTTCCTTTAATGGAAAGGCATCCATGGAAGGATCGCCGTTGTCTACCAGAAAATAGGGAGCAAGCGTCTGGTCCTCTTTTTCCGATGTTTCCCTTGCGTAAGTGGGAACGGAATAGTACAGGATACAGTAGACAACAATACATACGATAAATACGGAAACCATGCACAGTCTCATTTTGATTCGTTTCATGTTCATACACCTCTTTTGTTCTTTCAGCATAATATGTTCTTTTCTTTAAGCTACCGCATCATTGCATCAAAAAAACATCAAAATTGCATCATATCTGCATCATTTATTGACATATTTTTTCGGGAAATCTATGATATGGTTAAAAAGAGGAGGAAAGACCCATGAAGAGTATTTATGATTGTTATACCTTGAACAACGGTGTAAAGATTCCTTGTGTTGCCTACGGAACCTATAAGGCGGCAGACGGAAAAAGTGCAGATATTATCCGCATGGCGATTGAAGCAGGTTACCGCTATTTTGATACCGCTTCCTTTTATGGAACAGAAAGTTATCTGGCAGAAGCCATACAGGAGAGCAAAATCGCAAGAGAGGATTTTTTTATTGCATCTAAGGTATGGAAAGCAGAAATGGGATATGAGGAGACGAAGCAGGCATTTGAGCGGACCTTAGATAATCTGCACACCGATTATCTGGATCTTTACCTGATTCATTGGCCATTACCGTCGGTAGATTATAAGGAATGGCAGCAGCTGGATCTGGATACGTGGCGTGCCATGGAAGAGTTGTATGAAGCGGGCAGAATCCGCGCTATCGGATTGAGTAATTTCCTGCCGCATCATATCGAAAATATTCTGCAAAACGGAAAAATCAAGCCGATGGTCGATCAGTTGGAATTTCATCCGGGATATCTACAGAAGGAGGCCGTAGCATACTGCAGAGAGCACGGGATTCTGGTACAGGCATGGAGCCCGATCGGAAGAGCCAGAGTGCTGCAGGATGCGCTTATTGTGGAGCTTTCGGAGAAATATCAGGTATCACCGGCGCAGCTTTGTCTTCGCTTTGCCGTACAGCAGGGTGTGATTCCGCTGCCTAAGTCTTCTTCATTAGAAAGAATGAAGGAAAATCAGGATATTTTCTCCTTCGAGATTTCCAAAGAGGATATGAAAAAAATCGAAGCCATGCCCCAGACAGGATGGTCCGGGGAACATCCGGACAGGGAACGGGTCATGCTGTAAAAAGGAGCAAGCAGAATCAAGCGGTTTTCACTTCGTTATGTTACGATAAAGGAAAAGAGACTGCCCGTCCAACAAAAAAGAAAGCCGTCGGGCGGGCAGTTGACGATTCATGCGTCTATTTAATAAGTAAATAACTGTACCCAGTAAGGTGTTTTGCCATTGACATAATAGCCGACACCGATTTTGGTATACTTGGAATTCAGAATGTTAGCACGGTGTCCGGGGGAATTCATCCAGGTCTTTACGACCTCTTCCGGTGTTTTCTGTCCCCAGGCAATGTTTTCGCCGGAGCCGCGGTAGCTTACGCCGTGTTCTTTTAGGGCTGTACTGAAACTTGTGCCGTTTGGTCTGGTATGGGAGAAAGACTGTACGATTTCCTTTGCACGGGTGTCAGCCGCAGCAGTGACAGAGGTATCTATCGTAAGCGGAGCAAGATTATTTTTTGCACGCTCTTTGTTTACCAGCTCCACGACTCTGACCGCATAGTCTGAGACGGTAGAATCGATATTGCAGGAGCCACTGCCGTTCTGGCTGTCATTGCTGCCGGAGCCGCCGCCGTTCTGACTGTCATTGCTGCCGGAGCCGCCGCCGTTCTGACTGCCATTTTCCGGGCAGCCGGGCAGCTTGTTGATAATAACGCCGCATTGTTTTAACAGCTCAGACAGTTCCTTCTGGGTACTTCCGTTTAGCTGTCCGGCATAGTATTTCACCTGCACATTTTCGGAAGGACAGACTGCCTGTCCCGCCGTCTGCATACCGCTTCCGAGGGAAGCGCCTGTCATGGCTGCGGTAGTAAGTAAGGTTGCTGCTAATAAATTCATAAATAAGTATCCTCCTTTGATAGAGCTTTTTTGTAATTATTTCTATAAATAATCAGTAAAAGGAGTTCCGATTGAAATGACCTGACAAATATTACAGAAATATTACAAATATGTTACAAATAGATCATATCACATAAATAACAAAGTTCAGATGGAAATAAATTCCGGCAAAGATTGGTCTTTGAAAAGGTACGGAATTTCTTTACTTTATAAAAAGTAATGTTTTCTGAAAGAAACAGTTGACAAAGCTCTTGTCCGATAATATACTTTGAGTGTCAAACTAATTAGAATCAGTTTATTATTAAAGGAGACAACGCACAATGTTAGAGAGAGTAAAAGAAATCATTCAGGAACAGTTAAATTTAGACGGAGTTGAAATTACAGAGGAATCTTCCTTTAAGGATGATTTAGGAGCAGATTCTCTGGATTTATTCGAACTGGTTATGGCTTTCGAAGAGGAATACGGCATTGAAATCCCGTCTGAGGATTTAGAGCAGATCACAACCGTTGGAGCTGTTATCGAGTACATGAAGAACAAGGGTGTAGAAGCATAAAAGTTCCGGATATTGAAAGAGTAAGGTTAATTTATGAAGACAAGAGTAACGGAATTACTGGGAATCCAGTACCCGATTTTTCAGGGCGGCATGGCATGGGTCGCTGAATATCATCTGGCAGCGGCAGCTTCTGAGGCAGGCGGACTTGGTATTATCGGAGCCGGAGGCGCTCCGGCAGAGTTTGTACGTGAACAGGTTCGTAAGACAAAGGAACTGACCGATAAGCCGTTTGGTGTGAATGTTATGCTGATGAACCCGGAAGCGGATGCAATTGCACAAATGCTTGTAGAAGAAGGCGTAAAGGTTGTTACGACCGGTGCAGGCAATCCGGGTAAATATATGAAGATTTGGAAGGAAGCCGGCATCAAAGTCATTCCGGTTGTTGCCAGTGTGGCACTTGCCAAGATGATGGAGCGTTCCGGTGTGGATGCTGTTATTGCCGAGGGAACAGAGTCCGGTGGACATATCGGTTCAGCTACTACGATGACACTGGTTCCGCAGGTTGTGGATGCCGTTTCAATTCCGGTCATTGCAGCCGGAGGTATCGCAGACGGCAGAGGTTTTGCTGCGTCCATGATGCTGGGTGCTGAGGCAGTACAGATCGGTACACGGTTCTTAGTAGCAAAGGAATGTGTCGTTCACGACAATTATAAGCAGAAGGTTCTTGCAGCGAAGGATATTGATTCCGAGGTAACCGGTTTGAGCACCGGACATCCGGTACGTCAGATCCGTAATAAGATGACCAGGGAGTATTTGAAGTTAGAAAAAGCAGGTGCAACTCTGGATGAGTTGGAGCATCTGACACTGGGATCTTTGCGCAAGGCAGTAGTGGAGGGCGATGTGGTAGATGGTACCATTATGGCCGGACAGATTGCCGGTATGGTCAAGAAAGAGCAGACCTGTCAGGAAATCATGGAAGAGATTATGGCAGAGGCTGAGAAATTACTGAAAATCTAAAGCGTAAGAACAGAGGAAAAGGAAGTACATAGGAGGTCTGTAAGGACAGACCTCCGTTTTATCCGTTTATTACTTTGAAAATCAAAATATTTGATATTATTGATATAGAGGAAAAGCAGTCAAAGAAAACAGGGAAAAGGAAGGATGAAAGTTATGGGAAAAATCGCATTTATGTTTCCTGGACAGGGAGCACAGTATGTCGGAATGGGCAAGGATTTTTATGATGCTGTTCCGGTCAGCCGTGAAATGTTTGAACTGGCAGGAAAGGCAAGCGGGCTGGATGTAGCGGCACTTTGCTTTGAAGAAAATGAGAAGATTAATATTACGGAGTATACACAGATCTGTATGCTGGCAGCTGAAATTGCCATGTACAAGGCACTGGAAGAAAAGGGCATCAAGCCGGATGTAACGGCAGGTTTAAGTCTTGGAGAGTACGGAGCGCTCGTAGTGAGCGGTGCCATGACTCCGCAGGAAGCTTTTAAGGTTGTAAGGCAGAGAGGGCTTTTTATGCAGGAAGCAGTTCCGACCGGAGGAGCCATGACAGCAGTGCTTGGATCGGATACAGGAATGATCGAAAAAGTATGTGCAGAGACAGAGGGTACGGTCAGCGTGGCAAATTATAACTGCCCGGGACAGACCGTTATTACCGGTGAGGAAAAAGCGGTTGCTGCAGCGGCAGAGTCTCTTTTAGCCGCAGGAGCAAAGAGATGTGTACCGCTTAAGGTCAGCGGACCGTTCCATTCTCCGATGCTTTCCGGTGCGGGAGAGAAGCTGGGAGAAGTATTGGCAGATGTAGAGATTCATGATATTACGGTTCCGTATCTTGCGAATGTAACAGCAGATTATGTGACCGAAAAGGGACAGGTAAAGGAGCTTCTGACAAAGCAGGTAGCATCCTCTGTCAGATGGCAGCAGAGCGTGGAGCGTATGATTGCAGATGGTGTCACCACTTTTGTGGAAATCGGACCTGGCAAGACGCTTGCAGGCTTTATGCGCAAGATCAACCGGGAGGTAACGGTGCTTAATGTTGAGAAACTTGAAGATGTAGAGAAGGTAGTAGAAGCATTAAAGTAAGGGCATTACATAAGATGCAATAATCAAAAAATAGTGTTTGTAGTACACGAAAGGATACAGGAGGTAGTTATGTTAACTGGAAAAGTGGCACTGGTCACAGGTGCAAGCCGTGGAATCGGCAGACAGATTGCACTGACACTGGCAGGCTATGGCGCATCAGTCATTGTCAACTATAACGGATCGAAACAAAAAGCGGAGGCGGTTGTAAAAGAAATTGAAGACAAAGGTGGAAAAGCAGTAGCTGTGCAGTGTTCCGTAGCGGATTATGAAGCGTGCGGTGCAATGATCACAGAGATGCTTGCACGGTTTGGTCACATTGACATTCTGGTAAATAATGCGGGAATTACAAAAGATAATCTGATGATCAAGATGTCTGAAGAGGATTTTGACTCTGTCATTAATACGAACTTAAAGGGTACATTTAATACCATTAAGCATATGTACCGTCCGTTCTTAAAACAGAAGGCAGGAAGAATCATCAATTTATCTTCCGTATCCGGTGTACTTGGTAATGCAGGACAGGCAAATTATTCCGCATCCAAGGCAGGGGTAATTGGTCTGACCAAGAGTATGGCAAGAGAGCTGGCAAGCAGAAATATTACAGTCAATGCCGTAGCCCCGGGTTTTATTGATACGGATATGACACAGGCTATGACAGATGCGGCAAAGGAAGCGACTTTACAGCAGATTCCGTTAAAGAGAGTTGGTCAGCCTGAAGATATTGCGGAAACTGTGGCATTTCTGGCAAGTGAGAAAGCAGGCTACATCACCGGACAGGTGATTTCGGTAGATGGTGGTATGGCGATTTAGCAGAAAGTCACTTTGATGAAATATGTGAAAAGGAGATAGGATATGAGCAGACGTGTAGTTGTAACAGGTATGGGTGCGATCACTCCGATCGGTTTGAGTGTGGATGAATTCTGGAATGGCGTAAAAGAAGGTAAGACCGGTTTTGCACCGATCAGTAAATTTGACGCTTCCGAGTATAAATGTAAGATTGCAGCAGAAGTAAAGGGATTTGAAGGCAAGAATTTCATGGACTTTAAGGCAGCTAAGAGAATGGAGCTGTTTTGTCAGTATGCGGTAGCTGCAACAAAAGAAGCTATGGCAGATGCGGGACTGGATATGGAAAAGGAGGATCCGTATAAGGTGGGTGTTTCCGTAGGTTCCGGTATCGGTTCCCTGCAGGCGATGGAAAGAGAGCATAGCAAGCTTCTTGAGAAGGGACCGAATAAGGTGAATCCGCTTCTCGTGCCGATGATGATCTGTAACATGGCAGCAGGAAATGTGTCCATTCAATTTGGTTTAAAAGGCAAGAGCATCAATGTAGTAACAGCATGTGCGACGGGAACGAACTGTATCGGTGAAGCATTCCGTACCATTCAGTATGGAGATGCAGATGTCATGATCGCCGGCGGTACGGAGAGCAGCGTGACACCGATCGGTATTGCAGGTTTTACCGCCCTGACTGCTTTGACATCTTCTGATGATCCCGCAAGATGTTCCATTCCGTTTGATAAGGAAAGAAGCGGTTTTGTTATGGGTGAGGGTTCTGCAATTGTCGTACTGGAAGAATTAGAGCATGCCAAGAAGCGTGGCGCTAAAATTTATGCGGAGGTAGTCGGCTATGGCTGCTCTTCGGATGCTTACCATATTACGTCTCCGGCAGAGGACGGCGCAGGTGCAGCAAAAGCGATGGAAAATGCGGTTGCTGATGCAGGTGCGAAGCCGGAAGATATTACTTACATCAATGCGCATGGAACCAGCACACATCATAATGATTTATTCGAGACCAGAGCCATCAGGCTGACATTTGGTGATCATGCAAAGGATATGAAGATCAATTCAACCAAATCCATGATCGGACATTTGCTGGGTGCGGCAGGTGCGATCGAATTCATTACCTGTGTGAAGGAGCTGGAGGAAGGATATATCCACCAGACCGTAGGTTATCAGGTACCTGATGAGGAATGTGATCTGGATTACTGTAAGGAGCCGGTAACAGGTGAATTTACTTATGCGCTGTCCAATTCGCTTGGATTTGGAGGTCACAACGCAAGTATTTTAGTGAAAAAATATGAGGGTTAAATCAGGAAGGGGAGGTAATTATGTCAGTTTTAACTGCAAAAGAGATTATGGAGATCATTCCGCACAGACAGCCGTTTATGCTGATTGATACGATCGAAGAGCTGGAGACCGGAAAGCGGGCAGTCGGGAAAAAATGTGTATCCTATAACGAGCCGTTTTTTGCCGGACATTTTCCGCAGGAGCCGGTCATGCCGGGTGTGCTCATTATCGAAGCACTGGCACAGGTCGGTGCAGTAGCCATCCTTTCCCAACCGGAGAATAAAGGTAAGCTGGCATTTTTTGGAGCTATTAATTCCGCTAAGTTCAAAGGCAAGGTTGTACCGGGGGATGTCCTGATGTTGGAAACAGAGATCATCAAGTCCAAGGGACCGATTGGTGTAGGCAGTGCCAAGGCAACAGTAAACGGTAAGGTAGTAGCTCAGGCAGAGCTGACTTTTGCGATAGGAGATGCAAAATGAATCCACTTGTCATAGGTGATTTAATTGCCAAAGTTCCTGTGATTCAGGGCGGTATGGGTGTTGGCATCAGTCTGCACAGGCTGGCAGGAGCCGTAGCGGCAGAAGGGGGCATTGGTGTTATTTCTACTGCGCAGATCGGCTTCCGTTATCCGGAGTTTGATGAGCACCCGATCGAAACGAATCTGCGTGCCATAAAGGATGAGATTGTCAAGGCAAGAGAACTTGCCAAGGGCGGTATCATCGGTGTGAATATTATGGTTGCAACGAGAAAATATGAGGAATACGTCAAAGCGGCGGTAGCTGCCGGAGTGGATCTGATCATTTCGGGGGCAGGACTTCCCATGTCTCTTCCGGCACTGGTCGGGAATGCAAAGACGAAGCTTGCACCGATTGTCAGTACCGTAAAGTCCGCAGAGGTCATCTGTAAATACTGGCTGAAAAAATATGACCGTCTGCCGGATCTTGTTGTCATTGAAGGACCAAAAGCAGGAGGACATCTTGGATTTTCCAAGGAACAGCTGGATACTTATACGGATGAGACCTATGATGAGGAAATCCGTCAGATCATAGAGCATGTCAATGGTTATGCAGAAAGCCATGGCGTGAAGATTCCGGTTGCGGTGGCAGGCGGTGTGTATACAAGAGAGGATGCGGAGCATTGTATGGAGTTAGGGGCAAGCGGTGTACAGATGGCAACCCGTTTTGTGACGACCTATGAATGTGATGCGCCGGATGCCTATAAGCAGTCGTACATAAATGCACAAAAAGAGGATATTGTCATTGTCAAGAGTCCGGTCGGAATGCCGGGACGTGCAATTTTAAATCCTTTTATGGAAAAGGCGGCAAAGGGACAGATTCCGCATGGAAAATGCCATCTTTGTGTCAGTACCTGCAAACCGGCGGAGACACCGTACTGCATTACAGAGGCATTGGTCAATGCAGCTGAAGGCAGGGTGGATGATGCGCTTTTATTCTGTGGCAGTAATGCGTATCGTGCAAAGAAATTGGAGCATGTGTCAGATATTATGAATGAATTCCGCTAAAAGGAGGCTAATGATGACCAGCAGGATCATAGGAACGGGAAGTTATTTACCGGAAACAGTAGTAACAAATGATGATTTATCAAAGATAATGGACACTTCTGATGAATGGATTTCCAGCCGTACCGGAATCCGTGAGCGGAGACTTGTAAAAGAAGAAACGACGGCATCTATGGCAGCGGAGGCTGCAAAACGAGCCCTGGAGAATGCCGGGGTAAGTGCCGATGAGATAGACCTGATTATTGTAGGGACGATCACAGGAGATTATGTGACTCCTTCGACAGCCTGTGAAGTACAGGCGGCAATCGGTGCAGAACATGCAGTGGCATTTGATCTCAATGCGGCATGTTCGGGCTTTATGTTTGCACTGAGCAGCGCACATGCCTATTTGCAGGCAAATCTGGCAAAAACTGCACTCGTAATCGGTGTGGAGACACTTTCCAAAATTATGGACTGGAATGACAGAAGCACCTGTGTACTGTTTGGTGACGGTGCCGGAGCAGCAGTTGTAAAAAGGGATGAAGTGGGACTTTCGGGACTGGATATTGGTTCCGATGGTGCGAAGGGCATGGTTTTAGCCTGCCCGAACCGAACGAACAACAATCCCCTTGTACAAACGGATAAAACACTGCGCTACACCTATATGGATGGTCAGGAGGTCTATAAGTTTGCGGTGACTACCGTGCCGGAAAGCATACATAGGGCAGTGGAGCAGGCAGGACTTGAGATTCCGGATATCAAATATTTTGCTCTCCATCAGGCAAATATCCGTATTATCCAGTCTGTTGCGAAACGATTAAGGGTCAGTGTGGATAAGTTTCCTATCAGTCTGGATCACTGTGGAAATATTTCTGCAGCCAGCGTGCCGATTCTTCTGGATGAGATGAACCGCAAGGGCATGCTTGAGCGGGGCGATAAGATAGTGATGAGCGGCTTTGGAGGCGGACTTACCTGGGGTACTGCGGTACTGACATGGTAGGGATCAATCAGGTAACTGCATATTGTTTTTAGTATAGAGCGCATCAGATCAAAAGGAATCTGTCTGGTTCAGAAGAGAAAAAAATATAAAAGATAAAGCAAAATTTTAAACCGGAACAGTTGCATTTTCAAGAAATCATGGTAAAATAGTCTCGATTAGTACACATGTATACAATGTTATGTAAAGCAGTAAGGAGGAGACGATTATGAAAAACATGAAAAAAGTGGCAGCCGCTGTTTTGGGTGTATGTATGGCGGCATCCCTGATGGCTTGTGGCAGCAGTGCAGCAACGGAGAATGCAGCACCGGCAGAAACAGCTGCAGCAGAGAAAACCGCAGCAGAAAGCACAGACAGCAGCGCAGCAGTTACCTGTGTGGATGATCTTCCGGGCAAGATTATCGGTGTACAGCTTGGTACAACAGGTGATATTTATGCAAGTGATTACGAAGCAGAGGGCTCTACGATTGAGCGTTACAACAAGGGCGCAGATGCCATTCAGGCATTAAAGCAGGGTAAGTTAGACTGTGTAATTATTGACAATCAGCCGGCACAGGCATTTGTGGAAAAGAATGATGACTTAAAGATTCTGGATGAGGAATTTGCAGTAGAGGATTACGCTATCTGCATTTCCAAGGATAATGCAGAGCTGACAGAGTCAATCAACGGTGCATTGGCAGAGTTAAAGGCTGAAGGAATCTTAGACAGCATTATTGGCAACTATATTGGTGATGATACAAAGGGACAATCTCCGTATGTTTCTCCGGAAGGTGTTGACCGTTCTAACGGAACACTGACTATGGCAACCAATGCAGCATTTGAACCGTATGAATTCTATGACGGGGATAAGATTGTGGGAATCGATGCAGATATGGCACAGGCTGTATGTGATAAGCTGGGTTATGAACTGCAGATCGAAGATATGGAGTTTGACTCCATTATCAATGCGGTACAGTCCGGTAAGGCAGATATTGGTGTTGCTGGTATGACAGTAACGCAAGACCGTCTGACCAGTGTGGATTTCACAGATCCGTATACGACAGCAAAGCAGGTTATTATTGTAAGAAAATAATTTTGGGTGTATGATATAAGAGCAATGAGGCTGTTGCAGCTATGCACAGCCTCATATTTTATGTATGACAAGCAGAGAAGGAGTGAATCAAGTGAGTGATTTTCAGCTGAAATTTTACACGAACTTTATTAAGGAAGACAGGTATATGTATCTGTTAAAGGGGCTGGGGAATACGCTTATTATTACGCTGTTTGCGGTAGTGATTGGTGTTGTGCTCGGATTTCTAGTAGCTATTATACGTTCGACTTATGCAAAAACAGGCAGGCTGAAGTTGTTGAATGCGCTCTGCGGCATTTACCTGACGGTTATCCGGGGAACGCCGATGATGATTCAGCTTATGATTATGTTTTATGTTGTGTTTGTCAGCTCTAATAATAAAATTCTGGTAGCAGTCATAGCCTTTGGCATCAACTCCGGTGCCTATGTGGCAGAAATTGTCCGCTCCGGCATCATGTCCATTGACCAGGGACAGTTCGAAGCAGGCAGAAGCCTTGGATTCAGCTATCCACAGACGATGTGGTACATTATTATGCCGCAGGCGTTTAAAAACGTGCTTCCGGCATTGGCAAATGAATTTATTGTTCTTTTGAAGGAAACGTCCATCTGCGGTTATATCGGTCTGATGGATCTGACCAGAGGCGGCGATATTATCCGCAGCCGTACCTATGAAGCGTTTATGCCGTTAATTGCGGTTGCGATTATTTACCTCATTATGGTAGTCGGACTGACTGCTCTTGTGGGAAAACTGGAAAGGAGGCTGCGTGCGAGTGAGCGATAGTAAAGAAATTATGAATGGCGAAGTCTTATTTGATATAGAACATTTACAGAAGGATTTTGGGGAACTCCATGTACTGAATGATATTTCCACACAGATCAGGAAGGGAGAAGTGGTGGTGATTGTCGGTCCGTCCGGTTCCGGTAAATCCACCTTCTTACGATCCTTAAATCTATTAGAAGAGCCGACTGGCGGTGTCATCAGGTTTGAAGGGCGGGACATTACCGACAGACATTCGAATATTAATTTATACCGTCAAAAGATCGGTATGGTTTTCCAGCACTTTAATCTGTTTCCGCATAAAACGATTCTGGAGAACATGACGTTAGCGCCGATCAAACTGTTAAAGAAATCCAGGGAAGATGCGGAAAAGGAAGCGATGGAGCTTTTGGACCGAGTGGGTCTTTCCGAGAAGGCAAATGCTTATCCGAGCCAGCTCTCAGGTGGACAGAAACAGCGGATTGCCATTGTCCGTTCTCTTTGTATGCACCCGGATGTCATTCTGTTTGATGAACCGACCTCTGCTCTGGATCCGGAAATGGTTGGAGAGGTTCTGAATGTTATGGCGGATCTGGCCAGAGAGGGCATGACAATGGTGATTGTGACACATGAGATGGGATTTGCCAAGGAAGTGGGCACGAGAGTCATGTTTGTGGATGAGGGTCAGATCAAAGAAGAGAATACGCCGAAGGAATTCTTTGAAAATCCCCAAAATGAGCGTTTAAAGGAATTTTTATCCAAGATCATATAGTTGTAAAAAGAGTCCGCAAAGAACGGACTCTTTTCTTTTACATAAAAATGTAAAATATACTTGACATTAGAAGTAAAGTAAACTATACTAAGAATGTAAAGCAAGCCATACATTTGGCGAAAAGTATAAAGGGAAATGATATCATAACCAAAATGACCCAATTTGGAAAGGAGGCAAAGCGTGCAGACGAAAATACAAAAGCTTCGAAAAGAGCGCAGAATTACGCAGAGTGAGCTGGCAGATGCACTGGATGTGACCAGACAGACGATCATATCATTAGAGAACGGAAAATACAAGGCATCTCTGGTACTGGCTCATAAGATTGCACAATATTTTGAAACGACAATAGAAGAAGTATTTATTTTTGAGGAGGATGAGAATTTATGTTAGGATTTTTTTGCAGGGGAACTTATACAGGAAATGAAGAGTACAGGAAGATGATTCAGAAACGTATCCGAATGTGGATCTGGATGATTGTGGCAGGCATTTTTACCTTTGCCTTTGCATTTATGATGCAAACATACGGGAAAGCTGATGCACAGGAAGAGATGATAAGTCTTTACGAGGGATTCGGAGTCGGACTGGTGGGAGCCAGTATTGCATTGATCATCAAAAATAAAAGACTTTTGAAGGATGAGGAAAAACTGCGCAAAGCACGGATCGCTGCAGCGGACGAGAGAAATGCAGAAATTGCTGCCAAGGCGATGCGGATTGCAATGATCGTACTGCTGGTTGGAATTTATTTTGTCATGCTGATTGGTGGACTGTGGCATCCGGAACTGGCGTGGGCGCTTTCAGATCTGATCGGTCTGTTTTTGATAGCTTATGTGGTGGCTTATAAGATAATAGCGGGAAGGATGTAAAGAATTCTGCGGATAAATTATTTCAGAAATATTTCTTGTAGCGCTTCCTTTGAAAACGTATAATATAAACCAGAACAGAAAAAATAGAAAGAACAGAAAAACAAGGAGGAACGGGCTATGAGGGAGGCTTTGCTTTGGGCAGCGGGAGGAACCGGATTTACGTTTGGCATGACAACACTTGGTGCAGCAGTCGTATTTCTGTTTCGTAAACAGGCAAAGGAGAATATACAGAGAATCTTTTTAGGCTTTGCAACTGGAGTCATGATAGCGGCATCGGTGTGGAGTCTTTTGATTCCGGCGATAGAAGAGGCAGAAAGTGCGGGAAAGATCGGCTGGATTCCAGCGGCAGGCGGCTTTGTGTTTGGTATTTTGTTTCTGATGGCACTGGATCTGTTTATGCCCCATCTGCATATTGGCTCGAAGGAAGCGGAAGGAGTGAGTTCGTCTCTTAAGCGGACAACGCTCATGGTGTTAGCGGTTACGCTTCATAATATACCGGAAGGTATGGCAGTGGGACTGTCCTTTGCACTGGCAGCGCAGCATGGCGGGGATTCGGCATTATACGCATCTGCCATGGCACTGGCGATTGGAATCGGAATTCAGAATTTCCCGGAGGGAGCTGCCATATCACTGCCAATCCGTCAGGAGGGGACATCCGCAGGCAAGGCGTTTTTCTATGGAAGTATGTCAGCCATCGTGGAGCCGGTCTTTGGGATTTCAGTTGTGTTGATTGCCGGAATCATTCAGCCTTTTATGCCGTGGATGCTTTCCTTTGCGGCAGGATCTATGTTGTATGTGGTTGTGGAAGAACTGATTCCGGAGGCGCATCTGGGCGAGCATTCCCATGTAGGAACCATAGGGGTTATGGCTGGATTTCTGGTCATGATGATTCTGGATGTGGCACTGGGTTGAGAGTACCGGAAGCAGGGTAATATAATCCGGGAGAGTAATCTTCCTGTCAAACAAAAAAGCATGCTTTAGCGGGCATGCTTTTTGATTGCTTCAAAACTTTCTTTGCTGATGACGTGCTCAATCCGGCAGGCATCTTCGGCGGCGGTTTCCTGATCTACACCGAGCTTTACCAGCCAGGAGGTCAGAAGTTCATGGCGTTCATAAATCATTTCGGCAATTTCCGTGCCGGATTCCGTCAGATATATATATCCTTCCTTTGTAACGGTGATGTGTTCCTTTTCGCGTAGGTTTTTCATGGCAACACTGACACTGGATTTCTGAAAGCCCAGTTCCTCTGCAATATCTACAGACCGGACAACCGGACGCTTTTTACTTAAAATCAATATAGTTTCCAAATAGTTTTCAGCAGATTCATTCACGTGCATAAATTATTTACCTCTGTTCAGAAATATTATGAGAAGTATATCATATTTCAGGACAGGCTTCAAACTTTTTCATCCGGTATGACCGAAAGGATGAACGGTGTTCCTGTTTAGACGGCAGCCGGACATCTTGCGTTCAAAACCTTTCTATCTTATACTGTTTGTGAATAGAAAATATTCCATAACAGTATGTTACAGAAGGGTTTGATTTTATTTATGAAAGAATATGTTGCAACACATCTGGTAAAGGGTGAGGATCTGAACCATCACGGTACACTGTTTGCGGCGCGCGGTGCCGCCTGGCTGGTGGAGTCTGCGTTTATTGCTGCCGCTTGCGCCCAGGGGGATACATCACAGGTCGTTTGCCGCAATCTGCATGATATGTATTTTAAAAAACCGGTTCAGAAGGGTTCCGTGCTTAGCTTTAAGAGCCGCATTGTATATGCGGGAAGAACCAGTCTGATGGTTCGCGTAAGCGGGTCGGATGTTATGACAGGACAGGAAGCGATAGAAGGCTATGTGACCTTCGTGACGGTGGAAGAGGGAACCGGGCAAAAGCTTGTGCATGGGATCGTGTTAGATGAGGCACAGGATGAGGCAGAAAGAGCGCAGCGGGAACAGGCAGAAATGATCTGTAGCAGGAAGAGATGAAACGGATAGAGAAGGAGCCGGAATAGGTGAAAGGTTCTTTCCGGTTTATTTTTGGCATATGCTTTAGAAAAACCGGAAGGCAGAAAATCAAATGCTGGAATTTATATGGGCGTTTATGATTTTGATCGGGATTATCTTTGGCTCTGTGACCGGACAGATGGAACAGGTTACCAATGCGGCACTGGATTCGGCGGGAGAGGCGGTTTCTCTCTGTATTACGATGTTTGGGGTCATGGCACTTTGGACAGGATTAATGGAGATTGCAAAAAAGGCAGGAATTATTACCCGGCTGACCAATGGAATCCAGCCGTTTATCAGCTTTATGTTTCCAAAGATTCCAAAGGGACATTCTGCGAGAGAATACATTGCCACCAATCTGATCGCCAATATACTGGGGCTTGGCTGGGCGTGTACTCCGGCAGGCTTAAAAGCGATGGAAGCGCTGGCGCAGCTGGAGGCAGAACGCGGGAATCCGGAATATTTGGACTGTACGGAAGAAAAGGTGCAGGGGATAGGGAAAAAAGGACACTCCCGGAGTGCGAGCCGGGAGATGTGCACCTTTTTGATTTTGAACATATCCTCTTTGCAGCTTATACCGGTCAATATGATCGCTTACCGGAGCCAATACGGCAGTGTGAATCCGGCAAGGATCATTGCGCCGGCAATTATTGCGACATGCATCAGTACGCTGACGGCGGTGGTATATTGTAAGTTAAAGGGTACAAAATGATACAGATATCAGGTTTCTTCCAGATAGTTGACTCCTTCCACATGGCTTAGTTCGGCAATGATATCATGATGCTTTTGCCGGCGTCCCAGATCCAGTTCCAAAAGCAGGGACAGATCGGAATTTTTGGACTGCCTGCGTTTTTCCAGTGAGGTAATGGTGTAGCCGGATGTTCCGAGATATTCCATGAGCTGTCCGGTTCCTGTTACGGGATCGATTTCAAGATAAAGACCGATAATGCGGTTGGATTCCCGCTGGCGGTTATCCAGATAGGGAAGAAAATGGATGGTAATAATAATTAATACAAAAGCAACAGCCGACATGAAGATCATGCCGGAGCCAACTGCAATACCAAGGGTAGCAGCGACCCAGAGTCCGGCAGCGGTAGTCAGCCCACGCACCTGATTTTTGCGGGTAATAATGATTGTTCCCACACCGAGAAAGCCGATTCCGCTGATGACACCGGCGGGAATACGGGAGGCATCGGCGACACCGTTTGTGAGATCCCACAGGTAGATATTAACAATCGTGGCAAGAGCAGCACCCAGACAGACAAGTGCAAAGGTTTTAATTCCGGCAATCTGGCGTTTGGCGGCACGTTCCATACCAATAAAACACCCGAACAGTGTGGCGAGCAACAGCCGCACCAGAATGGACGTGTTATTAAAGCTTTCAAGATAGTGCAGGGCTTCAGACATCAGCATTCTCCTTTCGTAAAAAAAGCTTTTTTCTTATTATAGCATAATGGAAAAGGGATTGCAGTATAGGAAGATGTCTGCGATAATAAAACAAAAGTACTAAAACATGTACTATGGAGCGAAGAAAAATGATGGTACGGGGAACGAAAAAGATATCGCGGCATTTCTTTTTTATGGGAATCATGCTTGCCTGTGCACTGGTAGCTTTTATCAGATATGAGCGCAGAAACTATGGAAGCATTTCTTATGACGAGGAAAATCCAATCGTCTGTTTTGTACAGACACTGGATGATGCAGATTGTATCCTGATCAAGCAGGGGGAAGATTCGGTTATGATCGATACCGGAGAGGTGCAGGATACAGAAAGAATACTTGCCGTATTGGATCGGTATGGAGTGGATGAACTGGATGCCATGATCCTGACACATCCGGATAAGGATCATATCGGCGGTGCAGCTGAAATTGCGCAGGCGGTTCCTGTGGGTTATGTACTGGAGCCGTATTATACGCTGCAAAACGACAGACGGGATGTCCTGATGGAGGTGTTTGCGGAGAAAGAGATTCCGATCAGAGTCGTAGAACAGACACAGACGCTGGAATTTGAGAAATTTTCCCTGACGGTCTATCCGCCTGAAGAACCGGAATATGAGAAGGATAATAATTATTCGCTGGCGGTTTTGTTTACCTGTGGAGAAAACCATGCACTGTTTACCGGAGATGCCATGAAAAAACGCCAGAAGGAACTGTTAAATTATGAGCTGCCTCAGATTGAGCTGCTCAAGGTTCCCTATCATGGCAGATATGTGAAGGGAGAAGAGGAGCTTTTGCAGAAGCTGTCACCGAGATATGCGGTTATTACGGCAAAAACGGCAGAGACGGAGGTAGTCAGTGCGTTGAATAAAATCGGTGCGGAAACCTATTATACAAGATTTCAGACAGTAACATTTCAGACAGATGGAAAGAATTTTTTTGTTATCAAACCTTAAGAGCATAAAATGACACACACGCCATATAATGAATATGACTTAAGGCAGCAGGAATGATGCTATGACAAATGTACTGACCAATCTTTCCAATATCATGATCCCCATGATCATCTTTTATGTGGTAGCGACCGGTATTGCTGCCAAACAGGATGTCTATGGGGATTTTATAAAAGGAGCAAAGGAAGGACTGAAAACTGTTGTGCAGATTATGCCGACGCTGATCGGACTGATGGTGGCAGTCGGGATCCTGAGAGCTTCCGGTTTTCTGGATTTTCTGGGAGGGCTGCTTGGCGGGCTGACGGAGCCGGCCGGACTGCCGGCTGATGTGATGCCGCTTATTTTTATTAAACTGTTTTCCTCTTCGGCAGCAACGGGACTGGTGCTGGATCTGTTCCGGGAGCATGGGACGGACTCCTATACCGGACTGTTTGTTTCCATTATGATGAGCTGCACGGAGACTGTATTTTATACAATGAGCGTATATTACATGGCAGCAAAGGTGACAAAAACCCGTTATACTCTGACCGGTGCGCTGCTTGCTACTGTCGCAGGAATTTTTGCAAGCATTGTGCTGGCAGGGATGCTTTAGACGGATGGTGTGCAGAATTACCGTGCAGGGTTGATTTAGAAGGGATTGCGAACCAATCCGGGAAATGATAATATAAAACTATAATGTAGATACATGTGAGACCAGACTTTGGAAGGAGCATGGATAGAATGAAAAAAATGAATTTGGGAAGCAGTAAAATCATGGTTCCGGCAGTCGCAGTAGGATGTATGCGTATGGATGGACTGAAGGCAGAGGAAGCAGCTTCTTACATAGAGGGCTGTATGGAGGTGGGTGCTAACTTATTTGACCATGCGGACATTTATGGCAATGGAGAATGTGAGAGGATATTCGGAAGGGCGTGCAGACTGTTAGCAGACGGTTCTTCGGAATTTTCCAGAGATAAGATTTTTGTGCAGTCAAAATGCGGTATCGTGCCCGGAAAGATGTATGATCTGTCAAGAGATTATATTTTAAAGTCGGTGGATGGTATACTGGAAAGGCTGGACATGGACTATCTGGACATGCTTATACTGCACAGACCGGATGCGCTTATGGAGCCGGAGGAGGTTGCAGAAGCCTTCGACCGTCTGGAGCAGAGCGGTAAGGTTCGATATTTCGGTGTATCAAATCAAAAACCGATGCAGATTGAGCTGCTAAAGCGATATGTCGGACAGCCGCTTTTAGTCAATCAGCTGCAGTTCAGCCTTCCGGTATCCAATATGGTAGCCAACGGACTGGAAGTTAATATGACAACGGACGGAAGCGCAGACAGGGACGGAAGCGTATTGGATTATTGCCGCCTTCATGACATTACAATACAGGCGTGGTCACCGTTCCAGATGGGAAACTGGAAGGGATTGTTTCTTGGGAGCAGTGAATATCCGGAATTGAATGAGGTGCTGCATGAGCTGAGTGAGAAATACAATGCAACCGACAATATGATCGCAACGGCATGGATCATGCGTCATCCGGCGAACATGCAGATGATTGCCGGGACGATGAACTTAAGGCGCATGGAAGAGATTTCCACAGCCTCTGATCTTATGATTACCAGAGAAGAGTGGTACAGACTGTATCTGGCAGCGGGGCATATTCTGCCATAGAGTGTGCGGGACGAAAGGATTTCGGGTGCAGGAAGCTTCGAAAGCGCAGGAGGCAGAAGATGCAGTGTCGGATGTCAGCCGGAGATATCATCTTCTAACATCCGATAGCCGATACCGATTTCTGTCAGTATGTACACCGGCTCACCCGGATTCTCTTCCATTTTCCGGCGGATATTTGCCATGTTTACACGCAGGATACGGTTGTTTGTATCGGTATAGGGTCCCCAGATTTCCGACATAATGTTGTCATAGGTCATGACTTTACCGGAGTTGCGGGCAAGCAGTGCTACAATTTTAAATTCTACCTGTGTGAGATGGATTTCCTTTTCCCCGAGGGTGACCAGATGGCGTTCAAAGTCTATGGTCAGATCCTTTGCATGATAAGGACGGTTATAAAGCGGTGAAGTTGTATTGAGCCGGTTGCTGTGCCTGAGTGCGGTACGCATTCTGGCAAACAGTTCCTTGGAGCCGAAGGGCTTGACAATATAGTCGTCTGCGCCGGTGTCCAGTGCCAGTACTTTATCACGTTCCCGAGTGCGGGCAGAGATTACAATAATCGGTGTGCTGGACCATTCCCGTATTTTCTGGATCAGCTGGATGCCGTCCAGATCGGGCAGCCCCAGATCTAACAGCACAATATCGGGCTGAATGGAAGTAAACAGTGATAAGCCTTCCGTACCGGTAAAAGCGGTAACGGCTTTGTAGTTTTGTGTAGAAAGTGATGTAGAAATAAAATCGCGAATATTTTTTTCATCTTCGATAATCAGGGCAGTCAGTTTCATAGATATTATCCTTTCCCTTTTATAGTTCCTTTTTGGGCAGTGTGAAGTAAAATTCTGCTCCGTCGGAATGATTCAGAGCTTCGATTGTTCCCCTGTGTGCGGAAATAATCGTTTTACAAATGGACAGACCTATACCCATACCGCGGCTGCCGTCGGTCTGACTACTGCTTGACGAGGTTCCATCAAATATGCTGTCCAGTTTTTCCTTTGGAATACCGGTTCCATGGTCACGCACACGGAATATGACATTGCTATCAGAATCTTCGATCCGACATTCGATTGTTTTTTCGTTTCCGCCGTGGATTGCAGCATTTTCAACCAGATTGATGATGACCTGCTCGATCAGCATGGCATCCATGGGTATAATCAGCAGATCATCCGGTATATGAACCTGGATGTTCAGATCTGGCAGACGTTTCCGTACCCGGCTTATGGCTTCGGATAATACTTCTTCCACAGGCTCTAGGGAAGTGGTAATAGAGGTACCACCGCTGTTTAAACGAGTTACGGATAGTAGATTTTCTACCATATGTAAAAGCCAGTTGGAATCTTCATATATATGTGATACTAATTCCCGTTTGCTGTCAGAAGCAAGGGAGCTTTCGTTTTCCAGGTAGGAAGCGCTGGCTCCGATGATACTGGTCAAAGGTGTCCGGAGATCATGGGAGACAGCACGCAGCAGGTTGGCACGCATCTTTTCTTTTTCGGCTGCTGCCAGTGCCTGTTCCCGTTCCTGTAAAATGATGCCTTGGCGTTTGATGCTTCTGACCGCGGCACTTGTAATTGCGATGATAGTGAACATAAACAGAAAGGAAAGCGGATAGCCTGCAAGGGTAAAATTCAATTCCCGGAAAGGATAGGTGAACAGATAATTGATGCAGATGACCGCAAATGTAGCAGCAAAAATCCAGTAAAAACAGCCTTCTGTAAACCAGACGATGAGAATAAGCATTAGGATATAAATGAGAGCAATATTGCCCGTATTAAAAGACTGGTAGGAAAATAGCAGGAATGAGAGGGCGGTGCCGGAGACCATCAGGGAGAGTGTAAGTAAAAAATACTTCAGATGAAGTTTTATCTTTTTTTTCATGGGGATTTCGGACTCCTTTCATAAAATTCTATTTTGATGCAGTCTTTGATACAGTCTGGTCTGCGACATTATTATACTGTATTTCTGCTGCGGAAAACAGAGAAAGTACGCTAAAAAAGTGTTAAGAAAATGCAAATGCCGTGTAGATGTTGTTATTTTGCGCTTGACGATATATCACTATTTGTAGTAAAATTCAGAGTTGAGATAAACCCATCTTTGACAGTTGAGAAAAGGTAAAAACCTCGTAGTCGGCGTAAATACGCCGTTTGCGAGGTTTCTCTTTTTGAAAAGTATGTGGTAATATTTACTTCTTTTTAGTTTGATTCAAAATTTT
>JAAYNV010000057.1 GCA_012520645.1 Clostridiales bacterium | reverse complement strand
GCACCTTCCTTTGTAGTTTTTTGGTTCTCGACCAACCTAATTTTACCACAAAGGGGTGCTTTTCTGTATACTAAAAGCGAACCTGTAAATCATATCCATTTATCCTAAACTAATTTTACGCTAACGGCTTAAAAAAAATAAACCTATGAAAAAAGTCCAAAAAAGTGTGAAAAAAGTTCAGAATTGCATTTAAATATGACATATAGATGTCTTATTAATCATGCTATTCTGTTACTGTAAACAGTTAATGATAAATACATGGATCTGTTTATGGTAATGATTAAACAAAAAGGAGAGGTATCAATTATGAACAATGAAATGATGAGCTATGAAGTGGTGGATTTGCAGGAAAAAAAGGTGGTAGGACTAAGTGCAAGGACAAACAATGCGTCCCCGGAAATGGGAAATGTAATCGGTTCACTGTGGAAGAAATTCTATTCTGAAAATTGCTATCCATGTATTAAAAATAAGGCAAATGCAAAAAGCCTTGGCATTTATACGGATTATGAGGCAGATGAGAAGGGAGACTATACGGTAGTCGTTGCCTGTGAGGTCACGGATGCGGAAGAGGTTTCACAGGACCTTATTGTCAGGACGATTCCGGCAGGAAGGTATGCAAAGTTTATTGTTAGGGGAAATATGGTGACGGCAGTTGCTGAATTATGGCAGGAGCTTTGGAAAATGGATCTGCCGCGCAGCTTTGTCTGTGACTTTGAGGAATATCAGAACGCTGATCCGGAAAATGCAGAAATACATGTCTATATCGGGTTAAAGTAAAGAATCAGGGGAAATGATTCTTATGGACAACAAAAAAGAGTACTGAAAAGTACTCTTTTTGTAGTCGATGCGACAGGATTTGAACCTGCGACCTCTGCGTCCCGAACGCAGCGCTCTACCAAGCTGAGCCACGCATCGATATCGAACTTTTGAACCAAGTCCGATAACTATAATATAATATTAAAGTATCCATGTCAACTGTTTTTTACAAAAATTTTAAAAATTTAAGAAACACTTTTTCTCCAGACACCGCTGAAATAGAAGATGAGCGAAAGGAGTGCCGCGGTGCTCCATCCAATCGGCCAGGACATCCAGATGCCACGGGCACCAAATCTCGGTGCAAGTAAAAAAGCAAGCAGGACACGAAGTACCAGATCGGTAAAGGTGGTAATCATAAAATACCGCATAGCGCCGGAGCCGCGTAGTATTGAATCTGCCATCAGCTTCGTGCATACAACGAAATAAAAAGGAGAAACAAGAATGAGAAATTCTTTTCCGGTCTGCAGTGCAGTTGTGCCGGAATCTGTGAGAAACAGAAGCATCATTTGTGTATTGGCAAAAAAGTAGGTGCAGAAAAATGGTAGAACAATAAACAAAGCTAAAAGCATACCCGACAAAAATCCTTTTTTTACCCGTTCTGTCTTTCCGGCGCCAATATTTTGTGCCGTAAAGGTGGAAAGACCATTTGCCAATGTGGTAAAGGAAGTGATGGCAAAGGTATTGAGCTTAATGGCAGCGGAATACCCGGCAATAACACCGGAACCAAATCCGTTTACCAGACTCTGGATGAACATATTTCCAATCGAGATAAAGCTCTGCTGCAAAATACTGGGAATAGCGACATTGCTGATTTTTCCAAGCATAGAGATGGAAAAGAGAGAAACAGGATCCAGGGTATTCATTTTCTGTAGTCTTTTCATCAGGGTAAAAAGAGATAAGATGGCAGAGACGCCCTGCGCTAAAAAAGTTGCCCATGCCACACCGGCCACACCCATCTGAAAAGAAATGACAAACCAAAGATCTAACAGGATATTGGCCACGGAGGAGCCGATCAGGAAAAAGAGAGGCGTTCTGGAATCCCCGAGTGCGTTAAAAATACCGGTACATACATTATATAAGAATAAAAAGATTAATCCGCCGATATAGATATTCAGATAAAGCCTGGAATCCGCAAAAATATCCTGTGGTGTGTGGATCAGGTTTAATAGAGGCGTACTGGTCAGAAATCCGAGTATCGTCAAAATAACACTGAGGGCAGCACAGGATAAGTAAGTAGTATAAACCGCGGTTTTTAAGCTGGCAATATCCTTTGCACCAAACAACTGCGATATAATAACGGAACAGCCGATATTGCAGCCCATAGCAACGGCGATAAAGAGCATCGTGATCGGATAGGATGCTCCGACGGCAGCAAGAGCGCTTTCGCCGGCGAAACGACCGGCAATCATGCTGTCCGCAATATTGTAAATCTGTTGAAAGGCTACACTGATCAGCATGGGAATGGAGAAAAGCCAGAGTTTTTTATGGATATTTCCTTCGGTTAAGTCCGTAATCATAGTAATACCTCCTAAAATCCTCTG
>JAAYNV010000056.1 GCA_012520645.1 Clostridiales bacterium | reverse complement strand
TTGGTATTTTGGAATTTTGGTCGAGGACATTATATCAAAAAAGGGAGGTCAATGCTCTTTTTATTTGCAAGCTCCCGAAAATAAAGGTTTTAGAAAGAAAAATAGGTAGTAAATTTGACACTACCTCTTTTTACGAGGAGGAAGAGAGATGAGAAGAGGACGAAAGAAAATTCTTCTGGGTGTATCAGCTATCGTGATGGCGGCGGTACTTGGAATGGGAAGCGCTCAGATGAAAGCGAAGGCAGCGGGCTACACGTCCGTGATTCAGGCATGTGCGATCAATGGGGAAAACGTGACGGTAGTGGCAGCAGTACCGGCAGGTACACCGACCGATGATAATGTATTGTATCTGTTTGCGATGCCGACCTATGCAGGTGGTCTTACCGGAAGCCCGATTGCGACAGCGCCATACGGACAGAGTGCAACATTTTCCGTATCGTTGAATAAGGATCAGGCAGATTCCAGACTGTATTCCAAGTTTGCGGTTGCGGTAAAGAGCGGTGGTGCTTTTGTTCAGATTACAGACACAGCTTACATTACCAATCCGGAAGCGATTGCAAAGCATACGATGACGTATCCGGCAGGAGCATCCAAAAAGGGACTCTTGGTAGCACCAACACAGTACCAGACCGGAGAGATTGAAGATCTTGGAATCAAACAGGTGACTTATGATGTACCGATCAATCGTTTGTTCGGACCGACAACAAACGGCTCTTATCCGACGATCAATTATAAGTATAACGGAAAGAACTATCAGTTTGACGGCTTTGTGGTAGCACAGTACGATCATGTATTCAAGACTTTGACACAAAAAGGCGTGGTAGTAACTGCCATTCTGTTAAACGAACTGGATCCGACCTGTATGCAGACGACACATCCGCTTGCCAGAACACAGACGACGTCACCGTATTATATGTTCAATGCCTCAGATGAGACGGGTGTGGAGCATCTGGCAGCAGCAGCTTCTTTCTTATCCAGCAGATATTCTGATATCGGTGTGGGTCGTGTACATAACTGGATCATTGGCAATGAGATTACGGCAAGAAGCCAGTGGAACTATATAGCACCGATGGACGTTACTACCTATACAGAAGAGTATGCAAAGGCACTTCGTGTATTCTATACTGCAATTAAGAGCAACAATGCAAATGCGAGAGTATTTATTTCTCTGGATCAGACCTGGAACCGCAATCTGACAGATGGAACCGGTTATGACGGCAAAGATATTGTGGATGCACTCAGCATGAACTCTATGTCCCACGGAAACTTTGACTGGGGTGTTGCAATCCATCCATACGGTGTACCACTTACCTGGTCTCCTTTCTGGGCAATGCCTCCGCAGTATGCAGCAATGAAATTAGTAACAAATGATGAAAATACCCCGATGATCACAGCGGCAAATCTGGCAGTCTTTACGGACTATATGTGTAAGCCGCAGAATCTCTCTGTGACTGGTGCACCGAGAAATATGATGGTCAGTGAGGTAGGTTTCCCGTCTGCACAGGGAGAAAACTATCAGGCGGCAGCGATTGCATATGCTTATTATCAGGCAGCATACAACCAGCATATCGATGCCTTTATTCTGGCAAGAGATATTGACTCTCCGACAGAGTTGGCACAGGGCTTGAATATGGGACTGAAAAATGCGGATGGTTCCCATAAGTTTTCTTATAGTGTTTACCAGAGCATTGACACAAATCCGGCTGTAGCGGAATTTGCAAAGGCTTTGATTGGAATTTCCGATTGGAGTCAGGTCGTTCAGGCAAGATAAGAAACGGATTGTATCAAAAAAACAGGATGGAGGAGCTTTCTTCCATCCTGTTTTTATGGAGGAAAAGGAATGGTACCGGAACTGGCAAGACAGGCAGTCATTATAAAAAGCAGATGGGATACCAGCACGATGACCGGGAATTATGAAATGGGGTATGCGGTTGGTGTTTTGACAAAAGTGACCGGAATTATGTATCCGGCAGATTTTGCATCTCCGGCAGATTTAAAGGAGAAGATATTAGAACTCTTAAAAAATTATGAGCCAA
This sequence comes from Clostridiales bacterium, assembly GCA_012520645.1. Classification (GTDB taxonomy): domain Bacteria; phylum Bacillota; class Clostridia; order Lachnospirales; family Lachnospiraceae; genus JAAYNV01. Next base: position 18,277 of record JAAYNV010000056.1, on the reverse strand, counting down.
AGGATGAACAGGAGGCACATACGATTCGTATGTTAAAATATTATGAGCCGGATGATACGATGGATGAACAGTTTTTTGAAATGATTAATATCGGTCTGGCGGAAAAGACACCTTGGAAACGGTAAAAAGGCCATGGTATTTGGGGATATTTTCAATCCTCAAATCCATGGCTTTTTTGGTCTATTGTAAAAAAGTTATTTTAAGTTTTTCTGAGCGGTGGAGAGCATCAGCTTGATACGATTCAGCTGATTGACTTCGCTGGCACCCGGATCATAATCAATGGCAACGATATTTGCCTGTGGATATTCCTTGCGGATTGCTTTGATTACACCCTTGCCGACGACATGATTGGGCAGACAGCCAAAGGGCTGTGTGCAGACAATATTCGGGGCACCGCTATGGATGAGCTCTAACATCTCTCCGGTCAAAAACCAGCCTTCTCCGGTCTGATTTCCAATAGAAACAATATCCTCCGCATAGTGCACCAGATCTTTAATGTGTGCCGGAGGAGTAAAGTGCTTACTTCTTTCAAATTCCTTAGAAGCCGCTGAACGGGCAAATTCCAATGCCTTGATGCCGAGCCTGGACAGTCTGGCAGCTTTGCGGCTGGTGCCAAGATGTGCTGCCTTGTAGATCTGGTTTTCAAAGCAGTAGAGCATAAAGTCTAACAGATCCGGAACAACCGCTTCAGCCCCTTCCGCCTCTAAGAGTTCTACCAGATAGTTATTGGCAGCCGGAAGGAATTTTACCAGAATTTCACCGACAATGCCGACACGGGGCTTTTTCACATCCGTAATTGGAATTGCATCAAATTCCCGGATGATCTGACGGCACATCTTATTAAAAGTAAAGAGGTTCAGATGTTTACCGGACACAAATTTCTGACATTCACCGACCCATTTACGATGCAGGGCATTGACACTGCCGGCTTCCTTCTCATAAGGGCGCATACGGTAGGTACAACGCATGAAGATATCACCGAAAATGGCACCGCATGCAGCGCGCAGCAGGAGGTTTGCATCCAGCTTGAAACCGGGGTTGGATTCGATACCGCCCATGTTTAGGGAAATGACCGGAATCTGGGACATGCCGGCCTTCTCCAGTGCACGGCGGATAAAGCCTATATAGTTAGTTGCACGGCAGCCACCGCCTGTCTGGGACATAATAATGGCAATGCGGTCCAGATCGTATTTGCCTGACAGTAGTGCCTCCATAATCTGTCCGACTACGAACAGGGAAGGATAGCAGGCGTCGTTATTAACATATTTCAGTCCTACGTCAACCGAATGCTTATTGTCATTTGAAAGCACTTCAAAGTGATAGCCGCATGCCCGGAAGGCTGCTTCAATGATTTCAAAATGAATCGGGGACATCTGCGGACAGAGAATCGTATAATCTTTGCGCATATCCTCTGTAAAAGCTTTTTTTTCAATCGCAGAAGACTGTACGATACGTGTCTGATGCTTCTGCTCTCTGACACGGATTGCAGATAACAGGGAGCGGATGCGGATACGTGCAGCTCCCAGGTTATTGACTTCGTCAATCTTTAAGCAGGTATAAATCTTGCCGGAGCCGGAAAGAATATCATTTACCTGATCGGTAGTTACGGCATCCAGACCGCAGCCAAAGGAATTCAGCTGGATCAGATCCAGATTATCGACTGTCTTTACATAGCTTGCTGCAGCATACAGTCTGGAGTGGTACATCCATTGGTCGGATACGATTAACGGTCTTTCCGGGGCAGCCAGATGGGAAATGGAATCTTCCGTCAGTACTGCAATATCATAAGAGGTGATGAGCTCCGGTATACCGTGATTGATTTCCGGGTCAATGTGATAGGGGCGTCCTGCCAGTACGATACCACGTTTTCCGGTCTCTTTCAGATATTCTAACACCTCTTCTCCCTTATGCTTCATATCAGTGCGGGCAAGGGCAAGTTCCTGCCATGCTTCTTTTGCCGCCGCTGTGACTTCGGATGCCGGAAGCTCCAGAAATTCATGAGTCAGTGCATCCCGGACGGTTTCAAACGAAGTAAATGCCATGAACGGATTGCGGAAGACGACCTGACCGCTTGAAATTTCGTCCACGTTGTTCTTGATATTTTCGGAATAGGACGTTACGATCGGGCAGTTGTAGTGATTGTTCGCGTCCGGAAATTCGTTCCGTTCATAGAACAGGGCAGGGTAGAAAATAAAGTCTACGTTCTGTTTAATGAGCCAGGAAACATGTCCGTGTGCCAGCTTTGCAGGATAGCATTCGGATTCGCTGGGGATAGACTCGATACCCAGTTCATAAATCTTACGGTTGGATACCGGGGATAATACGACACGGTATCCCAATTTTGTAAAGAAGGTGAACCAGAACGGATAGTTTTCGTACATATTCAGAACCCGCGGGATTCCGACCGTACCGCGGGGAGCCTGATCTGCAGGGAGCGGTTCATAGGAAAAATAGCGGTTCAGTTTATATTCAAACAGATTCGGAACATGGTTTGCATTCTTTTCTTTTCCAAGTCCGCGTTCACAGCGGTTGCCGGAGATAAACTGGCGTCCGCCGGAAAATTTGTTGATCGTAAGACGGCAGTTGTTGGTACAGCCTTTACATTTTGCCATTGTAGTCGTAAATTCCAGTGCATTGATCTTCTCGATGGAGAGCATCGAGGTATGGTAATCCTCTGTTTCGTGATAGCGCTCCCGGGCAATAAGGGCAGCACCGAAAGCACCCATGATTCCGGCAATATCCGGGCGGATGGCTTCACAGTCTGCAATCTTTTCAAAGCTTCGCAGAACCGCATCATTGTAGAAGGTTCCACCCTGTACGACAATCTGTCTGCCAAGTTCCGAGGCATCGGAAACCTTGATGACTTTAAACAGGGCATTCTTGATTACGGAGTAAGCAAGACCGGCAGAAATATCGGCAACGGATGCACCTTCCTTCTGTGCCTGTTTTACCTTGGAGTTCATAAATACGGTACAGCGTGTACCAAGGTCGATAGGATGCTCGGCAAACAGTGCTTCCTTCGCGAAGTCCTCGACACTGTAGTTTAAGGATTTGGCAAAGGTTTCAATAAAGGAACCGCAGCCGGAGGAGCATGCTTCATTTAACTGGACGCTGTCTACGGTGTGGTTTTTGATTTTAATACATTTCATATCCTGACCGCCGATGTCCAGAATACAGTCCACTTCGGGATTGAAAAAGGCAGCGGCATAGTAATGTGCTACGGTTTCTACTTCTCCGTCATCCAATAAAAAGGCGGCCTTCATCAGGGCTTCACCGTATCCGGTGGAGCAGGAGCGGACAATTTCCACATCCTCCGGCAGCTTATCATAAATGTCCTGGATGGAACGGATGGCAGTTTTCAGAGGACTTCCGTTATTGTTTGAATAGAAGGAGTAGAGCAGGGAACCGTCCTCACCGACTAATGCAACTTTTGTCGTGGTGGAGCCGGCATCGATTCCAAGATAGCATTTTCCGTGATAGTCGCCTAAATTTCCTGTCGCTACATGGTGTCTGCCGTGGCGGTATGTAAACTCGTCATATTCCTGTCTGGACGCGAAAAGAGGCGACATACGCTCTACCTCAAACTCCATTTTGATATGGGAGGAGAGCTTTGCAACCATATCGTCCATCGAAACGGATACCTCATCCTTTGCATTTAAGGCAGAGCCGATCGCTGCAAACAGATGGGAATTATCGGTGTCGATAATATGTTCCTTGTCCAGTTTTAAAGTACGGATAAAAGCAGCCTTTAATTCCGATAAGAAATGAAGGGGACCACCCAGAAAGGCAACATGTCCGCGAATCGGTTTGCCGCAGGCAAGACCGCTGATTGTCTGGTTGACAACTGCCTGAAAAATGGAGGCAGAGAGGTCTTCCTTTGTAGCGCCCTCGTTAATGAGCGGCTGGATGTCCGTTTTGGCAAAGACACCGCAGCGTGCGGCAATTGTATAAAGAGACTGATAGCTTTTGGCATATTCATTCAGACCGGAGGCATCCGTCTGAAGAAGAGAAGCCATCTGGTCGATAAAGGAACCGGTACCGCCTGCGCAGATACCGTTCATACGCTGTTCCACATTGCCGCCTTCGAAATAAATAATCTTGGCATCCTCACCGCCAAGCTCGATGGCAACATCCGTTTGAGGTGCAAGCTCCTGTAAGGCCGTGGAAACGGCTATGACCTCCTGATTAAAGGGAACGCCCAAATGATTTGCCAGTGTCAGACCGCCCGAGCCTGTAATCATTGGATGAAGCAGAAGATTTCCAAGGGAAGCCTTTGCATCCTTTAACAAAAGGGCAAGTGTTTCCTGAATATTGGCATAGTGCCGTTTATAATCAGAAAATAAAATCTCATGTGCATCATTTAAAATTGCAATTTTTACGGTAGTGGAACCGATATCGATTCCAAGCGTATAGTTTTCTTTTTTCATTATTATTATACCTCTTACTGTCTATCGCGACCATTCTACATTATACGACACGCTTTTTAAAAGTGCAATCGACAAATTATGTATAATGAAAGCTGAAATTCTAATGTTTTTGTGAACAGTTTCTAAGGAATTTGTGAAGTTTGGCAGGCTTTATTTACATTTTTATGGGGGAATGTTAGAATGTATGCAGTGCATTAAGAAGAAAGAAAAGGAGTCATCATATGGGTACGAACTGGATTAATAAGCTGGAAAGGAAATGGGGGAAATATGCGCTGCAGAATCTTTCGTTGTATTTACTGATCTGCTATGCGTTTGGATATCTGATCAGCATGGTAAATCCATCGTTTATCAGTTATCTGACCTTAAATCCGTATATGATTCTGCATGGACAGGTCTGGAGATTAGTAACCTGGATTCTGGTGCCGCCGTATTCGTTTGATTTGCTGGTGATCATCACATTGTTGTTTTATTATTCAATCGGAACAACACTGGAGAGGACATGGGGAACCTTCCGCTATAATCTGTATCTGTTTTCAGGAATGCTCTTTACCATTTTGGGAAGCTTTATTGTAATGGGATTTTTATACGTGGTGGATGCACAGGCAATTTCCATGGTAGGAGCAGATGTATATTTTTCGACACAGTTTATGGGAAAAGTATTTCACGCATTCAGTACCTATTATGTCAATATGTCGATATTCCTGGCTTTTGCGGTTACCTTCCCGGATGTACAGGTGCTTTTGATGTTCATTATTCCGGTCAGAATGAAATGGATGGGAATTGCATATGGGGCATGGTTAGTGCTGCAGGTGATTTCAGGCAATTTCGTGATCCGTGTTGTGATTGCAGCCTCCCTGCTTAACTTTGTGGTATTTTTCTTATCAACCAGAAATATGATGCGTGTTTCGCCAAAACAGATCAAGCGCAGACAGGATTTTAAACGGGAGGTCAGACAGGCGACCGGTGTGACAAAGCACAAGTGTGCCATCTGCGGCAGGACCGAGAAGGATGATCCAACTCTGGAGTTCCGGTTCTGTTCCAAGTGCGAAGGAAATTATGAGTATTGTCAGGAACATCTTTTTACGCATGAGCATGTGAAAAGAAGCTGAGAAATAAGGAATTTGAAAAAGTCTGGAATAAAAGGCGAAATAATGAGGAGCGGACACGGATGAGCGATTCTATGAGGGAACAGGAACTTTTATTTGCAAAGACCCTGGAAAAGGTGGTAAAACGTGCCAAGGCACAAAATCATGTTATTTCAAAGGAACAGGTCAGGGAAGAATTTATGGCACTTAAGCTTTCGGAAGAACAGCTTCAGATGGTGCTTGATTATTTGAAAAACCATAAGATCGGCATCGGGGAGCCGGTGGATCTGGATGAGTATCTGACCGAAGATGATCTGGATTATCTGGACATGTATTTGCAGGATCTGGGCGGGCTGTCTGAGGTCAGTGAGGGAGAGAAAAAAGCGGTGACGCTGTCTGCCATGGCGGGCGAGAAGGCTGCAAAGCAAAAGCTGATAGAAATCTATCTCCCTCAGGTGGTGGAGGTGGCAAAGCTCTATGCCGGACAGGGAGTCTTTATGGAGGATCTGATCGGAGAGGGGAATATGGCACTGACGCTTGGAGTGGAGATGCTCGGTTGTCTGGAAACAGCAGAGGAAGCAGCAGGTCTATTGGGAAAGATGATGATGGATGCAATGGAGGACTTTATACGGGAGTCCGGTGCAGCAGATGATGGAGGAAAGGAACTGGCGGAACGTGCCGATCAGCTTTATAGACAGGCAAAGGAATTGTCGGAAAGTCTGTTACGCAAAGTGACAGTTGCCGAGCTTTCCCGTGAAATCGAGATGGAAGAAGAGGAAATACGGGATATTCTGCAGGCAATGGGTGGATCATTAGATTACATAGAAGAAGGAGCAGAAGATGCAAAATAGCAGGACTGGTTATGAGGCATTTGAATATGTATTAAATGATATCAGCCATGTATACATAGGGGCCAGGCTGACCTATGGACAGCTTATGGAGCGGGATGATGTTCCGTTTAAGCTAAGAGCCATTCTGGCACACTACATGTTGAAAGAAGTGGCAGAAGATACAACGGTTTCGGACCATCTGTTCTTTATTCAGAAAAACGATCTGTCTTATCTGGCTTACAAGCAGATGAAGGCAAAATTTAAGCTGAATATCTGGCAGGAGGCGGAAGAAAGAAAAAAAGCAGGCTATACAAGCAGAATCTATACGATCGATGAGATTCTTGCGGATGAGAGTCTTCGCAGAAACAGGGATATTACTGTCGTAGAGGAATGGTCCTTTAAAAAGTTTGCACTGGTTTCTGTTGGTTTATAGACCGTTTCAAGAAGAAAATGTGCACTGTAAGACGCACATAAAAAAAGCCCGATAGCTGTCAGGCTTTTTTTTCGTCGTGCGCCTAGCGGCGCACGATTCCTTTGGAAAGTGCCAGCACAAATACGGTAGAGATTACCAGTGCAAACCCCAGAATATCCAGAGGTTCAAAGGAAGCATGAAGCCATACCGCTGCGATTACGGCAGCAGAAACCGGCTCGATGCACGCATAGAGACTGGCTTTGGTCGGTCCGATCATTTTTACACCCTGCATATAAAAAGAGAAGGAGACGATTGTACCCAGGAAAATAACTGCAAACAGAGCAGCCAGTGTGGATGAGTGTATGGGCTGTTCATAGGTCCAGGGACGAAAGAGCGGGCACAGCACTATTCCGCCGATGAGCATGGCCCATCCAAGCAGATAGGGAGCAGAAAAATCCTTCATCAGCCGTCTGGGATAAAGGTTATAAAAGACAACGGTTACAGCAGATAACAGTCCCCAGAACAAAGTCTCCTTAGAAATAACCAGATGGGTCACATCTCCGTGGGTTGCAAGCAAAAAGATACCAGACAGGGCAAGAAAAGCGGCCAGAATCTCGGTAGGAAGAGGCTTCTTTCGCTCCAGTACACAGACCGTCAGCATGACCAATGCCGGAGCGATGTACTGTACCATTGTGGCAGTGCCTGCATTGGAATATTGAATGCAGGTAAAATAGGAGAACTGGCAGAGCATCATGCCGCCGATGCCGTAAAGCACAATATCCAGAACATCGCGCTTTTTCTCAAATATGTGAAGAGCATTTCGAACCGTATGATTTTGAAACAAATCCCGGATGAGATAAAACAAAACCATAAGAAGACCGGCAATCAGCAGCCGGATGGACACAAGCCATTTGGAATTAGCACCCTCGTAGTTAAAAAGATATTGTCCGCATGCACCGGAGAGTCCCCAGAAGGTGCCCCCAAGCAGTGTGATAAGTGTGCCTGTGATTTTGGTACGTTTTTCCTCCATCATGCTTTAAACAACCTCCCAAACAGCTTTTCTTCCACCGGAATCAAAACAAAATAACCTAAGAACATAAGCATCAGCCCGTACAGATATACGCTGAGCGGATTATTCAGTGTAAAGGGCAGTCCACAGATGCCAAAAAGCTCCGGTACAATAATTTTCAGAATGGTTTCACTGCCGCAGAAGTAGAGTGTTTTCTGTCCCATACGGCGAAGAAGAGGGAACACATCCAGAAATCGTGCCAGTATGTATAAAAAGCCGATCAGGACACAGGCGGTAAAGAACGGATAAAGTACCGGAAACAGGGGAATATCTTTACATAACTGATAGAACGGAAGCATCTTTGCAAAGTAAATGCAAAGCGTTACACACAGAATAAAGCTTCCCAGAATACCAAGCCCGCATTTTTTCTGTATGGAACAATTCTTCCAGTCAAAGTTCAGAAATGGATATAGTAATGGTCCCATCGCATAAAACGGGAAAAAGTAAAGTGCACTGTCCAGACTGAAAATCCATTTTGGCTGTCCGATCGGGTCTACCCAAATTGCAACGGCAATATATATCACCATACTGATCAAAAAAACAATCCACTTATTTTTCCGGCAGAAACGGTATAACAGATCATAGAGTATCTGCATGATAAACAGTGCGGGAAGAAACCAGAGAGCAATGGCAGGGGTCTGGTTTCGCATTCCGAGCACGGTCTGCTTGACAAGCGGCAGCACCTGCTCCAGTCCATAGTTGTTCTGTATGCTGATGACAATGACTGCCAAAACGGAAAAGCAGACATAGGGAACCAGAAGGGAACGCACCCGGTGCAAAAAAGTCTGAGAGAAGGAGTATTCCTCCTGGGAGACGGCAAAGAAGCCGGAAACAAAGAAAAAGACCTGTACTCCGTAGGCAAAAATAAAAGCATAAGAGAGTCCTGTCAAACTTAGGAAATGTCCCACATAAATAGAATACATTCCGATAAATTTCAGGGTATCGATCCAGGTAATCCGTTTGGAAGCGGCAGCGCCGCATACAATGCTGTTCATAGATTTACTCCTTTTTGTAATGTCAAAAGCATTTTGCTATAGCAGATTATAGGAAATATAAAAAGAAAAATCAATGAAAACTTCTTATTTTTGTGATATGATGGACAATAAGAATGCACATAGCAGGAAACACTATACAAAAAAATGGAGGCTTTCGGAATGAAAATAGAAGATTTAACATCCTATGAAATACTGGAGAACAGGATGATCGCTGATCTGAACAGTGAGGGATATATCTTAAAGCACAAAAAGACAGGAGCAAGAATTGTCCTTTTATCCAATGATGATGAAAATAAGGTGTTTTATATCGGATTTCGCACGACACCAACGGACAGTACCGGTGTAGCGCATATATTGGAGCATTCCGTGCTCTGTGGCTCCAGAAATTTCCCGGTGAAGGATCCGTTTATTGAACTGGCGAAGGGGTCTTTAAATACTTTTTTGAATGCCATGACTTACCCGGATAAAACGGTCTATCCGGTGGCAAGCTGCAATGATAAGGATTTCCAGAATCTGATGCATGTGTATCTGGATGCCGTTTTCTATCCGAATATCTATAAGGAAGAAAAAATATTTCGTCAGGAGGGGTGGCATTATGAAATGGAAGATGTTACCGACGAACTGACGGTAAACGGTGTTGTATATAATGAAATGAAAGGGGCTTTTTCTTCCCCGGATGATGTGATGGAGCGGGAGCTTTTCAACTCCCTGTTTCCGGATACGACCTACGGGTTTGAATCCGGAGGAGACCCGGAGGTGATTCCGAGTCTTTCCTATGAAGAGTTTTTAGATTTTCACAGACGCTATTATCATCCGTCTAACAGCTATATCTATTTGTATGGCAATATGGATATGGCAGAGAAACTGGAATTTTTGGACAAAGAATATCTTTCCGCGTTCGATTCGCTGACGGTGGATTCTTCTGTGGGAACACAGCCGGCATTTGAAAAGCCGGTCTTTGTGGAGAAAGCCTATTCCATTACGGAACAGGAAGAAGAGAAGGGAAATGCTTATCTTTCCTATAATACGGTGGTTGCAGACAGTCTGGATCGAGAGCTTTATATTGCATTTCAGGTACTGGACTATGTGCTCTGTTCCGCCCCGGGAGCACCGTTAAAGCAGGCGCTCATTGACAAGGGAATCGGCAAGGACGTGTACAGCATTTATGACAACGGAGTGAAGCAGCCATATTTTTCCATTGTAGCAAAGGGAGCGGATAAGGAGAGACAGCCGGAATTTATTGCCACGATCGAAGAGGTGCTTGGCAGTCTGGTGAAGAACGGACTGGACAAGAAAGCGCTGCGTGCAGCACTCAATTATTACGAATTCAAATACAGAGAGGCGGATTTTGGCTCTTATCCGAAGGGACTGATGTATGGGCTTCAGATGCTGGACAGCTGGCTGTATGATGATGCGGCACCGTTTTCCCATATTGAGGCAAATGCGACCTTTGCCGTGTTAAAAGAGAAGATAGAGAGCGGTTATTATGAAACGCTCATTCAGAAATATATTTTGGAAAATACGCACAAATCCATGGTGATGCTCGTGCCAAAAAGGGGACTGACTGCGGAGAGAGAAAAAAAGCTTGCAGAAGGACTTGCAGAATACCGTAAAAATCTTTCGGAAGAAGAACGGGAAGGCATTGTGGAACAGACCAGGGCGCTTCGGGAATATCAGGACAGGGAAGAGGATGCAGAGACTTTAAAATGTATTCCGTTACTGACCAGAGAAGATATCAAAAAGGAGGCAGCGGGCTTTGTGAATGAGGTCACAGAGTCAGACGGCACGACAATCCTTTATCATCCTATTTTTACAAATGGAATCGAATATCTCAGACTGATGTTTGATATGAAAAAGGTGCCGGATGAGCTGCTTCCCTATGTCGGTCTGCTAAAAGCAGTGCTTGGGCTTATGGATACGGAGCATTACAGCTATGGGGATCTTTTTAATGAAATGAATATCTATACCGGTGGTATTGCGGCAGTGGTCAATACCTATACGAATGCCAGGAATCTGAAGGAATATAAGGCATGCTTTGAAATAAAGGGAAAGGTACTTTATGAGAATCTGGAAAAGGCCTTTGAACTGATGGAGGAAATGATTCTTCGCACGAAGTTTCAGGATGAAAAGCGTCTAATGGAGCTTCTGGCTGAGTCCGCTTCCCGTATGCAGTCCGGTTTTATTTCTGCAGGACATTCACTTGCAGTCGGCAGGGCGTTAGGGTATTTTTCCGAGACGGCGGCGCTTGCTGAGAGGATGAATGGTCTGCCGCTTTACAGACTGCTTGAGCATCTGGAGAAGAATTTTGAAACAGAAAAGACCCGGATTGCCGAGAAGCTGCTTTTGACGGCGCAGTATATCTTCCGTCCGGAAAATCTGATGGTGGACTATACGGCTTCCAAGGAGGGCTGTGCGGTGGTGCCGGAGCTTACGGAAAAACTGAAAAAAAGCCTGTTTACTACGGAACTTACCGGTAAACCGTTTACCCTGCTTCCACAGAAGAAGAACGAAGGATTTTTAGCAGCTTCCCAGGTTCAGTTCGTATGCCGTGCCGGAAATTTTGAAGAAAAGGGATTCACATATCATGGTGCCCTGCGTGCCCTTCGGGTTATGATGGGCTATGACTATCTGTGGAACAATGTCCGTGTAAAGGGCGGTGCTTATGGCTGTATGTGCAACTTTGGAAAGACCGGGGACAGTTATTTTGTTTCCTATAGGGATCCGAATCTGGAAAAGACAATTGATGTCTATGAAAAGGCTCCGGAATATATTCGTTCTTATCAGGCGGATGAGCGTACCATTATGCAGTATATTATCGGGGCTGTCAGCGAGCTGGATATGCCGCTTACTCCGGCAGCTAAGGGAAATCGTTCTCTGGCGGCATGGATGTCTGGTGTAGAAGAGAAAGATATCCAGAAGGAGAGGGATGAACTGCTTGCTACTGATCTGGAACAGCTTCACAAACTGGCAGATTATGTAGAAGCCTTTCTTTCCAAGGAGTGTCTTTGTGTCGTTGGAAATGATGAAAAGATTAAGAAACAGCAGAAGTTATTTGAACGGACGGAAACCCTGTTTGCTTAAGAAGGGTATGGGAGGCATAGAGGAATGAGGAAGAAAAATATTTTGATCAAAAGTCTGGCAATGTGTCTGCTTTGTATGCCCCTTGTGGGATGCGGCAGTGCATCATCTGAATTGGCGGCGGCAGATACTGCCGCTGTCTCATCCGGGGCTTATACACTTGATTCCAAGCAGACAGCCATGGATGCAGGGAATGGAGGCTATGCCGAGGAAGCACAGGTAGAAAATGCGGTAGTCGATCAGAATGCAGAAGAAATCATGAAAGCAGCCGAAAGAAAGCTAATCAGGGAAGTTTCTATGACGGTCGAAACACGGGAATTTGATCAGCTATTGCAAAACGTCACAGAGCAGGTAGAGCTGCTTGGCGGTTACATAGAATCATCGGCGGTGTATTCGGATTCTTTTGGCGCAGATACTTATGTACAGCCGGAAACAGTACGTAATCGGAACGGACGTATCACGGCAAGGATTCCAAAAGAAAAGCTGGATGCGTTTGTCTGTCAGGTGTCTGAGAATTCCAATGTGGTATACCGCTCGGAGCAGGTAAAGGATGTGACCTTACAGTATGTGGATTTGGAAAGCCATAAAAAAGCACTGTTAACCGAGCAGGAGAGACTCTTTGAACTGCTTGGGAAGGCTGAGACGGTGGAAGATATCATTCAGGTGGAAAGCAGATTGTCTGAGGTAAGGTATCAGCTTGAGAGCATGGAATCCAGACTGCGCACCTTTGATAACCAGATTGATTACAGTACTGTATATCTGGAAGTGCGGGAGGTTGCCCGGATCACACCGACGGAGCAGAATGAGAGTGTCTGGGAACGCATTTGGACAGGATTTTCGGAGAATGTTTACCGGGTAGGAAAAGGACTGCAGAACTTTGCGATTGGCTTTGTCATATCGCTTCCGATTATTTTTGTATGGGCGGTCATCATCGTTATTCTTGTATTTATTGTGAGAGTTATTTGTAAATGGCGCAAGGGACGGAAGCAAAAGAAGGAGTCTGAAACAGTACAGAGCATAGAAGGAGCGGAACAGAAAGCGGAGGATAAGGAAACAAAACATGGAAAATAAGCAGTTCAAATCAGGTTTTGCCACACTGATCGGCAGACCAAATGTAGGAAAGTCGACCCTGATGAATAAATTGATCGGTCAGAAAATTGCGATTACATCCAACAAGCCGCAGACGACAAGAAACCGGATACAGACTGTCTATACTGCAAAAGAGGGACAGATCGTATTTTTGGACACGCCGGGTATTCATAAGGCAAAAAATAAGTTAGGGAACTATATGGTTGGAGCGGCAAAGCAGACTTTGAAAGAGGTTGATGTGATCCTCTGGCTGGTAGAGCCGACTACCTTTATCGGGGCGGGGGAACGCCATATTTTAGAGCAGCTTTCCCGCGTGAATACTCCGGTTATTTTAGTCATTAATAAAACGGATATGGCAAAGCCGGAGGAAATTGCACAGTGTATTGATACGTACAGAAAAGAAATGGATTTTGATGAGGTGGTTCCGCTCAGTGCCAAAAGCGGTAAAAATACGGATGTATTACTGGAATGTATTTTTAAATATCTGCCTTACGGGCCGGCATTTTATGATGAAGATACGATTACGGACCAGCCGCAGAGACAGATTGTGGCAGAACTGATCCGGGAGAAGGCGCTTCGGTGTCTGGATGAGGAAATACCCCATGGAATCGCGGTGACCATCGAGCAGATGAAATTCAGCAAAAAGATTGTGGATATTGACGCAACGATTATCTGTGAGAAAAATTCCCATAAGGGCATCATTATCGGAAAGCAGGGACAGATGCTGAAAAAGATCGGCTCCCAGGCACGCTATGAAATAGAACAGATGCTTGAAATGCAGGTCAATTTGCAACTTTGGGTACGCGTGAAAAAGGACTGGCGGGACAGCGATTATCTGCTCAAAAATTTTGGCTACAATCCCAAGGATAACGAATAGAAATTTAAAATCCGCAGACCCTAATAGAGATAAAGAACAGGGGGACAGCGGGATGAAAGAGTTAAGTTACTGGGAAAGATTTATGAATTCCGGCAGGGTGGAGGACTACTTGAAATTTAAGTCCTGCATGGATCAGGAGACAGAAGGCGCAGAGGAAAGAGAAAGAGGAGAATACCCGGATGCAGGATTTTACAGTAGTGACGGGGATAGTACTAAAGGCGACGCCTATCGGTGATTATGATAGGCGCGTCTTATTGCTTACTAAGGAGAGGGGAAAGATTTCTGCTTTTGCGAAAGGTGCCAGAAGACAGAACAGCCGCTTTATGGCATCCACAAACCCGTTTTGCTTTGGTGAGTTTAAGCTGTATGAAGGAAGAAGTTCTTATAATATTGTAGAAACAGGAATCAGCAACTACTTCGCGGAGCTTCGGGATAATTTTGAAGGGGCATATTATGGCATGTATTTTTTGGAAATTGCCGATTATTATACCCGTGAGAACAGCGAGGATAAGGAGATGCTAAAGCTTGTGTATCAGTCTCTGCGTGCACTGTTAGCACAGAGTATTCCCAATCCGCTGGTGAGGTATGTTTTTGAACTTAAAAGTATGATGACAGAGGGAGAATTCCCGGGCATTCCGGCAGATATCGTCTATAGTGAATCTGCAGTCTATACGGTGGATTACATAGCAAAGAGCAGTATAGAAAAACTTTATACCTTCAATGTGACGGAGACGGTGCGGGCAGAACTGAAGGAAATTGCAGAGCGGTGTTGTAAGCGTGTTTTTGACCATGCTTTTCATAGTCTGGAAATACTCGAAAGTCTTTAAAAAGTTTTGTTGAAAAACAGACAGAAGTCAGCTATAATAGGAAGCGGTACTTTTAGGAGGATGACCGGATGTATAAAAAAATAATCGGAATATGTACAGTACTTGGTGTTTTGTCCCTGACGGGCTGTGGCAGTGCAGGGAATGCGGAAATGACAACGATTGAGGTGGAAAAGGACGGAAGCCTGACCAGTACGATTGTAGAAGATTTTGAGAAAGAATATTATGATGCCGAAGATTTAAAGGAGTATACACTGGATATTGTAGCTGCTTACAATGCGGCAGAAGAAGGCAGAAAGGTGTCCGTATCCAAGGTAGAAGTAAAGGATGGCGTTGTAAAACTGTTGATGAAGTATCCAAATGCGGCAGACTATACCGGATTTAACGGAAAAGAATTTTTCTGCGGAACGGTGGCGGAAGCCTATGATAACGGAATTGATCTGGATGTGACGTTAGTGGATGCGATAGATCATGCCAACAAGGTTGGAAAAAGTGAAATTCTCCAGATGGGAGAAAAAAAGCTGGTCGTTTTGGAAGAGGATGTAGCAGTACAAGTACCCGGAAAGATTTTGTATATTTCTGAGGGGACAGAGCTTATAGAAGGAAAGAGCGTGATAGCCCATCCGGGAGACGGAAGGACTTATATCATATACAAATAGCTGTCAGTAGCTGTTTTATAGCCGGACAGGCACAATATCAATAAAGGCAGGGTGGAATAATGGAAAAAACAATGGAAAAAATAGTTGCATTGGCAAAGGCAAGAGGATTTGTATATCCCGGATCTGAAATTTATGGCGGTTTGGCGAATACATGGGATTACGGAAATCTTGGTGTGGAACTGAAAAACAATATAAAAAAGGCATGGTGGCAGAAGTTTGTGACGGAGAGTCCCTATAATGTCGGCGTAGACTGTGCGATTTTGATGAATCCGCAGACATGGGTGGCTTCCGGTCATTTAGGAAGTTTTTCGGATCCTTTGATGGATTGTAAAGAATGTCATGAACGTTTCCGTGCAGATAAGATCATTGAGGATTATGTGGCAGAAAATGGTATGACACTGGATTCCTCCGTAGACGGTTGGTCACAGGAGCAGATGAAGGCATTTATTGACGAACACAATATTCCGTGTCCGTCATGTGGAAAACATAATTTTACGGATATCAGACAGTTTAACCTGATGTTCAAAACTTTTCAGGGTGTCACAGAGGATGCCAAGAGTACGGTTTATCTGAGACCTGAGACCGCTCAGGGTATTTTTGTGAATTTTAAAAATGTACAGAGAACATCCAGAAAGAAGATTCCGTTTGGTATCTGTCAGGTGGGTAAATCCTTCCGAAATGAGATTACGCCGGGTAACTTCATTTTCCGTGTCAGAGAATTTGAGCAGATGGAAATGGAATTTTTCTGTGAGCCGGATACCGATCTGGAATGGTTTGCATACTGGAAGCAGTATTGTATTGATTTCTTAAAGTCCCTTGGCATGAAAGAAGAGGAAATGCGTGTCAGAGATCATGACAAGGAAGAACTTTCCTTCTATTCAAAAGCAACTACGGACATTGAGTTTTTGTTCCCGTTTGGCTGGGGAGAACTTTGGGGTATCGCAGACAGAACCGATTATGACTTAACACAGCATCAGAATGTATCCGGACAGGATATGACTTACTTCGATGATGAAAAGCGTGAAAAGTATATTCCTTACGTTGTGGAGCCTTCGCTTGGTGTAGAACGTCTTTTCCTTGCAATGCTTTGTGGGGCTTATGATGAGGAAGAAATTGGGGAAGGAGATGTGAGAACGGTATTACATTTCCATCCGGTTCTTGCACCGGTCAAGATTGGTGTGCTTCCGCTTTCTAAGAAGTTAAACGAGGGCGCGGAGAAGATTTTTGCACAGCTTTCGAAAAAATATAACTGTGAATTTGACGACAGAGGAAATATCGGAAAGAGATATAGAAGACAGGATGAAATCGGAACTCCGTTCTGTGTTACATATGATTTTGAATCCGAGACGGATGGCTGTGTAACGGTTCGTTTCCGTGACAGCATGGAGCAGGAGAGAGTTAAAATCGAAGAACTGGATGCTTATTTTGCAGACAAGTTTACTTTCTGATCTTAGCCAGAGGAAATAGTATAAGAAACAGCCGACCGAAGGGAACGGGTCGGCTGTTTTATGTTCGTAAGAGGAGGAAGCACTTTTTGCCTGTTCCATACAAAGGAAGGCATTGTCAAATTCAGACGGTAAAGGTATAATATGTATAGAAATAAAGAAGGAAGTATTGGATAAAAGAGGGCAGCAGGATGAAAGAAATAGGAATATTATATTCGCTGAAAAATCTGATATTTCAGGACGTGAAAAGCGAGAATGAAACCAAGAGAACTGCTGTAATACTGCGGCTTTTGACGGTAATCATGTGGGGGTATTATTTGATATTGCTTGCCATGTTTGTGCTGCAGGGAGGAACGCTTTTGTTTGAAGCATCCATTCCATGCGGTTTGTTGTATTTTTTGGCATTTTATTGGACTTATCAGGACCGTACAAAAATGTCTCTGGCGTTGGCGAATGCAGTGACACTGGGCTGGGTTGTGGTGATTGTATATGTACTTGGCTGGGGTAGTGGAGTACAGCATTTCCTCTTCGTGTTGATGATGTTAGTATTTCTGACCTCCCATCTGGCAACGAAATGGAAGGCGGCATATGCCGTATCCTTGTGTTTTATGAGGCTTTTTCTGTATTTGTATACATTGAATCATAAGCCGATCTATAGAATGGGAGAAACAGTCAGCATTTTATTCCAGTTTTTGAATACGATCACAATTTGCAGTATTATCATCGCTACGATGTATCTTTACAGCAAAGATTCCATGGAAATGGAAAAAAAGCTGATGCTGTATAATGATAAGCTGCAGAGAATCGCTTCAATTGATCCCCTGACTGGACTTGGAAACCGCAGAAATATATTGGAATATCTGGAAAAGAGTGCAGAAGACTATAGAAAAGGCAGCATTGCAAATCTTTCTGTGGCATTGGGAGATATTGATTTTTTCAAAAAAATAAATGACCGGTATGGTCATGAATGTGGGGATATTGTTTTAAAACGACTGGCGGTTCTCATGGAACGTAAGCTGGAGGGAAAAGCATTAGCAGGCAGATGGGGAGGAGAAGAGTTTTTACTTGTGCTGCCCGGTTTTAACGGTGATGAAGCAACGAGCTTTATCAGTGAATTGATGTTTGACATTCGGAAAATGGTAATTGAATACGGGGAAGAACAGGTAAAGCTGACTATGACCTTTGGCGTGACAGAGTATGATTTCCGTAAGGGAACGGATGAGACGATCAAGGAAGCGGACCGCAAACTTTATCTTGGCAAAGAGAGCGGCAGAAACCGTATTGTATTTTAAAAATCTTTATCAATATTTAAGCATCAAAAAACCAACTCACATGACGGTATGAGTTGGTTTTTCTGATTCTTTGATTCTATAAATAAAGCGGATCTCTTATTAAGCCATCTGGTTTACAGCTTTGTTCAAGCGGGAAACCTTTCTGGAAGTAGTGTTTTTATGATATACACCCTTCGCAGCAGCTTTATCAATAAC
>JAAYNV010000055.1 GCA_012520645.1 Clostridiales bacterium | reverse complement strand
GTAGCTTAGCATATATGTGGATCGGGGGAGCGTTCCACAATTCTCCCCATGTTCCTTGTAACTTATCAACCATATCGGTTCATTAAAAAAATGTTAGATTTTTGTCTTGACAACTGAACCACTATAGCGACAGTATTTCGGTCATTGCACCACCTGACAAACTGAATGAGCTGTTTGCGGATATTGGAATCAAGACGCACAAAATCAAAAGTGTTATGATAGCCGGAGGCAGCAAGATTGCTTATTATCTGGCAGAAAGTCTGCTGCGATCCAAGATACAGGTAAAGATTGTCGAGACAAACAGAAAGCGGTGTGAGGATCTTTGTGATCTTCTGCCAAAAGCAATGATCATACATGGAGACGCTTCCAACCATGATATTCTGTTAGAAGAGGGACTGCCGCAGATGGATGCCTTCGTCTCACTAACGGATTATGATGAAGAGAATATCATGCTTTCGCTGTATGCACATAAGGTGTCAGAAGCAAAACTGATTACGAAAATCAATAAGATTGATTACGACAGCGTGATTGATGACATTCCGATTGGCAGCATTGTAAGCCCTAAATATCTGACCGCAGAATATATCGTGCAGTATGTGCGCTCTATGCAAAATTCCATGGGATGTAATGTGGAGGCTGTTTATCTGATGGAAGATAATCAGGTGGAAGCACTGGAGTTTGTCGTTAAGGAACCTTCTAAAGTTACGGATATTGCTTTAATGGACTTGAAATTGAAGAAAAATCTGTTATTATGTACGATTGTACGGCAGGGCAGGTTTATTCTTCCTTCCGGACGGGATTGTATTCAGACCGGAGATACGGTTGTTGTGGTAACAACAAACAAAGGATTAAAGGATATTGCGGATATTCTGGCATAAGAGAGATAAGATATGAATTATGGAAGTATACGATATATTTTAGGATGGATTTTAAAGCTGGAAGGTTTATTTATGCTGCCTCCGGTATTGGTGGACCTGATTTACAGGGAAGGCACCTGGGAAGATTATCTGATCTGCGGGACGGTGGCTTTTTTGCTTGGAACGGCAATGAGCTTTAAAAAGCCGCAGAGAACGACTTTTTATGCGCGGGAGGGATTTATTACCACGGCGCTTTGCTGGATCGTCATCAGTCTGGTAGGGGCATTGCCGTTTTATATCAGCGGAGAAATCCCGGTTTATACCAATGCAATGTTTGAAATCGTTTCCGGATTTACGACGACCGGTGCAAGTATTCTGAATGATGTGGAGGCCTTGTCCCATGCCAATCTGTTCTGGCGCAGTTTTTCACATTGGATTGGAGGAATGGGGGTACTGGTATTCGTGATGGCGATTCTTCCGCTTGCGGGTGGCGGACAAAACCTTCATTTGATGAAAGCGGAAAGTCCGGGACCGTCGGTCAGCAAGCTTGTGCCGAAGGTGCGTCAGACGGCAGGGTATCTGTATGGAATTTATATTGCGCTGACGCTGTTTGAACTGGGACTGCTGTTGGCAGGAGGAATGCCGCTGTTTGATGCAGTTTGTACCGCATTCGGTACAGCAGGTACAGGAGGTTTTGGTATTAGGAACGACAGTATGGGTGGCTATAGTTACTATATTCAGACGGTGGTGACTGTTTTTATGCTGTTGTTTGGAGTGAATTTTTCCGTCTACTTTCTTCTTCTTATGAGAAAAGGAAGAGAAGCGCTGCGCATTTCAGAAGTGCGGTGTTATTTTGGAATTTATGCGGTGATCACGCTTTTGATCGCTTATAATCTGTCAAACAGTTCCGCCGGGGTGGGAGAAAATCTGCATCACGCAGCATTTCAGGCGGCATCCATTATGACGACTACCGGCTTTTCCACGGTGGATTTTGATTTGTGGCCGGAGTTTTCCAAGGTATTACTGATTGTGCTGATGTTTATTGGCGCCTGTGCGGGCAGCACGGGAGGAGGCATAAAGGTTTCCCGTATTGTGATCTATTGTAAAACGGTTAAAAAGGAACTGGATTTTTTGATCCATCCAAGAAGTATTAAGGCAGTACAGATGGATGGAAAGCGCATTGAGCATACGGTAGTGCGTGCCGCCAATGTCTTTTTGGTTGCATATGTGGGAATCTATGCCGTTTCTCTGCTGTTGATCAGTCTTGGAAACTATGATTTTACTACGAATTTTACGGCGGTTGCCGCAACGATTAATAATATCGGTCCGGGACTTAGTCTGGTGGGACCAACCGGAAATTTTTCCATGTATTCGTCGATGTCAAAGTGGGTTTTGATTTTTGATATGTTGGCAGGAAGACTGGAAATATTTCCTATGTTGATTTTACTGATGCCTTCTACATGGAGAAAATAAATTTATGGTTTTGTATTGCAAAAGTTTATGGTATAATTAACGGTGATTAAAAAAGGAGAATTGAAAAAAGGATGACTGAACAAAAGAAAGCAGTCTCCAAAAGGCGGGTAAAACGTATCCGCCGGCTGAAGAAAATCATTATTCTGTCAATTCTGGCAGGCATATTGATACCGACCATCCTGTGCGTTTATCTTTTTATAAGGGTTGTACAGCTGGAAAATAAAGTGGATGAACTGTATGAAGCCAGAACCGTTATAGAGACGGAAGAAAGCACTGCAGTACAGCAACTTTCCGGGGTACCGGAAGAAAATGAAGCTATGTCGCATGCGGATATTTTACTGCAGGAAAGCGACGGGCAGACGGACAGCAATGCAGTGCAGGCTGGAAAGGCAGAGAATGAAGCGGACGGGAGCGATGCACTGGCAGTGGAAACGCAGGAAATGATCAAGGAGGTACATCTAACCTTTGATGACGGCCCCAGTGTAATGACGGATGATATTCTGGATATTCTGAAGGAATATGATGTCAAGGCGACCTTCTTTGTCAATGGCAGAGAGGATGAACAGTCTTTGGCAATGTATCGAAGGATTGTAGAAGAGGGTCATACACTTGGCATGCATTCTTATACCCACAGGTATGGAGAAGTATATGCGTCCAAAGAGGCTTTTATAGAGGATACACTGAGACTGCAGACGCTGCTTTGGGAAACAACGGGAGAAAAACCGATGCTATACCGTTTTCCGGGAGGTAGCAGCAACCATGTAAAGGGCGGTACCAGTATGGATGATCTGATTGACTGGTTGGATGAGCAGGGAATTGTTTTTTTCGACTGGAATATATCAAGCGGAGATTCCTCAGCAGGAGGACTTTCCGTACAGCAAATAGTGAGTAACTGCACAAACACGATTCCGAATCATGAGGAACCGGTCATTTTGATGCACGATTCCGGTGCAAAGAAAACCACGGTGGAAGCATTGCCCCTTGTGATTGAAAAAATACAGGCAATGGATGGTGTGGAAATCACGGCCATTACAGAGGAAACAGAGCCGGTGCACCATAACAGATAGGAAGTATCCGGTTTTACCGGATGAGATACAAAGGAATGGAGGATTTAAAATGGGTTTTTTCTCAGAATTAAAGGATGATTTATCTCAGGCAGTCAATGAACTGATGCCGGAGGAAACAACAGAAGAGGCAGCAGCACAGGAAACGGTACAGGAGGAAGTACCGGAAGTTCCTGTAAGGCAGACTTCGACACCGGAATATGAAGCACCGGCATTTGCTTCCAGAAACGTAAGAGAAGAGGAAAGAAAAATGGATGCATTTGGTACAACAACGAACACGACAAGAGCCGCTGTAGATGAAACAGCAGTAATCACGGCTGGTATGATCATCACCGGTGATATTACTTCAGAGGGCTCTATGGATCTGATCGGAACAGTAAATGGAAATATCAATGTACTCGGTAAGCTGAATGTGACAGGCTCTATTCAAGGAAATTCCAAGGCAGCAGAGGTATATGCGGAAGGTGCGAAGGTAACCGGAGAAATCATTTCCGAGGGCAGCGTAAAGATTGGACAAAGTTCCGTTATTATTGGAAATATTACTGCTACAAGCGCAGTGATTGCAGGTGCTGTAAAGGGTGATATCGATGTAAAGGGACCGGTTATTCTGGATACTTCTGCAATTGTTATGGGAAATATCAAATCGAAGTCTGTACAGATTAATAATGGTGCAGTAATCGAAGGTATGTGTTCACAGTGCTATGCCGATGTCAGCCCGACTTCTTTCTTCAGCGATATCAAGAAAGCCGGTAAGAAAGCATAACACCATAGTTGAGTGAGGCAGAAAAATGAAGAGAATATTATTGAAGCTCAGTGGAGAAGCACTGGCAGGAGATAAAAAAACAGGTTTTGATGAGCCTACGGTCAGACAGGTCGCTTTACAGGTTAAGGAATTGGTAGATGCAGGAATAGAGGTCGGCATTGTGATCGGCGGCGGTAATTTCTGGCGTGGACGTTCCAGTGAAAATATTGACCGCACGAAAGCAGACCAGATCGGAATGCTGGCAACGATCATGAACTGTATCTATGTTTCTGAAATTTTTCGCAGTACAGGGATGCTGACCAATATTTTGACACCGTTTGAGTGCGGATCTTTTACGAAGTTATTTTCCAAGGATCGTGCCAACAAATATTTTGCAAAGGGGATAGTCGTTTTCTTTGCAGGAGGAACCGGTCACCCATATTTTTCTACGGACACCGGTGTAGTGCTGCGTGCGATTGAGGTAGAGGCAGATGTCATTCTGCTTGCGAAGGCTGTGGATGGTGTCTATGATGATGATCCAAGAACCAATCCGGAAGCAAAGAAATATGATTCCGTATCCATTCAGGAGGTTATTGACAAGAATCTTCAGGTTGTGGATATGACAGCTTCGATTCTGGCAAGAGATAACAAGATGCCTATGTGGGTATTTGGTCTGAACGAAGAAAACAGTATTGTAAATACGGTAAAAGGAAATTTTACCGGAACGAAAGTGACAGTAGAGTAGGAGGAAGGGCGAATGGACGAAAGGTTACAGGTTTATGAAGAAAAAATGCAGAAGGCTTACCACTTTTTAGAGTCTGACTTCGCATCGATTCGTGCAGGACGTGCGAACCCGCATGTACTGGATAAGATTAAGGTAGATTATTACGGAACACCGACTCCGATCCAGCAGGTTGGCAATGTTTCCGTTCCGGAACCGAGAATGATTCAGATCGCACCTTGGGAGAAGAGCCTGATCAAGGATATCGAGAAGGCGATTATGGCTTCTGATGTGGGAATCACACCGTCCAATGACGGCAGTGTTATCCGTCTTGTTTTTCCGGAGTTAACCGAGGAACGCAGAAAGGATCTTGTAAAAGAGGTTAAGAAAAAGGGCGAAGATGGAAAGGTGGCTATCCGAAACATTCGCCGTGACGGAAATGACGCATTCAAGAAACTTGCGAAGGAAGAGGTCTCCGAGGATGAAATCAAGCAGTTAGAGGAGAAGCTTCAGAAACTGACTGATAAATTTATTAAGGAAATTGACAGTCTGGTTGATTCCAAATCCAAAGAAATTATGACAGTATAATGGAAGATCAGACAGGCGGTAATCTATGAAAATGGAAAGGGGGACGGACGGTCTGCGTCGTTCCTCTTTTTCTTGTAATGTGTGTTATGTAAACCTATAAAACGGGAAATTAGCCTGCATGGAAAGGGAAGGTTACGGATATGAATATTCCAAAGCATATTGCCATCATACTGGATGGAAATGGAAGATGGGCAAAGAGTAAGGGAATGCCAAGAAATTACGGACATGTACAAGGTGCAAAAACGGTGGAGGTCATTTGTGAAGAGGCTTATAAAATGGGCGTGCAGTATCTGACGGTCTATGCTTTTTCAACGGAAAACTGGAACCGTCCAAAGGACGAGGTAGATGCGCTGATGAAGCTGCTTCGAAACTATATGAAAACGTGTCTGAAAACGGCAGAGAAGAACCGGATGTGTGTGCGGGTTCTGGGAGATAAGACCGGGCTGGCTGAGGATGTCCGCGACCGTATTGCCGAGCTTGAGAAAGCAACAAAGGATAATGATGGTCTGCATTTTCAGATTGCTTTAAATTATGGCGGAAGGGATGAAATTGTGCGCGCCGTAAAGGAGATTGCAGAGGATGTAAAAAAAGGAACGCTTTCAGCAGATGAGGTGACAGAGGAGCTCATCGCGGACAGACTGGATACGAAAGGGCTGCCGGAACCGGATCTGTTGATTCGTACCTGTAATGAACAGCGAATTTCCAACTTTCTGTTGTGGCAGCTTGCCTATACGGAATTTTATTTTACACCGGTAGCATGGCCGGATTTCTCAAAAGCAGAATTGGAAAAGGCCATAGAGGCATATAATCATAGGGAAAGAAAATACGGCGGGATAAAGGAGGAATAAACTATGAAGCAGCGAATCATCAGCGGAGGCGTGCTCGGCGTTCTTGCGCTTGTCGTGATTCTGGCGGGTGGAGGACTGTTAGCTTCGGTACTGTTCCTTCTTTCCTGCATTGCATTCCGGGAGGTTTCCAAGGCGACCGGAGTATATACGGAGGGAAAAAGGATCAATGGACTGGAAGCGGCAGGGTATGCCGGAACGGCAGTTTATTATGCGCTGTTGTATTTTGGTCAGGGGTGTCTTGAAAATGTACAGGAGTTTCTGGCACTTGTCATCATCGGAAGCATGATGGTCATGATGGCAGTTTATGTACTGACTTTTCCGAAGTATAAAGCAACTCAGGTCATTTCCGGAATCTTCAGCCTGATTTATACGTCTGTAATGCTGTCGTTTATTTATCTGGTCAGAAGTCTTCCCCATGGCATCTACTTTGTATGGATGATCTTTATCAGTTCCTGGATTTGTGATACCTGTGCATATTTTGTCGGAGTGACGATGGGAAAGCATAAGCTGGCGCCGGTACTCAGTCCGAAAAAGTCTATAGAAGGAGCAATCGGAGGAATTGCAGGTTCTGCGGCAGTCGGTGCGCTGTTTGCTTATTTTGTGGCAGAAAAACAGATTACGGATGTATCGGTGACGGGAATTTTTGCACTCGTCAGTGCGGTTGGAGCCATCATTTCCCAAATTGGGGATTTGGCAGCATCCGGTATTAAAAGAGATCATGGAATTAAGGATTACGGGAAACTTATACCGGGGCACGGAGGGATTATGGACCGGTTTGACAGTGTGATCTTTACGGCACCGCTTACGTATCTTCTGTTGATTCTGTTGTTGTAGTCAGCAGCATGGTTTTGGGAAAGGAGTAAGGATACGGATATGAAAAAGATAGCGATTCTCGGATCTACAGGATCGATTGGAACACAGACACTTGAAATTGTGAGAAACTATTCACAGGAACTTGAGGTGCTGGCACTTGCTGCCGGGAGTAGTACGGCAAAAATGGAAGAACAGATACGGGAATTCCATCCGAAGCTTGCAGTTATGTGGAGTGAAGATGCGGCAAAGGAGCTGAAAGAAAGAACGGCAGATTTGTCGGTGGAAATTGCATATGGCATGGAAGGACTGCTGCAGATTGCCGTGATGGAGGAGATGGATATACTGGTCACGGCGATTGTAGGTATGATTGGTATCCGGCCGACCATTGCTGCTATAGAACAGGGAAAGACGATTGCCCTTGCCAATAAGGAGACGCTTGTAACGGCAGGACACATCATTATGCCGCTGGCAAAGAAGAAGGGAGT
This sequence comes from Clostridiales bacterium, assembly GCA_012520645.1. Classification (GTDB taxonomy): domain Bacteria; phylum Bacillota; class Clostridia; order Lachnospirales; family Lachnospiraceae; genus JAAYNV01. The sequence goes on along the minus strand of JAAYNV010000055.1, from coordinate 107,293 downwards.
TTCGATTCTGCCGGTGGATAGTGAGCACAGTGCAATCTTCCAGTCTTTACAGGGGGCAAAGCGAAAAGAACTTTCTAAAATTCTGCTGACGGCATCCGGAGGACCTTTCCGCGGAAAAAAACGGGAGGAGTTAGCGGATATGACAGTCGAGGATGCTTTAAAGCACCCGAACTGGTCCATGGGGCGTAAAATTACCATCGATTCGGCAACCTTAGTCAACAAGGGTTTGGAGGTTATGGAGGCAAAATGGCTGTTTGATACGGATCTGGACCAGATACAGGTTATTGTTCATCCACAGAGTATCATTCATTCGGCAGTAGAATATGTGGACGGAGGAATCATTGCCCAGCTTGGTATGCCGGATATGAAGCTCCCGATTCAATATGCGCTGTTTTATCCGGATAGAAAGCCGATGGACACGAAAAGAGTGGATTTTTATGAACTTTCCCAGATGACTTTTGAAAGACCGGATATGGAAACCTTTACCGGGCTGAAGCTTGCTTTTGAGGCGGCACGCATGGGAGGCAGTATGCCGACCGTATTCAATGCGGCAAATGAGATGGCAGTCAGTCTGTTCTTAAATAAAAAAATTAAATTTTTGCAGATTGCAGAATTAATTCAGGCATCGATGGAGCATCATAAGAAGGTAGAAGCACCGGGCGTGGAGGAAATACTTGCGGCAGAGGCAGAGACCTATGAGTATATCAGACAGGTGGTAAAACAGGCGTGACGATTATATTATTTTTTGTTATTTTTGGAGTTATTGTCATCGGACATGAATTCGGACATTTTCTGCTTGGCAGAATGAACGGTATCGGTGTGGTGGAGTTTTCGGTCGGCATGGGACCGAAGCTCTGTTCCTTTACCAGAAAGGGGACAGTCTATTCCCTGCGGCTTTTACCGATTGGCGGTGCCTGCATGTTTGCAGGAGAAGATGGGGCTGAGATGATTCATTCCGAGAACACCGGCAAAAGCTTTTCGGAAACAAATGTCTGGGGAAGAATTGCGACGGTGGCAGCGGGACCGGTTTTTAACTTTATTCTTGCATTTTTCCTGACCTTGATTATTTTTGGAATGAATGGGGTGAATAAGCCTACGGTTTCGGAAATTATACCGGATTCTCCGGCGGAGGCGGCAGGGCTTTTGGCAGGAGATGAAATTGTCCGTATCAATGGCGAAAGGGTGCATTTCTTTGATGAGATCAGCACAACGTTAATGTTCAATGAAGGAAAACAGGTGGTCATTACTTATATGCGAGACGGAAAGGAGTATCAGACGACTCTGCAACCGGCATTTGATGAGGAAGGACAGTATTATTATATTGGGATTTATCATTATACGAATCCTGAAGAGGCAAAGGTGAGCGGTTTTGAATGGATCAAATACAGTTTTTACAATGTGGGATACCAGCTGGAAATGACATATAAAAGTCTGGCGATGTTAATCGGCGGTAAGGTGGCTGCTACAGATATGGCAGGTCCTGTGGGAATGGCGCAGATTGTCGGGGATACCTATGAGGCAACAAAGGATTACGGATTTCGGGTGGTATTTTTCTACATGACCCGGATCGCCATATTACTCAGTGTGAATATTGGTTTCCTGAATTTAATGCCGCTTCCGGCACTGGACGGCGGACGGCTGGTATTTATGCTGGTGGAGGTCGTACGGGGCAAACCGGTGCCGCCGGACAAGGAGGGGATGGTACACTTTGCCGGGTTTGTAGCACTGATGCTTTTTATGGTATTTGTGATGTATAATGACATTGCCCGGATTTTTGCCGGCTGACGGAAGAACTGACAGGGCAGAAGAGGCAAAGTGTAGGTTAGAATAAGATAGGTTAGTATCAGAAAAGACATCGGGGAAAACGAAATTTCGAACTTGCAGAGAAAAGTTTTGTATATTAAAATAGCATTATCAAAGGAATTGAGTGGGTTATTTTCAAAAAGGGCGCTGTATGCGGCGGGAGCCGGGAAAGGGCAGTATGAGGTATTACAGCACACAGTATTGGAACCGGGGAAAACGGAACCGGAATGAGGACAGTCTTTGTATTGAGCAGGTGCAGACCAGACGGGGCAGGGTGCTTCTTGCAATGGTCTGTGACGGCATTGGCGGGCTTGCAGGGGGAGAGATTGCAAGCGGCTATGTGGCAGAGGAGGTCCTGAAATGGTTCTATGAAGATGGCATGAAAGCTATGCGTTTTGGAAATATGGAGTGCGTGGCACAGGGATTGAAAAAACGGCTGGAACAAATATGTGACAGCCTTTTTTTGTATGGAAAAGAAAGGGGCATCCGGCTGGGGACAACCGCATCCATATTGTTTTTGTGGGAGCACAGGTTTTTCCTGTTCCATATAGGGGACAGCCGGATTTACCGTATCCGTTTTGGATGCAGACAGCTGACCAAGGATCAGATCAATGCAGAAGGAGCACTTTTGCAGGCAGTGGGTGCATCGGGCCAATGTATTCCACAGATACAGTTTGGACGGATTGTGGCAGGCGACCGGTTTTTGATATGCAGTGATGGCTTTTACCGAAAACAAAAAGGTCATAATCTGTGCAGAATGTTTGGAAGAAAGGCATCTGATTTTCTTGGAACAAAAAAAGAAAAAAACTGGGAGAAAATATTAAAGGAATCGGCAGAAGCCCTGCTCCGTAAAGGAGAGACAGACAATATCAGTGCGGTTTTTATCTGTTGTTTGAAAGGGGGAAGGACGCATGGATCGAGGTTGTAGGAGTGGGGAGGTGTTAGCAGGTAAGTACCTTATTCTGCGGGAGCTTGCAAGGGGAGGCTGTGGCAGTGTGTGGTTGGCAGAAGATCTGCATCTGCCTAAAAGGTGGGCAGTAAAGGAAATCAAAAAGGAGAGAGAAGATCAGGGAATGGAGCTAAAACGGGAAGCCATGCTTCTTGGGGGACGCAGTCATCCTGCGCTGCCTGTAGTGGTGGACTTCTTGGATACGGAGCATTTTGGTTATCTGGTTATGGAATATGTGGAGGGAGTGACGCTTGCGGAAGCTGTTCGACAAAGGGGAGTCTTTTCCGAAGAGGAATGTCTGAATCTTTTGTGCCAGTTGGCGGAGATCCTGCGATATCTGCATGAACTGCGCCCACCGGTTTGCTATCTGGATTTGAAGCCTGCCAATGTGCTGTTGACGGAAGAAGGAAGGGTTGTACTTGTGGATTTTGGTGCTGCTATGGAGAACGAGGGGGCCGCATGCAGACGGGGACCCTGCTATGGTACTTACGGCTATGCGCCTCCCGAGCAGTGTGGTGAGCTGGGTATGGAAGCGGTTTGTGACCAGAGAAGTGATGTGTATGCGCTCGGAATGACGATTTTCTTTCTATTAACCGGCAAAGATCCGGGACTTCCACCCTTCGGCTTAAAAAGCTGCATCGGATGGGAAAGTATGGCGGGAAGGGAGTTTGTGAGGATATTAAAAACCTGTGTGGAATGGCTGCCGGAAAAGAGGTTTCAGAGTATGCGTGAGGTTCTTGTAGCGGCAGAAGGTTGTATGGCAGAGAAACGGAGCGCAGGTGTTTTTCAAAAAAGAGGCGGCAGAATAGGGCGTATTTTATGCAGGGTCTTGCCGGGAAAGAGAAGGTTTGTTTTGCGGCAGGAGAAGAGTATTTTTTTGACTGGAAAGAAGCGAGCAGGTCTTTCGCCGTTCATTGACGCAGATGGAGCGGTATGATAAACTGGGCTTTAAAGGCAGGGACACCTGTTTTCAAAAGGAATGCAGCGGGCAAACTTGTGTTTTGGGAAGGAAGGATAAGCATATGTATCGTGATCATACAAAAGTAATTTCGATTGGAAATGTAAAAATCGGTGGAGGCAATCCGATTGCCATCCAGTCTATGACCAATACGAGGACAGAGGATGTTGCAGCAACGGTGGCACAGATACTGAGACTGGAGGAAGCCGGCTGTGAGATTGTGCGCTGTACTGTGCCGACACTGGAAGCGGCACAGGCTATTGGAGAGATCAAAAAGCAGGTGAAGATTCCGATCGTAGCGGATATTCATTTTGATTATAAGATGGCGATCGCAGCCATGGAGAATGGAGCGGATAAAATACGCATCAATCCGGGAAATATCGGTGGAAGCGATAAGGTAGAAGCCGTTGTCAAGGTAGCAAGGGAGCGGAATATCCCGATTCGTGTCGGTGTCAACAGCGGGTCTTTAGAGCGGGGACTGGTAGAAAAATACGGCGGCGTGACAGCAGAAGGTCTGGTGGAGAGTGCGCTTGACAAGGTGAAGATGATTGAGGATATGGGTTATGACAATCTGGTGATCAGTATTAAATCATCCGATGTTATGATGTGTGTCCGTGCCCATGAGATACTGGCACAACAGACAGCTTATCCGCTGCATGTAGGTATTACAGAAGCAGGTACGGTAATCAGTGGCAATATCAAATCTTCTATTGGGCTGGGTCTCATTCTGCATCAGGGTATCGGTGATACGATCCGGGTATCTCTCACCGGTGATCCGGTGGAGGAAATCAAATCAGCCAGACTCATCTTAAGAACCCTTGGACTCAGGAAGGGCGGAATCGAGGTGGTATCCTGCCCGACTTGCGGACGAACAAAGATTGATCTGATCGGACTGGCAAATCAGGTAGAGACGATGGTTGCAGGGATTCCATTGGACATCAAGGTGGCCGTTATGGGCTGTGCCGTGAATGGACCGGGTGAAGCAAAGGAAGCGGATATCGGAATTGCCGGAGGCATCGGAGAAGGTCTTTTGATTAAAAAGGGCGAGATCGTGAAAAAAGTTCCGGAGAATGAGTTGTTAAATACATTAAAAGAGGAGCTGCTTCACTGGAATGATACAAAATAGAAATCAGGCAGGCAGCGGGATAGGATTCAGATAGGGTAGTAGACATGGCGAAGCAATTTACAGAGGTTTTTCCGGGATTAAAACTGGATAGCACATGCAGGGATTTGTTTGAACAGGTAGAGGTGGATAAAATTACTGCGACAAAACAGAAGGATTTTCTGCGGGTGTATATAAGCTGCGACAGGCTGATTCAGAAGGAACGGATCTTTTATGTGGAAGATCAGATCAAAAAGCAGCTTTTTCCATCGGTGGATATGACGGTTAAGCTGTATGAAAAATACAGACTTTCTTCACAGTATAATGCGCAGAAGCTGATGGAGATATACAGAGACAGTATTCTTCTGGAACTGAGGGAATATAGCCATGTAGAGTATACGATGTTTCGCAGTGCGGAGATTTCTTATCCAAATGAGCAGAGTATCTGTCTGACGATGAATGATACGGTGCTTTACCGCAGTAAGGAAGAGGAACTAATCCGTATACTGGAAAAAATATTTAATGAAAGATGTGGTTTTTCCGTTGCCTTTCAGGTGGAGTATGCACAACAGCAGAAAAAACGGGATACTACAGAGGATGATATTCGGATTGCAGGTCAGGTGGCGGAAATTGTAAAGCGTGCCGCAGGAAGCAAAGAGCTGGCGGAGCAGCGTGCTGAAACGGGAGAGGCTCCTGTTATGGAAGCAGCGCAGGGTGACAGCGTGCCGAAAGCGGATATTGTGGCTTCTGCGCAGGAAACTGCCGCCAAAACAAGCGGAAGCGGAGCAGACAAAGGGACGGATACAGGCGGAAAAGGCAAGAGCTTCCAGAAACGGGAAAAATACAGGCAGGCGGTTAAAAAGTCTGACAACCCGGATGTCATATATGGCAGAGATTTTGAAGAGGATGCAATTGCAATTGAGGAAATCATCGGTGAGATGGGGGAGGTTGTTATCCGCGGTAAGATTCTGGCATTTGATACGAGGGAAATTCGTAATGAAAAGACGATACTCATGTTTGATGTGACGGATTTTACGGATACGATCACGGTCAAGATGTTTGCACGAAATGATCAGGTTGCAGAGATTACGGAAGGAATCAAGCCGGGGGCTTTTATTAAGTTAAAGGGCGTGACGATGATCGACCGTTTCGACAATGAACTGACGATTGGTTCGGTGGCGGGTGTAAAGAAAATCTCTGATTTTACGACGGCACGGATAGATAACAGTGTCCGTAAGCGTGTGGAACTGCATTGTCATACCAAGATGAGCGATATGGACGGAGTTTCTGAGGCAAAGGACATTGTAAAGCGTGCCTATAAATGGGGACATCCTGCCATAGCGATCACGGATCATGGGGTGGTACAGTCCTTTCCGGATGCCAATCATGTCTGGGAGGATCTCTGGAAGGCAGAGAAAAACAAACGGAAAGAGGCCGGAGAAGAAAATCCGGATTCCAATGATTTCTTTAAAGTGATCTATGGCGTGGAAGCCTATCTGGTAGATGACTTAAGGGAGATCGTGACGAATAATAAGGGACAGGATCTGGACCGGACCTTTGTGGTATTTGACATTGAGACAACGGGTTTTTCCCCGGTTAAAAACCGTATCATAGAAATCGGAGCGGTCAAGGTAGAGCAGGGTGTCATTACAGACCGCTATTCCACGTTTGTCAATCCTGATGTGCCGATACCGTTTGAAATTGAAAAGTTGACAGGCATCAATGATGAAATGGTTGTAAATGCTCCGGTGATCGAGAACATCCTGCCGGAGTTTCTGGCATTTTGTGAGGGAGCAGTGTTGGTCGCGCATAATGCCAACTTTGATATGAGCTTTATTCTGGAGAATGCGGCAAGGCAGAATATTCCGCTTGATGTAACATACGTAGATACGGTGGGGATTGCAAGAATTCTGCTTCCAAATCAGGCAAAGCATACGCTGGATGCCGTAGCAAAGACTTTGGGTGTATCGCTGGAAAACCATCACCGTGCGGTGGATGATGCAGCGGCAACCGCAGAGATTTTTGTAAAATTTATTCCGATGCTAAAGCAAGAGGGAGCGGATACGTTAGAGAAAATCAATGCGCTGGGAGCATCCTCGGCAGAGATTGTGAAGCGTTCCGCAACCTATCATGCGATCATTCTGGCAAAGAACAATACCGGAAGAGTCAATTTATATACGCTGGTATCGGAATCTCATCTGACCTATTACAGCAAACGACCGAGAATTCCGAAGAGTCTGTATCAAAAGCATCGGGAAGGGCTGCTGCTTGGAAGCGCCTGTGAGGCAGGCGAGTTGTACCGGGCTTTACTGGATGGAGCAGCAGAAACAGAGATAGCCAGACTGGTTAATTTTTATGACTATCTGGAAATACAGCCAAGAGGCAATAATAAGTTTATGATTGAGTCGGAGAAACATCCGGATATTAATTCCATGGAGGATATCGAGGCAATCAACCGACGCATTGTAGAATTGGGGGAGCAGTTTAATAAACCTGTTGTAGCGACCTGTGATGTGCATTTTCTGGATCCGGAGGATGAGGTATACCGTCGTATTATTATGGCGGGCAAGGGCTTTAAGGATGCGGATGAGCAGGCACCGCTTTATCTTCGGACCACTGAGGAGATGTTAGAGGAATTTTCCTATTTGGGAAGCGAAAAGGCAGAGGAAGTCGTGATTACGAATACGAACCGGATTGCCGATATGATTGAGACGATGTCTCCGGTACGGCCGGATAAGTGCCCCCCGGTCATTGAGAACAGTGATAAGACACTGACCGACATCTGTTACAATAAGGCACATGAGATGTATGGCGATGAACTGCCGGAGATCGTAGAGGCAAGACTCCAGAAGGAACTCAATTCAATTATCAAAAACGGGTTTGCCGTGATGTATATTATTGCGCAGAAGCTGGTATGGAAATCGGTGGAGGACGGTTATCTGGTGGGCTCCCGTGGTTCGGTCGGTTCTTCTTTCGTGGCGACCATGTCGGGTATTACGGAGGTAAATCCGTTAAGTCCGCACTATTACTGCAAAGAATGTCATTACAGCGACTTTACTTCGGAGGAGGTAAGGGCCTATGCGGGACGGGCAGGCTGCGATATGCCGGATAAAAAGTGTCCGGTCTGTGGGGCACCGCTCAAAAAGGACGGCTTTGATATTCCATTTGAAACTTTTCTGGGCTTTAAGGGAGACAAGGAGCCGGATATTGACTTAAACTTTTCCGGAGAATATCAGAGTAAGGCGCATAAGTATACGGAGGTTATCTTTGGGGCAGGTCAGACCTTCCGTGCCGGAACGATTGGTACGTTGGCGGATAAGACGGCATTTGGTTATGTGAAAAATTATTATGAGGAGCGTGGACGCAGAAAGAGAGTCTGTGAGATCAATCGTATTGTTGTAGGCTGTACGGGAATCCGCAGGAGCACCGGACAGCATCCGGGAGGAATCGTTGTACTTCCGGTGGGTGAGGACATCAATTCCTTTACACCGGTACAGCATCCCGCAAATGATATGACTACCGATACGGTTACCACTCATTTTGATTACCATTCCATCGATCACAACCTGCTGAAGCTTGATATTCTCGGACATGATGATCCGACCATGATTCGTATGCTGCAGGATCTGACGGGAATCGATCCGGTCAAGATACCGCTTGACGATCCGCAGGTCATGTCTTTATTTAAAAGTACGGAGGCACTTGGAATCACACCGGACCAGATTGGAGGCTGTCCGCTTGGGGCACTCGGTATTCCGGAGTTTGGTACGGATTTTGTTATTCAGATGTTAATTGATACGAAACCTTCCTCTTTTTCGGATCTGGTACGTATTTCCGGTCTGTCCCACGGTACAGATGTATGGCTTGGAAATGCCCAGACTTTGATTGAGGAAGGGAAGGCAACGATTTCTACCGCCATCTGTACCCGTGACGATATTATGGTCTATCTGATCAATATGGGAGTGGAGAGCAGTCTTGCCTTCACGATCATGGAGAGCGTGCGTAAGGGAAAGGGGTTAAAGCCGGAAATGGAAGAAGCCATGGTGGCTGCCAATGTACCGGACTGGTATATCTGGTCCTGTAAAAAGATAAAATACATGTTCCCGAAGGCACATGCGGCGGCATATGTCATGATGGCATGGCGTATTGCCTATTGTAAGGTGAATTATCCGTTAGCTTATTATGCGGCGTATTTCAGCATCCGCGCTTCGGCATTCTCTTATGAGATCATGTGTCAGGGACAGAAGCATCTGGAAGCGGTCATGGCGGATTACAATAAACGGAAGGATACTCTCTCTAAAAAGGAGCAGGATACTGCGAAGGATATGAAAATTGTACAGGAGATGTATGCCAGAGGCTATGAGTTTGAGCCGATTGATATTTTTACGGCGCAATCCCGTCTGTTTCAGGTAGTAAACGGAAAGCTCATGCCGTCCTTAAGCAGCATTGACGGTTTGGGGGAGAAAGCGGCTGATGCCATTGTGGAGGCGGCAAAGGACGGTCCGTTCTTAAGCAAAGATGATTTCCGTTCCCGGACCAAGGTTTCCAAAACGGTTGTGGATCTGATGGACAGCCTGAATCTGTTGGGGAACCTGCCGGAGTCCAATCAGATCAGTTTGTTTGACTTTGTATCATAATTTTTAGAAAATGAGGTCAGATGTAATATCTGAATCAGTGCGGAGGGACATTCGATTTTAAATCGAAGGGCGGTATGCGGTTGAAGAAGAGAGAAACAGAAAATCCGGTTTGTGAACCGGTTTTTCTGCGTTCTCAGACGCATATAAAATTTTATAAAGAGATGCAATAATCTGAAAACTAAAATTTTTTAAAAAATTTGAAAAAAGTACTTGCTTTTTTTTAAGGCATAGTATAAGATATACAAGTGTTAAGGACATGGCTCGTTGGTCAAGAGGTTAAGACGCCGCCCTCTCACGGCGGAATCAGGGGTTCGATTCCCCTACGAGCTGCTGACTATTTAACAGAATAGCCCAACCCTGGAAGTACTGAAAGTCTGGATGAATACTAGGTTTCAGTGCTTTTTTATTTTAATCATCTGAGGATGAACAATTCGATAAGATCAAATGAGGTGAGAGCCGGAAGTAGTATAAAGAACATTGCAGAAATAAATATGAAGGAGAGATTTAAATGGAAAAAACGATGAGAAAATTATCCATGCCGTCATGCATGTATGGCAAGCTTCTTGGTACCCTGTTTTGCACGGTTTTTCTGACATTCGGAATACGTATGACGGTAGAAGCGGTAGAATTTACGACAACGGATATGGCTGAAGTATTATATACGACGGATCAGACTTCCTTTTATACCGAGCCGGATGCAGCGGCAGCACCGGTATCTACGGTGGCGGCAGGAATTCCGGTACAGGTGACCGGGGTTACTTCAAATGGGTGGTATCGTATCGCGGCAGGAGGTGTATTTTATACGCCTGGCAATCAGTTAGTGCGGGCAGACGGGGCAGGGCAGAATATGGCAGATTTGCAGACAGGTCCGGCAGTACCGAAACAGGCAACGCCACGCATGGAGCGGATAGAAGCAGTAGTTTCCGGTACAGAAGAGGCCGTAGCGCTTACGAAGCAGGGAATCGAAGCCCATGCGACCAGTCTGGTATTTCAAGGAGATGCGGGAACCTATCAGGCGATTGTAAAAACGGTTAGTGAGCAGCTCTACGCACCGTTACAAAACTATGAAGAAGCTACCATCAAAGGACTTGCTGTGAAGCAGAGGGGAAGGAACTGTACGGCAGAAATCCGGCGCGTCAGTACGATTGAAGAAGAAAATGCCGTAGATGCTGCGGTAGCAGAACTTGTACCGCAGTTTAATCAGGGAAGTACTTCTGATAGGGTCATTGCGGTACATGATTTTATCTGCAACACAGTAACCTATTCCAATGAGACGGCGGCAGGAGCTGCGGATTATAAGTCTGCTTATGATGCGCTGGCAAGCGGACAGGGAGTCTGTACAAGCTATGCGCTGCTGTTTCAGAAATTTATGGATCAGATGGGGATTCCATGTTATATCGCGGTGGGAAACCGTAACGGTGTAGGACACGCATGGAATATTGTGCAGGTAGACGGACAATGGTATCATATGGATTGTACATGGGATGACCAGTCCTATGGAATTATCCGCAAATGGTGTCTGGCAGGAAGTGGGGATGCAGGTTACGCTTCATGGGGCGGTGTTGAGATCGCAAGGGAAAGATACCGGTAAATTGCAGAGGCGGTCGAAATACGGATTCCCTTACATAAGAAAGTCTGCAAGATGATAAAATTTTATTTTTTCAGGGGAAAACGCTTGCAATTCATAAAAAGAGTGCTATACTTAAATAGAACTAAATGATTCTTACTAGTTAAGAGTGGACAGCAGTCCACTCTTTGTTTTTGCGGGTAAGAAGAACAACAGACAATTAAATATAGGAAGGCAGGTAACTTCATGTCAAAGCGTGAAACTTACGAGAAGAAGACCGAAGAACTTTTACAGCCCATCGCCGAGAAGAATGGTGTATCCATTTATGATGTGGAATACGTAAAAGAAGGAAGCGACTGGTACCTGCGGGCGTACATTGATAAAGAAGGTGGTGTCGGTATCAATGACTGTGAAGCAGTCAGCCGGGCACTTTCGGAGGCGCTCGATCAGGAGGATTTTGTGGAAGATGCTTATATATTAGAAGTAAGCAGCCCGGGACTTGGCAGGACTTTAAAAAAGGATAAGCACTTGCAGAAGAGTCTGGGTGAAGAGGTAGAGTTAAAAACCTATAAACCAATTGATAAATGTAAAGAATTCACAGGCATTTTAAAAGCCTATGATCAGGATACGGTAACCCTGGAGATGGATGGTGCAGACAGAACGTTTGTGAAAACAGACATTGCTCTTATACGGTTGACCTTTGATTTTTAGCTTAGGAGGTAAAAGAGAAAATGAATAAGGAATTGATGGAAGCACTCGATATTTTAGAGAAGGAGAAGGAAATCAGCAAAGAAACGCTGTTCGAGGCGATTGAAAATTCTTTGCTGACTGCCTGCAAAAATCATTTTGGAAAAGCGGACAATATTAAAGTAGAAGTAAACCGTGAAACCTGTGATTTCCTCTGTTATGCAGAAAAGGAAGTAGTAGAAGAGGTGGAGGATGACTGCCTGCAGATTTCACTGGAGGATGCCAGAGAAATTTCCCAAAGAGCCCAGCTTGGCGATATCATTCATGTGGAGATCAAGTCTAAGGAATTCGGACGTATTGCAACACAGAATGCCAAGAATGTCATTTTGCAGAAGATACGTGAAGAGGAAAGAAGTGTCATTTATAACCAGTATTTCGAAAAAGAGAAGGATGTGGTAACCGGTATTGTGCAGCGGTATCTGGGACGCAACATCAGCATCAATCTGGGCAAGGCAGATGCAATTTTAAATGAAAGTGAGCAGGTAAAGGGCGAAGTATTTAAGCCAACCGAACGAATTAAGGTATATATTTTAGAAGTGAAGAATACTCCTAAAGGACCGAGAATTTTAGTCAGCCGTACCCATCCGGAGTTAGTGAAGCGTCTGTTTGAATCCGAAGTAACGGAAATCAAGGACGGTACGGTAGAAATCAAGAGCATTGCCAGAGAAGCTGGCAGCAGAACCAAGATGGCAGTATGGTCCAATGATCCGAACGTGGATGCAGTAGGTGCCTGTGTAGGTTTAAACGGTGCCAGAGTCAATTCCATTGTGGAAGAACTTCGTGGAGAGAAGATTGATATTATCAACTGGGATGAAAATCCTGGAAACCTGATTCAAAACGCACTGTCTCCGGCTAAGATCGTTGCGGTTTTTGCGGATCCGGAGGAGAAGACAGCCAAGGTAGTTGTACCGGATTACCAGCTTTCCCTTGCAATCGGTAAGGAAGGGCAAAATGCAAGACTGGCAGCCAGACTGACCGGTTATAAGATTGATATTAAGAGTGAGACACAGGCCAAGGATGCACCGGGCTTCCGTTATGAGGATTATCTTGGAGATGAGTATGAGGAGTATGACGAGTCCTATGAATATGACGAGGATGCCGGTTATACGCAAGAAGGTGTTTATGAGGAAGGTGAGCCTGTAGAGGAGATACCGGAAGAGGTATAGGAACAGGCAGCAGTAAAAGGAGAAAAAGGAAAATATGGCAAAAAAGATTCCGATGAGACAATGCGTCGGCTGTGGCGAGATGAAGAGCAAGAAAGAGATGATGCGTGTCTTAAAGACTGCGGAAGGAGATATTGTTCTGGATACAACCGGACGTAAGAACGGCAGAGGCGCTTATCTGTGCTTTTCAGAAGAGTGCTTGAAAAAGGCGCGAAAGAATCATGGATTGGAGCGGTCGTTTAAGATCAGTATCCCGGAAGAGGTCTACGATAATCTGGAGAAGGAGTACCGGGACAATGGAAACGCAACAAAACAGTAAGAAAATATTTTCCCTATTAGGCCTGGCAGCGCGGGGAAGAAGAGTTGTAAGCGGAGAGTTTATGACAGAGCGTGCCGTAAAGGATGGCAGTGCAGAGCTTGTGATCGTGAGCAGTGAAGCATCCGCAAATACCTGTAAGATGTTTGCGAATATGTGTGAGTTTTATCATGTGCCGATTTACTTTTTCGGAGGGAAAGAGGAGCTTGGGCATGCGATGGGAAAAGAGATGCGGGCATCCCTTGCAGTCACGGATGAAGGCTTTGCCAGGTCGCTTGAAAAATATCTCGCAGACGAAGTGACCGGACAGGATAGATACGGAGAGTTTAGAAACATGGAGGACTAAAATGGCAAAAATGAAAGTGCATGAACTCGCAAAAGAGTTGGAAATACAAAGCAAGGATATTATTTCTTTTTTACAGGGAAAGGGCTATGATGTCAAAGCGGCACAGAGTTCTATTGAAGAGACGGAGATCGGTCTGGTAAAGAAGGAGTTCGGTGGTAAGGAAACCATGAAGGCGACAGAGCCGGAAAAGGAAGCAAAGAAGGCTGAAGAAGGAAATAGCAGGGAGGAAGAGGCAAAACCGGAAACCCCGAAAAAGAAAAAGAGCATTATTATTGTCAGCAATTCTCATAACAGTAAGATGCCGGCAGGTCAGAGAACCGCAGTGCCCCAGGGAAGAACGCAGGCCACAAGACCGGTTCAGGGAGCAAGACCGCAGGGAACTTCACAGGCGGTAAAACCGTCGGGAGCTTCTCAGGGAGTAAAACCTGCAGGAGGATCTCAGGTAGCAAAACAAACGGGGGCAACGGTACCGGGAAATAAACCGGGCACATCAGTCACACAGCCGCAGACAGTTAAGCAGACAGAGACGGCAAAGCCGCAGGTACAGGCAGTGACATCGGGAACAGCACAGACACAAAGTGCAGTATCTGCACAGAGTGCGGCAGCTGCCCAGGCGAACAATGCAGGTCGTGAACAGACCGGAAACAGACCGGCAGGACAGTATACGAATAACCGTCCGAATTCTGCACAAAATAACAGTGGAAGAAATGAAGGAAGCCGGGGCGATTTTGCGGGAAGGAACCAGAATGGTCAGAACAGAACGAAACCAAGCGGACAGAGAAGCAATGAGGGCGGCAGCAGACCGTATCGTGGAAACGGTCAGAACGATCGTCAGGGCAGCAATGGCAATACGGGCTTCAATCGTGGCAGTGCAGGTGGCAACCGCTCTGAAAGACGCGATGACAGACAGGGTAATCAGTTCAGAAAGCCGTCAGGCGGCAAAGGCTTTATGCCGGAAAGTCCGATCAAAGATGCCGAAAAGCATAGAGATGAAGAAAAAAGAAGAATCAGTCAGGAAAAAGATAAACGTTCTAAAAAAGATCATATTTACGAAGAAGATGAGAGTAAGTTAAAAGGAAAAGGCAATAAGGCAGGTCGTTTTATTAAGCCGGAAAAGAAGCCGGAGGAGAAGCAGGAAGAGCAGATCAAAGTCATTACAATTCCGGATTCTATTACGATCAAAGAACTGGCTGAGAAAATGAAAATGCAGCCGGCAGCGATTATTAAGAAACTGTTTATGCAGGGACAGATTGTGACTGTAAATCAGGAGATTGATTTTGAGACGGCTGAGAATATTGCAATCGATTTTGAAATCATCTGCGAGAAGGAAGTTAAAGTGGATGTGATTGAAGAACTGCTTAAGGAAGAGGAAGAAAATGCAGAGGATATGCAGAAGAGAGCGCCGGTTATCTGTGTTATGGGACACGTAGATCACGGAAAAACTTCTCTGTTGGATGCCATCCGTAAGACCAATGTGACAGATCGTGAGGCAGGCGGTATTACACAGCATATCGGTGCCTATACGGTAAATATTGACGGACAGAGTATTACTTTCTTAGATACACCGGGACATGAAGCGTTTACAGCCATGCGAATGCGGGGAGCAAATTCCACGGATATTGCGATTTTAGTTGTTGCAGCGGATGACGGTGTCATGCCGCAGACGGTGGAGGCGATTAATCACGCCAAGGCTGCAGGCATTGAAATTATTGTTGCAGTCAATAAAATTGATAAGCCGAGTGCCAATATTGACCGGGTAAAACAGGAGTTGACGGAGTATGAACTCATTCCGGCAGACTGGGGCGGTACAACAGAGTTCGTTCCGGTATCCGCAAAAGCAGGAACCGGTATCAATGATCTGTTAGAGACCATTCTTCTGACTGCGGAGATTTTGGAATTAAAAGCAAATCCGAACCGTCAGGCAAGAGGTCTTGTGATTGAGGCAGAACTTGACAAAGGACGCGGTCCGGTAGCGGCTGTTCTTGTACAGAAGGGAACACTTCATGTGGGTGATTTTGTATCCGCAGGTGCAAGCCACGGTAAAGTCAGAGCGATGGTGGATGACAAGGGCAGACGTGTCAAAGAAGCAGGACCGTCTACTCCGGTCGAAATCTTAGGTCTTTCCGATGTGCCCAATGCAGGAGAGGTTATCATTGCACATGAGACAGATAAGCAGGCAAAATCTTTTGCAGAGACCTATTTGGCACAGCACAAAGAAAAGATGTTAGAGGAAACCAAGACGAAGATGTCTCTCGATGATCTGTTTAGTCAGATTCAGGAGGGTAATCTGAAGGAACTCAACCTGATTGTGAAGGCAGACGTACAGGGTAGCGTGGAAGCTGTAAAACAGAGTCTTATGAAGCTTTCCAACGAAGAAGTGGTTGTAAAATGTATCCATGGCGGTGTCGGCGCCATCAATGAATCCGATGTCAGTCTGGCAAGTGCTTCAAATGCGATCATTATCGGCTTTAATGTGCGTCCGGATGCGACAGCCAAGGCAATCGCAGAGCGTGAAGGTGTAGATGTAAGACTTTACAAAGTCATCTATCAGGCAATCGAGGATGTGGAAGCTGCCATGAAGGGTATGCTGGATCCGGTATTTGAAGAAAAGGTGATCGGACACGCGGAGGTACGTCAGATATTTAAGGCGTCTGCAGTCGGAAATATTGCAGGTTCCTATGTGTTAGACGGTGAATTCCAGAGAGGCTGCAAGGTGCGCATTACAAGAGAAGGCAATCAGATTTATGAAGGCAGTCTGGCATCCTTAAAACGTTTCAAGGATGACGTGAAGGAAGTAAAAGCCGGTTTTGAATGTGGTCTGGTATTTGAAGGCTTCGATCAGATTCAGGAACTGGATATTGTAGAAGCTTATATTATGGTAGAGGTGCCCCGTTAGAAAGGGGGTATCCCTGGAAGGAGCAGAGTTCTTATGAGAAAGAACAGCGTAAAAAATATCCGGGTGAATGGGGAAGTACAGAGAGTACTCGCGGAGATCATCCACGGGGAAATCAAGGACCCCAGAATCAGTCCGCTTACCAGTGTCGTGGCAGTGGAGGTATCTCCGGATTTAAAGAATTGTAAAGCGTGGATCAGCGTGCTTGGAGATGAACAGGCACAGGAGGATACCCTGGCAGGTTTAAAGAGTGCGGAGGGATTTATCCGCGGAAAACTGGCAAAGACGATCAATCTGCGCAATACTCCGGAGATTCGGTTCGTTTTAGATCAGTCGATTGCTTATGGTGTGGATATGTCCAGAAAGATCGACGAAGTGAACCGGGATATACATGAGAGAGAAGAAGAGGAGAGCGGAACAGAAGAAAGCGAGTAGGCGTTTTTGGAAGGAAGGCAAGGTTGAAAATCAAAGTTTTTCAACCGGAGATTTGCGCTACGCACAAAGTCTCCAGACTTTGGAAGGAGCATGGTTACAAAAATGAAAACAATCGATTTGGAAAAAATATGTGAGGGTGCAGAAAAAATCGGTATCAGCGGACATGTCCGTCCGGATGGCGACTGCGTCGGTTCCTGCATGGCATTATATCTTTATTTGAAAAAGACAGTCAGGGAAGCCGATATCTCGGTCTTTTTAGAAAAGCCTGCAGAGATTTATAACAGTCTGCAGGGCGTGGATGAAATCCGTACCGAAGCAGGGGAGGATGAGGTCTTTGATGTGTTCTTTGCACTGGACTCCAGCGCTGACAGGCTGGGAGAGGCAGAAAAACTGTTCAGACAGGCGAAGAAAAAAGTAAATATTGATCATCATATCAGTAATGAACAGGGCTGTGGAGATGAAAATTATGTCATACCTGCAGCCAGTTCCACGAGCGAACTGGTCTATAAGCTGATGAAAAAGGACAAGGTGGATGCGGAGATTGCCAAGGCAGTCTATATTGGTATCATTCATGATACCGGAGTGTTCCAGTATTCCAATACATCGCCGGAGACAATGCGCATCGGGGCAGAACTGATTGCTTACGGTTTTGACTTCCCGAAGCTGATTGAAGAAACCTTTTATGAAAAGAGTTATGTACAGAACCAGATTTTGGGTCGTGCCCTGCTTGAGAGCGTACTGTTCATGGATGGACGCTGTATTGTCAGTGTGGTGGAAAAGAAAACAATGGATTTCTATCAGGTTACACCGAAGGATCTGGACGGTATTGTGAATCAGATCCGAAATACAAAGGGTGTGGATTGTGCGATTTTTCTATATCAGACCGGTGTGCTGGAATATAAGGTCAGCATGCGCTCCAACGAAAAAGTAAATGTAGCAGAGGTGGCAGCCTTTTTCGGTGGAGGAGGACATATGCGTGCAGCCGGCTGTACCATGAGCGGTACATATCATGATGTGATCAATAATCTGTCACTTCATATCGAAAAACAGTTTCAGAAGAAGGATTAGACAGTGATAAACGGAGTCATTAATGTATATAAAGAAGCTGGTTTTACCTCCCATGACGTAGTGGCAAAGTTACGTGGTATTGCAGGGCAGCGTAAGATCGGTCATACGGGGACGTTAGACCCGGATGCAGTAGGAGTCCTTCCTGTTTGTCTTGGAAATGCAACAAAGCTCTGTGACATGCTGACGGATGAAACAAAGGAATATGAGGCGTGTCTGCAGTTGGGTATAACAACGGATACACAGGATTTGAGCGGCAGTGTACTAAGCCGGACGAAGGTGGAAGCTTCGGAGAAAGAAATACGTGAGGCAGTGCTTTCCTTTGTGGGGGAGTATGATCAGATTCCACCGATGTATTCTGCTCTCAAGGTAAATGGGAAAAAGCTGTATGAGCTTGCCAGAGAGGGAAAAACAGTAGAACGCAAACCAAGGAGAGTGCAGATTTTTTCGATTACCGTGCTGGCAGTGGAAATGTCCGGGAACGGGGAAAAGGAAGTTGCGGAGGATGAAAAGAACAATAGGGTCGGTCCGATTGTTACGATGCGGGTAGAATGTTCCAAGGGAACCTATATTCGTACACTTTGTCAGGATATCGGAGAGAAGCTTGGCTGCGGCGGTGCCATGCGTTTTCTGAAGCGTACCCGTGTGGGATGTTTTGAGGCAGAACATGCTTTTACCCTTTCAGAACTTCAGGAAAAGAAGGATGCCGGCTGTCTCGCAGAGGCAGTCATTCCGGTGGATACATTATTTACAAGGTTAAGAAAAGTATGCGTGCGGGATGAGGCAGTGCGGCTGGTGCAAAACGGAAACAGTCTGGAACTGCGGATGCTTGCAGGAAAACAGCAGGAGCCGGAAGAGGGAGAGCAGCTTAGGATCTATAATAAGAATGGGCAGTTTTACGGCATTTTTGAGTATGACAGAAAAACCGGAAGGATCAAACCGGTTAAGATGTTTTTGGAACGGGAAGAATGACAGATGCAGTTTATAGCAGGAAGAACACATTTTAAGCTGAGTGGAAAAAGTGCGGTGGCTATCGGAAAGTTTGATGGGATACACAGAGGGCACAAGCGTCTTTTGGAAGAAATTTTAGCCTGTAAGGCACAGGGGCTTTTAGCGGTTGTATTTACCTTTGAACCGTCTGCAGCCTCATTTTTTTCCGGAAAGCAGATAAAGGAACTGACAACCAGAGAAGAAAAAAGAAGACGGTTTGCAGCAATGGGTGTGGATGTGCTGGTGGAGTTTCCGCTTAATACGGTGACGGCAGCCATGCCGCCGGAGCAGTTTATAAAGGATATTCTGGCAGAGAGTCTGAATACCCGTTTTATTGCAGCTGGAAGTGATCTGTCCTTTGGCGCGTACGGTGCGGGAAATGCTGCACTTTTAAACAGTTTGTCAGGACGTTTTGGATACCGGGTCCGGATTATTGAAAAGATCAGCGAGGACGGGAGGGAGATCAGTTCCACCTATCTGCGGGAGGAAGTAGAAAAGGGCAGCATGGAAAAGGTGGCAAGACTTTTGGGCGAGCCTTACCGGATTACAGGAGAGGTCGTACATGGCAGAAAGCTGGGACGTACGATCGGAATGCCGACGGTAAACCAGATCCCCGAAAAGGATAAGTTGCTTCCGCCCAATGGGGTATATTATTCGCAGGTGCGTTTTGGAGGAAGGCTTTTAAACGGTATTACCAATATCGGGTGTAAGCCCACGGTCAGCCGGGAGAGAGTGATCGGAGCAGAGACTTTTCTCTATGATTTTGAGGAAGACATCTACGGTCGTGAGGTGGAAGTGAGTCTGCTTCATTATAAGAGACCGGAAATGCGCTTTGACGGTGTAGAACAATTGAAGATGCAGATGCAGGAGGATATTGCAGAAGGGCGCAGTTTCTTTCTGGAAAAAATGAGGAAAAACTGATAAGGTACTTGTCAGTTTTTTTGTTTTCCCGTAAAATAAGGGTAAAGTTTATGGAAAAATAGCGTAAAACAAAAGAAGGGAATACAAGATTATTATGGAAATATCAATCCTATTAGCGCTGGCTGGAGGTCTGGGTCTGTTTTTGTTCGGTATGAAGCTGATGAGTGAAGGAATCGAAAAGGCGGCGGGAGCCAAGCTGCGTAATATTCTGGAAATGTTTACCAGTAATCGTTTTCTGGGAATGATCGTAGGAATTATTTTTACGGGAATCGTACAGTCTTCATCGGCATGTACCGTTATGGTAGTCAGCTTTGTTAACTCAGGGCTGATGAATCTGTATCAGGCAGCGGGTGTGATTTTTGGCGCCAATATCGGTACAACAGTCACTTCCCAGCTTGTTTCTTTTAATCTGTCGGAGGCAGCTCCCGTTTTTCTTTTGGGCGGTGTGCTGGCTGTCATGTTTTCCAAAAGTGAGAATGTCAAGAAGATAGGCGAGGTTGTACTTGGTTTCGGCATTCTGTTTATGGGACTGACCGGCATGTCTGATGCTATGGCAGGTCTTCGGGAATCACCGCATGTTGTTGAAATTCTGGGATCTTTGGAAAACCATTTGTTTGCAGTACTGGTAGGATTTTTGCTGACCGCAGTTATTCAGAGTTCTTCCGTTACCGTCAGTATCGTACTGCTTATGGCAAGCCAGGGACTTTTAGCACTTCCGATTACATTATATATTATACTGGGCTGTAATATGGGCTCCTGTGTGTCTGCCCTGTTAGCCTCTTTAGCGGGCAAGAAGGATGCGAAGCGTGCGGCAATGATTCATTTTCTGTTTAATGTAATTGGTTCTGCAGTCGTATTTGTACTGCTGTCGATCGCAGGCGGTACGATTGTGGAGATGATTCAGGGAATCTCGGGAGATAATGCAGGACGTTTTGTGGCAAACGCGCATACGATCATCAAGGTGTTCCAGGTAATTATTCTGTTCCCGTTTTCCAGATGGATTGTAAAGCTGACTTATCTGCTTATTCCGGGCGAAGATGTAAAGATTGGTTACCGTGCAAATTTCCAATTAAAATATATTGGAGAGAAGGTTGTGTTTAATCCGGCAACGGCAGTGGTAGAAGTTATCAAAGAAATGGAGCGTATGGCTGCACTTGCCAGTGAGAATCTTAATCGTGCCATGAATGCGTTAATCACGTTGGATGAGGATGATATTCAGGAAGTATATCAGGTGGAGGAGAATATTAATTTTCTAAATAAGGCGATTACCAATTATCTGGTTAAGGTCAATCAGACGACGCTACCGATCGAGGATCTGAAAAGTATCGGTGCATTGTTTCATGTGGTAAATGATATTGAGAGAATCGGTGATCATGCTGAAAATATGGCGGATTCTGCAAGACAGCGTAAGGAAAATGGTGTGAAGTTCAGCAAAGAGGCCCAAAAGGAGATGGGAGATATGCTGGAGATGGTCAATAAGCTTGTGCAGTATGCGATTGATATGTTTGCCAAAGGAAATGAGGAGCATGTGCATGACATTATGGAGTTAGAAGAAGCGGTAGACGAAAAAGAGAGAGAATTGCAACGTGCCCATGTAGAACGGCTGACGCAAAATGCTTGTTCACCGGAAGCCGGCATGATCTTTTCGGATGTCATCTCTGCATTGGAACGTATTGCAGATCATGCGACGAACATTGCCTTTTCTATTATGGAGAATGAGCCGGAGGAGGCATAGCTTAGACTGGTATAGGAAGAAAGTGGAAATACGATGAATCAGGTTGACAAATGTCGACACCACCGTCTATAATAGCATCTGTAACAATTTTGTAACAAATCAGATGGAGACAACAGATGAGAAAGCATATATATAGGAGTCTCGTTATTGCTGCGGCGCTTGCGTTAACCGGAAGTGTGGCGGTTGCGGAAGAGACGAATATTCTGCATTTTAAAACAGCCGGTGTGGAAACAGTACTGAATGCTGAGAAAACGCCGGAAGAATATCGCGAGAAGTTAAAGATCAGTGATGCGGAGCTCTTTTCGGTGGAGACAGTGGAAGAGACCGTGGATGAAAAGGAGGATCTTTGGGGATACACAAATCTTGGCATCGCACATGTGGACAATCATTTGAATGTCCGTGAAGAGCCGAATGAAAATGGGAAACTGGTTGGCAAGATGTCAAAGAATACTGCATGTGAGATTCTGGAAGAAAAGGATGGTTGGGCACATATCAAGTCCGGTAAGGTGGAAGGGTATGTTAGCCTGGATTATCTTTATACCGGAGAGGAAGCGGAGGCTAAGGCAAAAGAAGTCGTTACGACGATTGCTACCGTCAATACAACAACCTTGAAGGTACGTGGTGAACCGAACACGGACTCCATTGTTCTTACGTTGGTTCCGATTGAAGAGGAATTGGAAGTGGTCAATCTTCTGGATGGCTGGGCAGAAATCATGCTGGATGACGAGCAGGCATATGTTTCTTTGGAATATGTGGATGTGGAGGAGAAATTAGAGACTGCAGTCAGTATGAAGGAACTGATGTATGGTCAGGGGGTATCCAACACCCGTGTTGATCTCGTGCAATTTGCAAAAAAATATGTAGGAAATCCCTATGTATGGGGTGGTGTGAGCCTGACTAACGGGGCGGACTGTTCGGGATTTGTTTTAAGTGTATATAAACAGTTTGGTGTCACTCTGCCGCACTCATCCAGGGCACAGGCAGGTTATGGAACCAAGATCAATGCTTCTGAGGCACAGCCCGGTGATCTGTTCTTTTATGCCAAAAATGGTACGATCAATCATGTGGCAATCTATATTGGCAATGGGCAGGTCGTACATGCCAGCAGCCCACGGACCGGTATCAAGATTTCCAATGCGTATTACCGGACCCCTGCAACCGTGCGCAGAATTCTTCCCTAAAAGTGTGAAGAAGAACAGAAGCAAGAAGTTTTTATTTACAGAAGATATGGGATATGTTACAATATACAAGTATGAATCAGCCTCTACTCAGAAACAGGACAACTCCGACCTGTATCTTAGTGGAAGGTGAGAAAAGATTATAGGAGGAAATGAAATGATTTCTAAGGAAAAGAAAGCAGCAATCATCAAAGAGTATGCGAGAACAGAAGGTGACACAGGTTCACCGGAAGTACAGATCGCGGTATTAACAGCAAGAATTCAGGAACTTACAGAGCACTTAAAGGAGCACCAGAAGGATCATCATTCCAGAAGAGGTCTTCTTAAGATGGTAGGTCAGAGACGTGGTTTACTTGATTATTTAAAGAAAACCGATATTGAGAGATACCGTGCGTTAATTGAAAGACTCGGAATTAGAAAATAATTTCAAAAATAAAAGGCGGAAGGGCAATACGCATTCCGCCTTTTTAACCGTTTTGATGATGGCATCAGGTAGAGGATATATTTCCGAGACCACTGACGAGAGCATGAAAGGCGTGCTCTGTTCAGTAGTTTCGGCATCTTCTACCTGTTGAACATAATTATTTAGCAGGAAAAGGAGAAAGAATATGAAGACATTTACAATGGAGCTGGCCGGACGTACCCTCCGCGTAGAGATCGGTAAGGTCGGCAAACAGGCAAACGGTTGTGCTTTTATGCAGTACGGTGAGACAACAGTGTTGTCTACTGCAACTGCTTCCGAGAAGCCGAGGGAGGGAATTGATTTCTTCCCGTTAAGCGTGGAATATGAAGAAAAATTATATGCAGTCGGAAAAATTCCGGGAGGCTTTAATAAGAGAGAGGGAAAGGCTTCTGAGAATGCGATTCTGACAAGCCGTGTCATCGACAGACCGATGCGTCCTCTGTTTCCGAAGGATTACCGTAATGATGTAACCCTGAATAACATGGTCATGAGTGTGGATCCGGAATGCCGTCCGGAGTTAGTGGCAATGTTAGGTGCTGCAATCGCAACCTGCATTTCCGATATTCCGTTTGATGGTCCGTGTGCCATGACACAGATGGGGATGATAGATGGAGAATTTATTGTGAATCCGTCTCAGGAGCAGTGGAAAAACGGAGATTTGAATTTGACGGTTGCTTCTACCAGAGAAAAGGTTATTATGATCGAGGCCGGTGCGAACGAAGTACCGGAGGCAAAGATGATCGAAGCAATCTACAAAGCACATGAAATTAACCAGACGATTATCGCTTTCATTGATCAGATTGTGGCAGAGGTTGGAAAGCCGAAGCATACGTATACAAGCTGTGCCATTCCGGCAGAGATGTTTGAAGAGATGAAGAAATTAGTAACTCCGGAAGAGATGGAGGTTGCTGTATTTACGGATGACAAGCAGACAAGAGAGGAAAATATCCGTGTCATTGAGGAGAAACTGGCAGAAGCTTTTGCAGAAAACGAAGAGTGGCTGGCAGTGCTCGGTGAAGCAGTTTACCAGTATGAGAAAAAGACGGTTCGTAAGATGATCTTAAAGGATCATAAGAGACCGGACGGACGCGAGATTACACAGATCAGACCGCTTTCTGCGGAGGTTGATCTGATTCCGAGAGTACATGGTTCTGCCATGTTTACCCGTGGACAGACACAGATCTGTAACGTAGTAACTCTTGCACCATTATCCGATGTGCAGAAGATTGACGGTCTGGATGAAAATGAAGTGAGCAAGCGTTATATGCACCACTACAATTTCCCGTCCTATTCGGTAGGCGAGACAAAGCCATCCAGAGGACCGGGGCGCCGCGAGATCGGTCATGGTGCATTAGCTGAGAGAGCTTTGATTCCGGTACTGCCGACCGAGGAAGAATTTCCGTATGCGATTCGTTCCGTATCGGAGACTTTTGAATCCAACGGTTCGACATCTATGGCATCTACCTGTGCTTCCTGTATGTCCTTAATGGCAGCCGGTGTACCGATTAAAAAAATGGTAGCAGGTATTTCCTGTGGTCTTGTGACCGGAGAAACAGATGATGACTATGTGCTTCTGACGGATATCCAAGGTCTGGAAGACTTCTTTGGTGATATGGACTTTAAGGTAACCGGTACCATACAGGGTATTACAGCCATCCAGATGGATATTAAGATTCATGGTCTGACCAGACCGATCGTGGAAGGCGCCATTGCAAGATGCCGTGAAGCCAGAGAGTTTATTATGGACACTTGTATGAAACCGGCGATTTCTGCTCCTCGTGCAACGGTTGGAAAGTATGCTCCTAAGATCATCTCCATTCAGATCGATCCGGAGAGAATCGGTGATGTGGTAGGACAGCGCGGTAAGACCATCAATGAAATTATTGCCCGTACCGGTGTTAAAATTGATATTTCCGATGACGGAAAGGTATCCGTATGCGGAACGGACAAGGCTATGATGGATAAAGCGGTTGAAATGATTAAGATCATTACAACAGACTTTGAGGAAGGTCAGATTTTCCAGGGTGTTGTAGTCAGCATTAAGGAGTTTGGTGCATTTATTGAATTTGCGCCGGGCAAGGAGGGAATGGTACACATTTCCAAGATTGCAAAGCAGCGGATCAACCATGTAGAAGATGTACTTACATTAGGAGATAAGGTTACTGTGGTATGTCTTGGAAAAGACAAGATGGGACGTATCAGCTTCTCCATGAAGGATGTAGCACAGCAGTAATAAGAAATAGGTGAGAAAGAAGCGGTGCCGTGATAACAATTCATGGTGCCGCTCTTTTGTAAGCTGAATGGAAGGAGTATGGTTATTGTTTTGAAAAGTTTACTGGTATATTTGAAAAAGTATAAAAAGGAAACCGTGCTTGCCCCACTTTTTAAAATGCTGGAGGCTTCCTTTGAATTGTTAGTGCCATTAGTGGTTACGGCAATTATTGATGTTGGTATCGGGAACCGGGATTTGGGCTATATATTACGGATGGGGGGACTGATGATCGCACTGGGCGTAATCGGGTTGATCTGCTCAATTACAGCGCAGTTTTATGCGGCAAAAGCAGCGGTCGGATTTTCCGCAGGGGTAAAGCATGCACTGTTTGCCCATATACAGAAGCTTTCTTTTACAGAAATGGATAAGCTTGGGACTTCGACGATGATTACAAGAATGACCAGTGATATCAATCAGGTGCAGTCGGGTGTAAATCTGGTACTGCGGCTGTTTTTACGTTCTCCATTTATTGTATTTGGAGCGATGATCATGGCATTTACGATTGATGTAAAAGCGGCACTTATTTTTGTCATTACCATTCCTCTTTTGTCAGTTGTGGTATTTGGTATTATGTTAATCAGTATTCCGCTCTATAAAAAGGTCCAGGCGGGTCTGGATCATGTGCTGGGTATTACGCGGGAAAATCTGACCGGAATCCGTGTCATCCGGGCATTTCATATGGAAGAGGAAGAAAAGGAACGGTTTACTACCAGTAATGATTCTCTGACCAGAGTGCAGATGTTTGTCGGAAGAATTTCTGCGCTCATGAATCCGGTCACCTATGTCATTGTAAACGCTGCAACGATAGCTCTTTTATATGTGGGAGCAATCCGCGTGGATAGCGGGATTTTAACACAGGGAAATGTGGTTGCTTTGGTCAATTATATGTCTCAGATTCTGATAGAGCTTGTAAAACTGGCAAATCTGATTATTACGGTCACAAAGGCAATGGCTTGTGCAGGTAGAATTGAGAAAGTATTTGAACTGAAATCCTCCATGGAAGAGAGGGAAGAGATTGAGAACAGAGAGAAGACGGTTTCGGACGTGGCTGTAGAATTTAAGCAGGTTGGACTGACTTATCAGGATGCAGGAGAGGAATCACTTTCGAATATTAATCTGCAGGTGAAAAAGGGACAGACAATCGGAATCATTGGAGGAACCGGTTCGGGAAAGACATCGTTTGTACACCTGATTCCGAGGTTTTATGATGCTACCCGGGGAGAAGTACTTGTGGACGGCAGAAATGTAAAGGATTATTCCTTAAAAGAGTTGCGCGGAAAAGTCGGCATGGTCATGCAGAAGGCGGTTTTGTTTCAGGGAAGCATCCGGGAAAATTTGTTGTGGGGAAATGAAAATGCCTCAGAGGAAGAATTAAATGAGGCACTTTGCATTGCACAGGCGGCAGAATTTGTGGCAGAGAAGCCCGGTGGATTGAATTTTTTATTAACGCAGGGAGCAAAGAATCTGTCCGGTGGGCAGAAGCAGAGACTGACTATAGCAAGGGCACTTGTCCGAAAGCCGGAAATATTGATCTTGGATGACAGTGCATCAGCCCTTGATTTTGCTACGGATGCGGCACTCAGACAGAGCATCCGGGGGATGGAAGGCAGCCCGACCGTTTTTATCGTATCCCAGCGTGCAGCTTCCATTCAATATGCGGATCAGATTATCGTACTGGATGACGGAAAGATTGCTGGTCATGGGACACATGAGCAATTATTAAAGGAATGCAGTGTTTATCAGGAAATTTACTATTCCCAGTTTCCCAAGGAGGTGGCTTGCCATGGATAGAAGGAACAGGCAGAAGGAAACAATGAAAAAAGTGCTTCATTATATCAGAAGATACTGGGGATATCTGGCAATCTCCCTTTTCCTTGCTGTTGTGACTGTAGCATCTACTCTATATATTCCGGTGCTGACAGGCTCTGCTATAGACCAGATCATCAGAAAAGGAGAGGTGGATTTTACAGTTCTCCTAGTGTTGATTAAAAAGATGGCAGTGATCATTGGTGTTACTGCACTGTCCCAATGGATTATGAATGTTTGTAATAATAAGATTACTTATTATGTGGTGCGCGATATACGAAAAGAAGCATTCGGAAAACTTGAGATACTGCCGCTTAAATATGTAGATTCCCACCAGACAGGAGAAGTGGTAAGTCGTGTCATTGCGGATGTGGATCGGTTTTCAGAAGGACTTTTAATGGGCTTTACGCAGTTTTTTAGTGGAGTCATTACAATTCTTGGTACACTTTTATTTATGCTTTCCATTGATGTGGGTATTACCGCAGTGGTTGTATTAGTAACGCCGTTGTCTTTGTTTGTAGCTGCCTTTATTGCAAAAAAGACCTTTACAATGTTTAAACTCCAGTCAGAGACCAGAGCGGAGCAGACGGCACTGATTGATGAAATGATTGGAAACCAGAAGGTTGTACAGGCATTTTCGCAGGAGGAAAGGGTGTTAGCAAGATTTGATGAGATCAATGGCAGACTGGAGAAATGTTCTCTTCAGGCAATCTTTTTTTCCTCCATTACAAATCCATCGACCCGTTTTGTAAATGGATTGGTCTATACCGGAGTCGGGATTGTCGGGGCGGTTAAGGCCATGCAGGGCGGCATCAGTGTAGGACAGCTTTCCTGCTTTTTGAGTTATGCAAACCAGTATACAAAACCGTTCAATGAAATTTCGGGAGTAGTCACGGAACTTCAGAATGCGCTTGCCTGTGCGTCCAGAATCTTTGAGCTGATTGAAGAAGAGCCACAGCTTCCGGAACCGGAGGATGCAGTGAGCCTCAATAAAGTCAAAGGTCATGTGACGTTAAAGGATGTGGCATTTTCTTATACACCGGAACGGAAGCTGATTGAAAATTTGTCTCTGGATGTGAAACCGGGACAGAGGGTAGCAATTGTTGGTCCGACAGGATGCGGAAAAACAACGGTTATTAATTTACTGATGCGTTTTTATGATGTAGACAGTGGAAGCATCTGTGTGGAAGAGGAAGATATCCGTCATGTGACAAGAAAGAGCCTTCGGGAAAATTATGGAATGGTGCTGCAGGAAACATGGCTGAAGGCTGGAACGGTTCGGGATAATATTGTGATGGGAAGACCGGATGCGACAGACGAGGAAATCAGAAAGGCAGCCATGGCAACCCATGCACACAGCTTTATCAAGAGACTGCCGGAGGGATATGATACCTATATAGGAGAGGATGGCGGAAATTTGTCGCAGGGACAGAAGCAGTTATTGTGTATAACACGCGTTATGTTATGCCTGCCGCCAATGTTAATATTGGATGAAGCCACTTCCTCTATTGATACCAGAACAGAAATGAAGATTCAGGAAGCATTTGCCAAAATGATGCAGGGAAAGACAAGCTTTATTGTAGCACATAGACTTTCGACGATTCGGGAAGCGGATGTCATATTGGTTATGAAGGACGGCAAGATTATCGAGCAGGGAAAACATGAAACGCTGCTTCAGGCGGACGGTTTTTATTCAAAGCTATATAACAGTCAGTTTGTACAGTCGTGAAAATAAAAAAAGCGCGGGAAAGAAATAGATCTTTCCCGTGCTTTTTTTCATGGGGCGTCTCATAGGTGATCCATCCGGTAAGAAAAAGTAGGACTTAGATTGCTTCATGGAAAGTACGGCTGATTACATCTGCTTGCTGTTCCGGTGTCAGTTTAATGAAGTTTACTGCATATCCGGATACACGGATTGTAAGCTGAGGATAGTTCTCAGGATGTTTCTGTGCATCCAGCAGCATGTCTCTGTTCAGAACGTTTACATTCAAATGATGTCCGCCCTTGGAAGCATATCCGTCCAATAATGCGACTAAGTTGTTAACCTGTGATTGATTTGTATTTGTCATAATGTATACCTCCTAATAATTAATAATGATAATGATTACTGTTTTCTTGTATATATAATAACATTAATTTCTATAGATGTCTATGCCTATATTAAAAAAATTGTATTTATTTCCATACAAAAAAACAGTCATAATGAGGACAACTTCTCATATATTGTGATAAGAGAAGGTCGGGATCATAGATATAGTAGAGGAGGTATCTGGTATGGCAAAGAAGGATGAAATATTGGGATTATTTCCGGATTATCTGCGTGAGATGTGGCAGGAGGCTCTGCAAAAAGTAGAGAGCCTGCAGGAAATCAGACTTCGAAATGAAAAACCGGTTCTGTTGTCGGATGGCAGAAGGGAATGGTTTATTCGAAAGGACGGAAGATTAACTGAACAGGCAGAAGGAGCCTTTCGGATGGGTGAGAAAGAACTGGAGGCAGTATTGAATCATGTCTGCCAGTATTCTCTCTATGCTTATGAGGATGAAATCAGACAGGGATATTTGACGGTTCCGGGAGGACACCGTATCGGTCTGGCAGGTCAGGTTGTTTTGGAGGGAAAGGAAAAAATCAGAACGATCAAACACATCAGCTATATGAATATACGTATTTCCAGAGAGGTGTTTGGTGCAGCCGACAGTCTCCTGCCATTTCTATACGAAAGGGGAAATTTTCGGAATGTGATGCTGATTTCTCCTCCGGGGTGCGGAAAGACAACGGTCCTTCGGGATTTGATTCGACAGGTATCCGATGGAAACCGTTATGGGGAAGGACGGACAGTAGGGGTGGTGGACGAGCGTTCGGAACTGGCAGGGGCATATCTTGGCAGGGCACAAAATAATCTGGGGATTCGTACCGACGTTCTGGATGCCTGCCCGAAATCCATCGGAATGCTTTTGTTGATCCGTTCCATGTCACCGAAGATTATTGCGATTGATGAATTGGGAGAAAGAGAGGATATGGAAGCAGTAAAACAGGCTGCTCTTTCCGGAATCGGACTGATGGTAACGGTGCATGGAGAAGGAATTGAGGATATCAAAAGGAGACTTTTTTTACAGGATATTTTAAAAAAACGTCTGTTCAAACGTTTTGTCGTATTGCATAAGGAAAACGGTCAATGCAGGATAAAGGACATATATGACGAGGAACTTAAATCATGTTTAAATTATTAGGAGCCGCGTTTATTGTGGGAGGATGTATAGCATATGGATTGCTGGAAAAAGCAAGAATGCTTTTGCATATCAAACAATTAAAAGAAGCGGAAAAACTGATGGAATATCTGGAAAGTGAGATTACCTATGGTAAGGCATCACTCGGAGCAGCCTGTGGAGAAAGTGCCAACCGGGTGGAAGAGCCCTATGCAGGATTTTTGAAAAGGGTATATGAAATCAGTATGGAAAATGAAGGACAGCCATTTGGAGATATCTGGAAAAAGGAACTGTTGGCAATTTCATCAAAGCTGCTTTTGAAGGATGAGGAGCGGGAGATACTGTCGTGCTTTGGGAACTGCAGCGGATATATGGATACAAAACTGCAGCAGACAAGCGTGGAGAGACTTTTAACGGAAATGAAAAAGAGAACCGGGGTAACAGAGGCAGCGTATGCAGATAAAAGCAGAGTGGTATTCTGTCTGTCTGCGGCAGGGGGAATGGTGTTGACCATGATATTAATATAAGGAATACATAGGTGAGTACATGGGAGTAAGTCTAATCTTTAAAATTGCAGCGGTTGGTATTTTGGTGACGATCTTAAGCCAGATTTTGAAACACAGTGGCAGGGAGGAGCATGCCTTTTTGATCAGTCTGGCAGGACTGATTCTGGTTCTCTCCTGGATTATACCGTACATCTATGACCTGTTTGTGACGATCCAGAAGCTGTTTGATTTGTAGGAATGGGAAGAATAGGAGAAAGGTCACATGGAGGTATTGAAAATCAGTGCGATTGCTCTGGTGGGTGTGTTAGCGGCACTTCAGTTCAAACAGATCAAGCCGGAATATAGCGCCTATATCGCATTTGCGGCAGGTCTGCTCATTTTTGGGTATGCCTGTAGGATATTTTATGTTCTGTCCGGGGAGGTAGGGCAGTTCCAACAGCTTTTTGGAGAGGAACAGAAATATTTCAGCATTTTATTCAAGGTTATCGGGATTACTTATCTGTGTGAATTCTGTTCCGGAATCTGCAAAGATGCCGGATATGGGGGAATTGCAGGACAAATTGAAATTTTTGGAAAGCTGGCAGTACTCTTTTGCGGTATGCCTGTGTTGCTGGCGGTCATTGAAGCAATACGGACTTTTGGAACCTGGTGAGGTGTATTCCAAATAACTGTTTTATGGTCAGATGAGGAAGGAGAGAAAGAGATGGGGACAGAGTCCATAGAATGGATGCTGCAGGAATATGGACTGCAGGATTGGCAGCGTGG
The DNA here is from genome assembly GCA_012520645.1 of Clostridiales bacterium. Classification (GTDB taxonomy): domain Bacteria; phylum Bacillota; class Clostridia; order Lachnospirales; family Lachnospiraceae; genus JAAYNV01. Next base: position 75,472 of record JAAYNV010000055.1, on the reverse strand, counting down.
GTTGGAGGAATTGTTTCCGCAGTGGAATCTGTCCTTTGAGGACATTTTGAAAGCGCTGTTTACCGGAAATCTACAGGAATGCTTTCTCCTTTTAAAGGAGGGAGTGGCAGATCAGTTCTTTATGGAAATTAGCAGCTTTAAGAGCATTTTTATCAGTCTCCTGCTGATAGGGATATTATCTGCGCTGCTCTCCAATCTGGCAGAAATCTTTAAAAGCCGTCAGATTGCAGATATCAGCTTTTATTTTGCCTATCTTCTGATCGTGATTCTGCTCCTGCAGATCTTTGAACAGTCAGCAGCTACAATGAGCAGATTAATTGAGCAGATTGTACTTTTTATGAAACTATTTCTTCCGACTTACTTTTTGGTGCTTGGTGCAGCCTCAGGCGGAGTGACTGCAGGAATTACATATCAGATGTTATTGGTTTTGATTTATTTGATTCAGGCAGCCATATCGGTTTTTGTTATTCCGGCAGTTTATGTTTATGTTTTTCTGAATATGATAAACGGTCTTTGGATGGAGGAACGGTTGGTCCTGATGATGGAAGCGTTGAAAAAGGGGATTCAGTTTCTGTTAAAAGCTGTCATGACTGCTGTGATGGGAATCAGTCTGATACAATCAATGATAACACCTGTTATAGACTCGCTTAGAGGTGCAGCAGTGCAGAAGGCAGTCAATGTAATTCCGGGTCTTGGAAATCTGGCGGGGGGGTGTCACAGAGATGCTGATTGGTTCTGCAGTCTTAGTGAAAAACAGCATTGGAACATTTATGTTGATTTTACTGGTTGTACTTTGTCTGATTCCGCTGATAAAGCTTCTTGTCATGACCGTGCTGCTAAAAGGAGCGGCAGCAGTCATGGGATTGACTGCGGACAAGCGTATGACCTCGTGTACTGACCGGATGGGAGAAAGCTGCGGTCTTTTATTTCAGACAGCAGTGACGGTCATTACACTTTTTGTGATAACAATTGCTATTATTTCATACAGCACAAACAGAGGATTCTGATATGGAACAGGAATTATTTGAAATTATGAAAAGAGCAAGTCTTTTTGTGATTCTGGCTCAGGCGGTGATTCATTTCAGCCCAAAAGAGGAATATGAAAAATATCTGAAACTTCTGGTAAGCTTGATGACAATGACTTTACTTGTATTTCCGGTGCTGGAATTAGTAAAAAGTGATTTTGTATATCGTTTTAAAGAGGAATTGAACGAATATGAGGTACAAATGGAACAATTAATGGAGAACACACCTGTGTATGGTGTAATGGATGAAAATACATATTTATCCACAATATCAAATGAAATCAAAACAAGAATAAACAATTTGGAAGAAGAAACAGGATATTCCATAAAGAGCCTGGAAATACAAGGAATATCGTCGACTGATGAAAAAAGTGGAACACAGGAAGGAAAACTGAAAATCATTGTAATGCCAAGAAATGTGGGGATTTCCACAACAAGAGTGGATAAAATTAAATGTAGCGGAAATCCAGACAAAAGTACTAAAACAGCGGCTCAAATAGAGGAAGAAGCAAAATTGTGTCAAATTTATGCGAAAGAGCTGGGGGTGATGGAAACAGATTTGGAGGTTTTGATTGATGGAATGGAAAAAGATGCTGTCAGCAGAAAAAATTAAAGAGTGGAAGGAAAAGATACTGATTATTGTGTTGGCAGGGATTTTGCTGTTAGTCATTCTTCTTCCAGTGGAACAGGGGGACGGGAAAGCAGGAATGTGGGGAAGAGAAACGGGTGAACAGGAGAAAGAAAAACAGCAGACAGGAGCAGAGGTGGAAGAGGACAGGAGGCAGGACTGTTTGATCCAGACAGAGAAAGGCGCAGCCGGAGAGGAGAGGGGAGCATTTCAACCTGCAAATTCTTACGGGGCAGAAAGTGGTATTCAAAGCTATACGGAACTTTTGGAAAAGAGACTGGCACGGACGCTATCCTATATGGATGGAGTGGGAGCTGTGAAAGTGATGATCACGGTCGAGGACAGTGGAATGAAGATTGTGGGGAAGGATATACCAAACAGCCGGAATATTACGACGGAAAATGATAGTGAGGGAGGAAGCCGCAGCATTAATGAATATGAAAGCAGTGAAACGACTATTTATGTGACAGATGGTGAGGGAAGACAGCTTCCTTATATTATAAATGAAAAACAGCCGGAAATTACCGGTATCGTAGTAGTGGCGCAGGGTGGTGGAAATCCGGAGACTGTAAAGAATATAACAGAAGCGATTGAGGCATTATTTGGTGTGGAACCTCATAAAATTAAAGTAGTCAGAATGACATCATTAGAAAAATAAGGAGAGAGGCAAGTGAAAGCGATTTTGAAAAAGAACCAGATTATGATTACAGCGCTTGCTATTATGATTGCGGTGGCAGGGTATTTGAACTTTGCAGAGAGCAAGCTGGGTGAGGAAGAATTCGCGATGGGGGATGAAAACAGTCAGGCAGTGAGCAGTCAGTCTGTGAAAGAGGGATATCCGGAGGAGGCAGATGCAGCAGATGCTATTTCTGCATTGGAGGCAGAATATGGTTTGAACGGAGCGCTGGAAATATCGGATGAGGATATGGAACAGGCAGGTATTGTGGATATTGAAAGCCTGGATGAAGATATTGCAGTGGCAGAAACCGGGGAAATGGATGAAGCGATGGCGGAGGCGGGAACGATGGATACAGCGGTTTCGGATACGGCATCCGTTGATGCAGCATCGGCAGATGGCGATACGATCGATGAGGTGCCGGGTGAAGCCGTATTTACTTCCACCTCGAATGTCAGTACTTTATCCGGTGCAAAGCTGTTAAAAGAGCAGACCAGAGCAAAGAATAAGGAGACGCTTCTGGATATTATTAATAACAATGCTTTAAGTGAAGCGCAGAAACAGGCCGCAGTGGATAGTATGATCACGTTAACGGATGTGGCGGAAAAAGAGACGGCGGCAGAAATTTTGTTAGAGGCAAAAGGCTTTCAGGATGTAGTAGTCAGCATCAGCGGTGATATGGTGGATGTGGTAGTAGACCAGGCACAGTTAAGCGATGCCGAACGAGCACAAATTGAGGATGTAATTAAAAGAAAAACAGGAATTACGGCGGAAAATATCGTAATCAGTCCAATGATTGCAAATTGATACATTCGAATGGTTATGATATAATGAGCGTTAGCGAGCGGGAGCAGGCGCAGCATGTTCATCGCGAGCGGCGAATGGCGATCACGATAGTTGCGGAGCAACGGTCAGCACTGAAGGTGCGAATCGTGATATAATGTCGGCAGACATTATATCTGCCGAATGGCATCCGCCAGAGGTATCATGTGTAAAAAATTGCGAAAAATACGAAAGGTATCAAATGGATCGAATATGAAAAGAGTTTTTTTGATCGTACTGGACAGCTTCGGTATCGGGGAACTGCCGGATGCCGGGGAATATGGAGATAAAGGGACCAATACACTTGCTTCTGTGACAGGGAGTCCGTATTTTTCCATGCCGCATATGGGAAAGCTTGGACTGTTTAATATTGACGGAGTGGACGTTGGTGAAAAGGAAAGTGATCCTATCGGTGTCGTGGCACGGATGAAGGAAGCATCCAAGGGAAAGGACACGACAATCGGACATTGGGAAATTGCAGGAATCTATTCGGGTAAGCCATTGCCGACTTATCCGGAGGGGTTCCCGCAGGAGGTGCTTTTAGAGTTTACAAAGAGAACGGGGAGAGAAATACTTTGTAACAAACCTTATTCCGGTACCGAGGTCATACGGGACTATGGTGATGAGCATGTAAGGACAGGGAAACTGATCGTTTATACTTCAGCGGACAGTGTATTTCAGATTGCGGCCCATGAGGAAGTGGTTCCGGTAGAGGAGTTGTACCGTTACTGTGAAATTGCCAGAGAACTGTTGCAGGGAGAACACGGTGTAGGACGTGTCATTGCAAGACCATTTATCGGGAAGAACGGGAATTATACAAGAACACCCAGGAGGCATGACTATTCCCTGACTCCGCCCGGTGTGACGATGCTTGACCAGCTTTCCGAAAACGGCTATACGGTGGCTGCAATCGGTAAGATTAAAGATATTTTTGCCGGAAAGGGTATTACGGAGTTTGTCTATACCAAGGGAAATGAGGAAGGTATCGAACGTACTTTAGAATATCTGGACAAAGATTTTGAAGGACTGTGTTTTATCAATCTGGTAGATTATGATATGCTTTACGGACACCGGAATGATGTGGATGGTTATGCAAAGGCGCTTACATTTTTTGATGAACAGCTGACTATGATGCTTTCCAAGCTGCGGGAAGAAGATATCCTTATGATTACGGCAGATCATGGATGCGATCCGGGATATGTGCAGTCAACGGATCATTCCAGAGAGTATACGCCGTTTATCATGTGTGGAAGAGGAATGAAACCGAAAAATCTCGGAACAAGGGAAACCTTTGCGGATATCGGTGCGACCGTGCTTGACTATTTTGGAATAAAGCCTGCATTTGCGGGAACATCTATGCTTTGGGAGGAACAGTAAGTTGAGTAATTATACAAAGGAAATTAATCGAAGAAGGACATTTGCAATCATTTCCCATCCGGATGCCGGTAAAACAACGTTGACGGAGAAATTCCTGTTATATGGCGGTGCCATCAATCTGGCAGGAAGTGTAAAAGGAAAAGCGACTGCCAGACATGCGGTATCCGACTGGATGGAAATTGAAAAGGAGAGAGGTATTTCCGTGACTTCCTCTGTCCTACAGTTTGAATACGACGGTTTCTGTATCAATATTCTGGATACGCCGGGACATCAGGATTTCTCGGAAGATACCTATCGGACTTTGATGGCAGCGGATTCGGCGGTCATGGTCATTGACGGTTCCAAAGGTGTTGAGGCGCAGACGAGAAAGCTGTTTAAGGTCTGTGTGATGCGCAAGATTCCGATCTTTACTTTTATTAATAAAATGGACAGGGATGCCAACGATACCTTCGATCTGCTGGATGAGATTGAGAAGGAACTTGGCATCGCCACCTGCCCGCTAAACTGGCCCATTGGCTCCGGCAAGGGCTTTAAGGGTGTTTATGACAGAGAAAGGAAATGCGTCATTCTCTATTCCGATACGGAGAAGGGAACCAAGGAAGGGGAAGCGACGGAAATTTCTCTGGATGAGACAGAAAGGCTGCTTTCCTTTATCGGGCAGGATGCCTATGATAAGCTGATGGAGGAAGTGGAACTTCTAGACGGCGCCAGTGCGGAATTTGATCTGGCGGAGGTTCAGAAGGGAGAACTGACACCGGTTTGCTTTGGTTCGGCGTTAACGAATTTCGGAGTGGAAATCTTTTTGCAGCATTTCTTGAAGATGACAACAACTCCGCTGCCGAGAAGAGCCGATATTGGACTGGTACAGCCGACGGAGAAAGAATTCTCTGCTTTTGTTTTTAAGATTCAGGCAAATATGAATAAGGCGCACCGTGATCGTATCGCCTTTATGAGGATTTGTTCCGGGAGATTTGATGCTGGTATGGAGGTAAAGCATATACAGGGTGGCAGGGTTATGCGTCTTTCACAACCGCAGCAGATCATGGCAGATGAAAGAAAGATTCTGTCGGAGGCATATGCAGGGGATATCATCGGAGTATTTGATCCGGGTATTTTTTCCATCGGAGATACGATCTGCATGCCGAATGAACAGTTTGCCTATGAAGGAATACCGACCTTTGCACCGGAGCATTTTGCGAGAGTGCGTCAGGTGGATACGATGAAGCGTAAGCAGTTCGTGAAGGGAATTACCCAGATTGCACAGGAGGGTGCAATTCAGATATTTCAGGAATTCAATACCGGTATGGAGGAAATCATTGTCGGCGTAGTCGGTGTGCTCCAGTTTGATGTATTAAAATATCGTTTGGAAAATGAATATAATGTGGAAATTCGTCTGGAAAACCTGCCGTATGAACATATCCGCTGGATTGAAAACAAGGAGATTGATCTGGACAAGCTGGTAGGAACCTCTGATATGAAGAAAATCAAGGATTTAAAGGGCAATCCACTCCTGCTTTTTATCAACGCATGGAGTGTCGGCATGACGCTGGATCGAAATGAAGGACTGGTATTGTCTGAGTTTGGAAAGGAATAGAAATAAGTGAAGCGATGGGTATGTCTGATTCCTGTGCTTTGCCTGCTTACCGGATGCGGCATTGAAGTGCCGATGGACACAGGAAGGGATGATTCCACCAAAGTATTAAGTGAGTCTGGAGATTGGTTTTCAGAGGTTTTTGGTCAGTTGGAAGAGAATGTACTAAAACTGAAGGAAACTTCGATACAGATTTCGAAACAGGATGTACTGACAGAAAAAAAAGAATCGGATGCCTTGGAAACGATATGGAATGACCGTTCTGTGAAACAGGAAGAGGTCATTATCGAGACGGGCGAAGCAGAGAAAACGGATTATTACAGGACAAGAGAAGAGGTCGGATTGAGCAGCGCGATGGATCCGGGGCTTTTAATTGCCCAGTCGGGGCACTATTCCTTTGGCTGTCTGTCGTCCGAAGAACAGCTTTTGTACGTGGATATTGTACAGATCCTTTCGCATATGGCAGAGGATATTGAAATTCGTATACCAAAGGAGTGCGAAGATGACCTTTCTGTAATCGGAAAGGTTTTTCAGTGTGTCATGAATGACCATCCGGAATTTTTTTATGCAGATGGGTATACTTATACCAGATACACGGAAGGAAATGCAGACGGAAGGCTCATACGGGTCACCTTTTCGGGGCGTTATACCATGAGTCCGGCAAAGAAGGCAAAATGTGAGGAAAAAATAAAGGAATATACGGATGTAGTACTTTCGGGGATACCAAAAGAGGCGTCCGAGTATGAGAAGGTAAAATATATATACGAATATATTATTCTGCATACGGATTATAAGCTTCATGCCAAAGAAGACCAGAATATATGCTCGGTATTTCTATATGGGGAATCCGTTTGCCAGGGATATGCCAAGGCAATGCAGTATTTATTGGAACAGGCGGGAATACAGGCGACGTTAGTCAGTGGAGTAGTGGAGAAGGGCGAAGGACATGCCTGGAATCTGGTACGTATCGACGGGGACTATTATTATGTGGATCCGACCTGGGGCGATGCTTCTTATGAGATGAGTGGAGAAGTGCAGGAGACGGAGGGCATTCGGATTCCAAGCATCAATTATGACTATCTGTGTGTAACACAAGAGCAGCTTACAAAGACACACACGATTGACAATGTCGTAGCACTGCCTCAGTGTACGGCTACCAGAGCAAATTATTACCGGATGGAGGATGCCTACTTTACCGGCTATGACAGAGAACAGATCAAAAGGCTGTTTGAAAAGGCGTATGCCAGAGGAGATGAGATCGTTACCTTAAAATGCAGTGACTGTACGGCATATGAGGAAGTAAAACGGATGCTTTTGGATGCACAGGAAGTATTTGAGTATCTGGACAGCCCGGAAGGCAAGGTAGCATATACGAACAGTAACGAACAGCTCAGTATCAGCTTTTGGTTGTAAAGAAAAGGAAGAATATGATATAATAGCTTTAATTAATGATCCGGGAGCTGAGGCGTTTTACCGCACCGGAAAAATGGAGGTTCAGATATGGATAAGGAAATGGAAAGAAATACCTATGCACTGACCGAGGATGATAAGATCGGAAGCGTGAAAATTGCAGATGATGTCGTGGCGATGATCGCAGGAATTGCAGCGACTGAGATAGAAGGCGTAGCAGCCATGGCAGGAAATATTACAAATGAGCTGATGAGCAGGGTCGGTATGAAAAATCTGACCAAGGGCGTGAAGGTGGATGTGATAGGCCGGACCGTGAAAGTGGATCTGGCACTTACCATGGAATACGGTTATAATATTCCAGCTACCTGTCAGAAGGTGCAGGAAAAGGTAAAAGCAGCCATTGAGAATATGACAGGACTGGAAGTATCGGATGTGAATATCCGAATTGCGGGAGTGAACATGCAGAAAAACAGCTAATAGGGAAAAGAGCTATCAGGGTGTTCCGAATCGGATGATTTTGGAACCCCTTTTTGCGCAAGAGGACAGGGTGAAAGGAACAGGATTGCACAATGACGAGAAGAGAACTGAGAGAACAGATTTTTAAACTGCTGTTCCGTGTAGAATTTAACAAAAAGGAAGAGATGCCGGAACAGGTGCAGTTGTTTTTTGAGGATGAAGAGGTAGAAGCTGATGTGCAGGATACCGAGGAAATCACTGCAAAATATGAAAAGATCGTAGAGAAATTAGGTGACATCGATGCGATGATCGGTGAGAAGGCAGAAGGCTGGACCGTATCCAGAATGGGAAAGGTAGATATTACGATTCTGAGACTGGCGGTATTTGAAATCAAATTTGATGAGGATATTCCGACTTCGGTTGCGATCAATGAGGCAGTAGAGCTTGCAAAGAAATTCGGACAGGATAATTCTGCGAAGTTCATTAATGCGGTACTTGCCAAGTTTGCAGAAGCATAAAAAAGAGAAGAAAACAATTAGAGAAGATATGGCAAATAAAAGTGTATATACGGTAGCACAGATCAATTCGTATATTAAAAACATGTTTACGCAGGATTATCTGCTGCGCAATCTCTGTGTGAAGGGTGAGGTCAGTAACTGTAAGTACCACACATCCGGGCATATCTATTTTACCTTAAAGGATGCAAAGGGAACGCTTTCCTGCGTGATGTTTGCAGGCTTTCGTAAGGGGCTGAAATTCCGAATGGAGGAAGGACAGCAGGTGTTGGTATCCGGTACGGTGGATGTTTACGAGAGGGACGGAAAATATCAGCTGTATGCCAGAGAAATTGAATTGTCCGGCGCGGGAGCACTTTATGAGAGGTATGAACAGTTAAAAAGAGAACTCGCTGAGCGGGGCATGTTTGCAGAACAGTATAAACAGCCCATCCCGCGGTATATTCATACGCTGGGCGTGGTGACAGCGCCGACCGGCGCGGCGGTACGCGATATTATCCAGATCGTAAAACGGAGAAATCCTTATGTGCAGATTATTCTGTATCCGGCACTGGTACAGGGCGAGGGCGCGGCACCGAGTATTGTCAATGGTATCCGGGCGTTGGAGCAGATGGGCGTGGATGTTATGATCGTCGGAAGAGGCGGAGGGTCTATTGAGGATTTGTGGGCGTTCAATGAAGAGATTGTGGCGCAGGCAGTCTTTGACTGTACGGTTCCTGTGATTTCGGCGGTCGGACATGAGACGGATACGACGATCATTGATTATGTGGCGGATTTGCGTGCTCCGACTCCTTCGGCGGCAGCCGAACTGGCAGTAGCGGAAATCACCCGGTTATTCAGTGAACTGCAGGACTATGTCATCCGGCTGAACGGAGCCATGGAGAATAAGCTTGGGGCAGAACGTATGCGGACCGAATGGTATGGGATGCGTTTTAAGCTTTTAAGTCCGGAGAGCCAGATTAGGGAAAAACGCATGACCGCCATCCGGCTTATGGAAACAATGCAGGAGACGATGCAGAAAAGGCTGTTGTTCGACAGACATAAGGTGGCGCTCTATGCGGAACGTCTGAAGGGACTCTCTCCTTTGGATAAGCTAAGTCAGGGATTTTCCTATGTGGCGGATGTTTCGGGTAAGACTGTTACGGATGTCGGTCAGGTGGAGACGGGGGATGCTTTGTGCATACAGGTAAAAAACGGACGGATTTTTACGCAGGTAACAGGAAAAGAGGCTGAAAATCCATGATTTTCAGCCGGAGATTTGTGCGTGGAGCAAAGGTTTTGGCACAAAGGCTCCAGACTTTGAAAGGAGCAGGAACAGCAAAATAAAATGGCAGGAAAGAAAAAGGAAAATCTGGAAGAGAATTTTGCAAAGATAGAGGAATTGTTAAAGGCACTGGAGGCGGAGGACACCACATTAGAGGAGTCCTTTCAGTATTATGAGCAGGGTATGAAGCTGTTAAAGCAGTGCAATGATACGATCGACAAAGTGGAAAAGCAGGTACTGAAAATAAACGAGGATGGTGGACTTGGTGAATTGGAAGGATGAGATTGCGGCAAGGACCGCGCAGGTGGAACAGATCATTCAGGCATATCTGCCTGAGGAAAAAGGGTATCAGAAACATGTGATTGAAGCGATGAATTACAGCATGTTAGCCGGAGGGAAAAGGCTGCGCCCCATGTTTTTACAAGAGGCTTACCGGATGTTTGGCGGAACGGGAAAAGAGGCAGAGCCGTTTATGGCGGCAATCGAAATGATACATACCTATTCTCTGGTACATGATGATCTGCCCTGTATGGACAACGATGAATACCGCAGGGGCAGGAAATCCACATGGGCACAATATGGGGAGGTCATGGCAGTGTTAGCCGGAGACGGACTTCTGACTTATGCCTTTGAGACGGCTGCAAAGGCATTTGCATTATCGGAGCACCCCGACAGAGTCGGAAGAGCCATTGGGATTCTGGCAAAAAAAGCAGGGATTGACGGTATGTTAGGTGGTCAGACTGCCGATATTGAGGCGGAGGAAGCAGACAGTGAGGTGACAGAGGAGCTGCTTTTATTTATCCATGAATACAAGACAGCAGCGCTTATTCAGAATGCGCTCATGATCGGTGCGGTACTGGCAGGGGCTAAAGAGGAAGTCATTCAGAAAATGGAGCGGATCGGCTATCTGATCGGTATTGCGTTCCAGATTCAGGATGATATTCTGGATGTGACAAGTTCGTTGGAAGTGCTTGGAAAACAGACCGGAAGCGACGAAAAGAACAATAAAGCTACTTATGTGACCTTAAAGGGTCTTGAGCAGGCAGTAGAGGATCAGAAGAAACTTTCTGAAGAGGCAGTAGGTCTGCTTGCATCTTTTGAACAAAAAAACGAGTTTTTGGAAAAACTGGTAGAGCAGTTGATCACCAGAGAAAAATAGAGGTACTGGAATATGCTTCTTGAAATGATAGAACAGGCGAATGACATCAAAAAAATTGCGCCGAAGGATTATGACAGGCTGGCGGAGGAAATACGGGAATTTCTGATTCAGAAGATCAGCGTAACCGGCGGACATCTGGGCTCTAATCTTGGGGCGGTAGAGCTGACCATGGCACTGCATCTGAGTCTGAATATGCCGGAAGATAAGATTATATGGGATGTGGGGCATCAGTCTTACACGCATAAGCTTTTGACCGGAAGAAGGGATGGATTTGAGACCCTGCGTAAATACGGCGGTATGAGTGGTTTCCCAAAACGGAAAGAAAGTCCATGCGACAGCTTTGATACCGGACACAGCTCTACTTCTATTTCGGCAGGGCTTGGTCTGGTAAAGGCAAGAGATATTCTGGGGGAGAAATCGACCATTGTTTCTGTCATCGGGGATGGTGCGCTGACCGGTGGAATGGCATATGAGGCGTTAAATAATGCCTCCAGACTGGAGACGAATTTTATTATTGTATTAAATGACAATAATATGTCCATTTCCGAGAATGTGGGGGGTGTGTCCAAATATCTGAATAATATCCGTACGGCAGACAATTATCTGGATTTAAAGGAAGGGATCTATAACCGTCTGCAGGAGATGCCAAAGTACGGAAAGGCAATGATTCAGGGAATCCGGCGTGCCAAGAGCAGCTTTAAGCATCTGGTCATTCCGGGAATGTTTTTTGAGGATATGGGGATTACTTATCTGGGACCGGTGGACGGACATGACATTGAAGGGATGATGCGGGTATTTAAAGAAGCGAAGCGCTGCAAAAATGCAGTGCTGGTGCATGTGCTGACCCAGAAGGGAAAAGGATATGAGCCGGCGGAGCGGCATCCGGCACGTTTTCATGGAGCCGAGCCGTTTGAAATTGAGACAGGTCTGCCCTCCAAGCCGCGCACGGTGCCCAATTATACGGATATTTTTTCAACCGTTATGTGTAAGCTGGGCGCGCGGGATGAAAAGATTGTAGCGATTACGGCAGCAATGCCGGATGGAACCGGATTAAAGCGGTTCCGTAATATGTATCCGGAACGCTTTTTTGATGTGGGAATCGCAGAGGAGCATGCGGTGACCTTTGCTGCCGGTCTGGCAGCGGGGGGACTTAAGCCGATTGTAGCGATTTATTCGTCCTTTCTGCAAAGAGCATATGACCAGATCGTTCACGACGTATGTATCCAGAATCTTCCGGTAGTCTTTGCGATTGACCGGGCAGGATTGGTGGGAAGTGACGGGGAGACACATCAGGGTATTTTTGATTTATCCTATCTGTCTTCCATTCCGAATATGCACATTATGGCTCCTAAAAATAAGTGGGAGCTTTCCGATATGTTAAAATTTGCGCTTGAGTTAGGTGTGCCGACGGCAATCCGTTATCCGCGCGGTGAGGCGTACAGCGGACTCAGAGAATACCGGGCACCGATGGAATACGGCAGATCCGAATATATCTATGAGGAAGAAGATATTGTCCTGTTAGCGGTAGGCAGTATGGTCAGGACGGCAGCAGGGGTCAGAGAACAGTTAAAGGAAAAGGGGTATTCCTGCAGTCTGGTCAATGCCCGGTTTGTAAAGCCGATTGACGAGGAGATCATTTGTGAGGTATTAAAGGAGCACAAGCTGCTAGTGACGCTGGAAGAAAATGTAGCAAGCGGTGGTTATGGTGAAAAGGTAAGGGCATTTATGGACCGCATCGGTGCGGAGAGCAGTCTGCTTACGGTCTGCATACCGGATGAGTATGTAGAGCATGGAAATGTGGATCTGCTCAGAAAAGAGGTCGGCATCGATGAGGATTCCATTGTAAAACGTATTATTACAGAATATGCGGCACTGTAGGGAGAGCTCCAGGCCGGATAAGGCATAAAAAGGAAAGGTTCAGTATTTTATGAAAGAGAGACTGGATGTACTTCTTGTAAAAAACGGTTATGCGCAATCCAGAGAAAAAGCCAAGGCAATCATTATGGCAGGAAATGTGTTTGTCAACGGACAGCGTGAGGATAAAGCCGGAACAATGTTTGCAGAGGAGAAAATCAAATCGCTTGAGGTGAAGGGACATACGCTTCGGTATGTCAGCAGAGGCGGGCTCAAGTTAGAAAAGGCGGTTACGGAGTTTGCACTTTCCCTGGAAGGAAAAATCTGTATGGATATCGGGGCATCTACGGGAGGATTTACGGATTGTATGCTCCAGAACGGAGCGGTCAAGGTCTATTCCGTGGATGTGGGCAGTGGACAGTTAGACTGGAAGCTTAGAAATGACGAACGCGTAGTATGTATGGAAAAGACGAATTTCCGTTATATGGTGCGGGAAGATATTTCGGATGAACTGGATTTTGTTTCGGTGGATGTGTCTTTTATTTCGCTGGATAAAATTCTGCCACCCGCACATAATCTGTTGAAGGCGGATGGACAGATGGTCTGCCTGATTAAACCGCAGTTTGAAGCCGGAAGGGAAAAGGTCGGCAAGAATGGTGTCGTCAGAGAACCGCAGATACATAGAGAAGTGATTGAGCGAGTGACAGGCTTTGCCTATGAGAGCGGTTTTGATATTCTGGCACTTTCCTTTTCTCCGATTAAGGGACCGGAGGGAAATATCGAGTATCTTCTGTATCTGCAGAAAGCAGAGCCGGAAGAAAACAGGCATATTTCGGAAGAAGAACTGGCAGAACTGATCCATGCAACAGTGCAGCAGGCGCATGAAACACTGGCAAATACGGCAGGGCATCACTGAGGATGATAAGATGGAGCATTTTTGTATCATAACAAACCGCCCCAAAGATCCGGGGCTCAAAACAACATGTTTTATACAGAATTATCTGGAAGAGCATGGGAAAACATGTATGGTGCAGTTTACGGAGGAAACATCCGGACATTATACGGATGCAAAGGAAATTCCGGATGATACGGACTGTATCCTTGTGCTGGGAGGAGATGGAACGCTCCTGCAGGCAGCGAGAGATATTGTGGATAAAGATATTCCGCTTTTGGGAGTGAATCTGGGAAGTCTCGGTTATTTGACAGAGATTGAAAAGAGCGGGATCAAAGAGGTTCTTCCAAAACTGTTAGACGGGCAGTTTGAAATTGAACACCGGATGATGGTAGAGGGCAGTGTGGTTCGGGACGGAAAAACCGTGGATGAGGACTACGCACTGAATGATGTGATTGTAACCAGAAGCGGTAATTTTCAGATTATACATTACCATATTTTTGTCAACGGACAGTTTCTGAACAGCTATAATGCGGATGGAATTATTGTTTCCACACCGACAGGATCAACCGGATACAATTTGTCGGCAGGGGGACCGATTGTGGAGCCGGGAGCAAAGCTTTTGCTTCTGACCCCGATCTGTCCGCATACATTTGGTTCCCGCAGCATTGTGCTTTCGGCAGAAGATCGGATTGAGATTGAGATTGCGGCCGGAAAGGATGGATGCAGACAGCAGGTAGAGGTCAACTTTGACGGCAGTAAACAGATTATTTTATATACCGGAGACCGGATTGTGGTCAGACGTTCAGAAAAGGAAACCCGGATTATGAAGATAAACAGCGGCAGTTTTTTGGAGACATTGCATAAAAAACTGAGTGGCACAGGTGTATAGGGAGTCGTTTTACAGAAAGGGCAGGAACATGAAGGAGAAAAGACACAGTGTAATCGTGCAGTTGGTGGAAAAGTACAGTATCGGGACCCAGGAGGAACTGGCAGAAAAACTCAGGGAGGCTGGTTTTCACGTAACGCAGGCAACCGTATCCAGAGATATTAGGGATCTGAAGCTGTCCAAGGTGCCTTCCGGAGAAGGCGGCAATCGATATGTGGTATTTCGACAGGATGACAGCCATTTAAGTGCAAAGTTCGTTCGTATTTTAAAGGATGGGCTGGTATCTATGGAACGGGCTCAGAATCTTTTGGTGGTAAAGACCGTATCAGGTATGGCGATGGCAGTTGCAGCTGCACTGGATGCCATGAAATTTGAAGAGATCGTAGGTTGTATTGCAGGAGATGATACGATTATGGCGGCTACACATTCCACGGAGGAAGCGGATGTGGTCATTTCCAAATTAGAGCAGATGTTAGAGGGATAAAATATGCTGGTGAGCTTACATGTGAAAAACCTGGCACTGATCCAGGAGACGGAAGTATGGTTCGGAGAAAATCTGAATATTCTGACCGGAGAAACAGGAGCCGGAAAATCCATTATCATCGGTTCTATTTCTCTTGCGCTGGGAGGCAGGGCAGATAAGGAACTGATACGAAACGGAGCAGAATATGCTTTGGTGGAACTGGCATTTCATATTGAAAACAGGGAAACTTTGGAAAAACTTAGAAACATGGAGCTTCCGGTAGAAGAGGATGGCGAGGTGCTATTGTCCAGAAGGATCATGCCCACGCGCAGTGTATGCCGATTTAATGGCGAGACGGTTAGTGTGAAACAGGTACAGGAGTTGGCAGGGGTGCTTGTGGATATACACGGACAGCACGAGCATCAGTCCCTTTTGAATAAAAGGAAGCATTTTGAAATTCTGGATGAATTTGCCGGCGAAAAGTTAAAAGGAATAAAAGAAAAAATAAGAGAGCATTATAATAAATGGCAGAAGACATCGGCAGAACTTACAGAGAGTAATGCGGATGAAAGAGAACGGCAGAGAGAGCTGTCCTTACTTACCTTTGAACTGGAAGAAATTGAAAAAGCGGATTTGAGACAGGGAGAGGATGAGGAACTGGAAACGGCATACCGAAGAATGTCAAATGCCAGAAGAATTGCAGAGGCGGCAGGAAATGCCTACCATTTGACCGGATACGAGCAGACGGAAGGGGCAGGTGAAAATATCGGACGGGCGGTGCGGGAGCTTTCTTCCATCGTGCAGTATGATGAACGTGCCGGAGAACTTACCGATCAGCTGACACAGATTGATGGTTTGTTAAATGATTTTAACAGGGAGTTGTCTGATTATCTCTCCGAACTGGAATTTGATGAACAGGATTTTCATGAGACGGAAGAGAGACTAAATGTATGGAACCGCCTGAAGGATAAGTATGGTTCCACCTATGAGGATATTCGTGCGGAAAAAGAAAATATTTGCAAACAGTGTGAGATGCTTTCGGATTATGCGGCATATAAGGAGAGACTGGAGGCTGTGATCCGGGAGGAGGAGCAGATACTGAATCAACTTTGCGAACAGGCCGGGGAAGAACGCAGAAGAGCTGCAGTGGAACTGACGGCGCGTATGACGGCAGCACTGCTTGATTTGAATTTTCTGGATGTACAGTTTACAATTCAGGTAACGGAGCTTTCAAATTATACAAAAGAGGGTAAAAATGATGTGGAATTTATGATTTCCACAAATCCAGGAGAGCCGTTAAAGCCGCTTGCTAATGTAGCCAGCGGAGGTGAGCTTTCCAGAATTATGCTGGCATTAAAAACAGTGCTTGCGGACAAAGATGCAATACCGACCATGATTTTTGATGAGATTGATGCTGGAATCAGCGGACGTACTGCATGGAAGGTATCAGAAAAGCTGGCAGTGATCGGAAAGAAACATCAGGTTATCTGTATCACCCACCTTCCGCAGATTGCGGCAATGGCGGACACTCATTTTGCGATTGAAAAGACTGCGGCAGAGGGAAGTACCACAACCGATATCCGAAAATTGAATGAGAGCGAGGAGCTGGAGGAGATTTCCAGACTTTTAGGTGGTGTGGAAATGACAGAGAAGGTTTTGGATAATGCCAGGGAGTTAAAAAGGCAGGCAGAAAGCGTAAAACAGAAAAGCTGACAGGAATTGCTATAGTAAAAGTAAACCGGAAGTCACATACTAAAAAGGACATTCACATGATGTGCATGTTCTTTTTTTGCATTTTGTTTCATATTTCATACAATGGGAAAGGGGCAGGTTTACAATGAAAAGAGGAAAAGATTGGATGGATCCGCAGAAACGGAAAATCTATCTGCAGTTTTTGTATACAATATCAATCAGCAGTTTTCTGATGCTTTCAGCAGTAGTATATCACTCATGGTGGAACCGGGTGCCGGAACATATCAGGATTCATAAAAGCGCGGTGCAGAGTATGGAATTTCATGTGCCTGCTTCCGGCCGGATTTATCCGGCAGAGAAGAAAGAGGGGGAGGTCAAGGCTGTTTTGGAAACGCAGAATGTTGTTGCCGCTAAGAATTCGGTTTTTTTAGACGGTCCGGTTACCTTTGTGTCAGGGGAGAATATGGCACAGTATGTCATGGAGTTAAAGCTGTTTGGAGTGCTTCCGTTTAAAAATGTGGATATTCAGGTTATTGAGGAGGAGGCTGTCGTGCCGGCCGGGCTTCCGGTGGGTATTTATGTAAAGACGCATGGGGTGTTAGTGCTTGGAACGGGAGAATTTGCAGGAATGAGCGGACAGAGTGAAAAGCCGTCTGAGGGAATCCTGCGTTCGGGAGATTATATTTTAAAGGCAGACGGAGAGGAAGTGACAGGAAAACAGGAATTTATGGATGCGGTATCTAACAGTAACGGACAGGAAATGATACTGACGGTAAAGCGGGGAGAAGAAGTCTTTGATGTAAAGGTGGAACCGGAACTTACCCGGAACGGGGAGTATAAGATTGGCGTATGGATACGGGAAAATGCGCAGGGAGTAGGGACACTGACTTATTTGCAGAATGACGGAAGCTTTGGAGCGCTCGGACATGGAATTAATGATATTGATACAAGTACTTTAATGGATGTGGAGAGTGGAAGTCTTTACGAGACAGAAATTGTAGGCATTCGAAAGGGAGAGAATGGTTCGCCGGGAGAACTGACCGGAATTATTGATTATAGCCCGAAGCGGAAACTTGGCAGTATTGACTGTAATACCGTGCAGGGCATTTTTGGTATGGGAAGTGAGGAACTGACACGTGCGGCCGGAGAGACTCCCGTAGAAATCGGACTCAAGCAGGAGATTGAGGAGGGTGAAGCGGAAATCATCTGTTCCGTTACCGGAAAACCGGAACACTACCGGGTGGAAATTGAAGAGGTGCATCTGGATAAGGAGGATGTGAATCGTGGAATCGTACTGCGTATCACGGATGAAAAGCTGTTAGGATTGACAGGAGGAATCGTACAGGGAATGAGCGGCTCACCCATTCTTCAAAATGGACGGATTGTGGGTGCAGTAACGCATGTATTTGTAAACGACCCAACCAAAGGATATGGGATTTTTATCGAGAATATGTTGGAGCATAATTAAAAAAGAGCAGATATTACAAGGCTTAACAAGGCAATTGTATTATCTGCTTTTTTGATTTTATAGCTTCCGGGAGCAAAGCTGCCAGAAAGCCACAGCACTCGCAGCTGCAACATTGAGAGAGTCCACACCGTGGGACATCGGGATGCGTACGATGTAATCACAGTTGGAAATCGTGCATGCCGTCAGTCCGTCACCCTCGGTTCCTAAAACAATAGCCAGCTTTTCTTCTGCCATAAGCCTTGGTTCGTCTATTGGGATGGAATTGTCGTTCAATGCCATGGCAGCGGTCTTAAAGCCCAGTTCTTTTAGCTGTTTCATTCCCTGTTTAGGCCATTCGTTCGAGTCATTTCCAAGGAAGGTCCATGGTATTTGGAATACCGTACCCATGCTGACCCGGACAGCACGCCGGTACAAGGGATCACTGCAGGCCGGAGTCAGCAATACAGCGTCGATGTTCAGCGCTGCGGCAGAACGGAAAATGGCGCCGATATTGGTGGGGTTCATGATATTTTCCAGTACGGCGATCCGATGAGCACCGGCACATATCGTTTCTGCATCAGGCAGTGTTGGGCGGCACATGGCACAGAGCATGCCGCGGGTCAGTTTAAAACCGGTCAGTCGGGTAAGTATGTCGAAATCGGCAGTATAAACGGGGATATCCTCACAACGGGTGATGATATCCTGCGCTTGTGTGGCGATATGCTTTCGTTCTGCCAGAAACGAAACCGGTACATATCCGGCATCCAGGGCACGTTCGATGACCTTGGGACTTTCCGCAATGAAAAGTCCCTTTTCCGGTTCATAAAGATGGAGCAGCTGACTTTCCGTAAGACGGGCATAGACATCCAGTTCCGGTGCTTCAAAGTCGGTTATTTCGATGATATTAGACATAGAATCTCCTTAAGAGGGTTTGCTTTTTTATTCAAGGAACATTATAGTTGGCAAAAGGGAAGGTGTCAAACGGGAGCAGACTGTTGCGAAAAGAATCTTAATAGAACTGTATTTGTAAAAAATGTGTGACTTTTTGAAATAAAAAGAGCATACTTAAGATAATCAATATTTTTTACTTCTGAGTTTGAAATAGAGTGATTCATGATGTAGAATTTTAGTTAAAATCAAGAAAAACGGACATGGGGGCACGAAAAATGCAAAAGAAAAAAGAGAAACAATACACAATGGACATGTGTGAGGGACCGTTGTTTGGAAAGATTCTTCTTTTTACACTGCCTCTGATGCTATCCAGTGTGCTACAGCTTTTGTTTAATGCAGCGGATGTAATTGTGGTAGGGAATTTTGCGGGAAGCCAGTCGCTTGCAGCCGTTGGTTCGACTGGTTCTTTGATCAACCTGCTCACGAATCTCTTTATCGGGCTGTCAGTAGGCGTCAATGTGTCAGTGGCACATTTTATGGGGGCAGGAGAAAAGGAACGGATTGCAAAAACGGTACATACCTCCATTCTGTTAAGCATGCTAAGCGGTATCTTTCTGGCCTTTTTCGGAATTGGAATGGCAAGGCTTTTGCTTATCTGGATGGCTTCCCCGGCAGATGTGATTGATCTTGCAACGGTATATCTCAGGATTTATTTTATGGGAATGCCGGCACTTATGCTGTATAATTTTGGCAGTGCTATACTGCGGGCGGCGGGAGATACCAGAAGACCATTGTATTATCTTTTCTTTGCGGGCATCGTGAATGTTCTTCTCAATCTTTTGTTTGTGATCGGACTAAATATGGGAGTTGCCGGTGTCGCGACTGCTACTGTGTTATCGGAATATATCTCCGGTTTCCTGGTGTTATGGTGTTTGATGAAGGAGGAAGGCAGCCTCCATCTGGAACTTCGGAATCTGAGGATACATTGGGATATTGTAAAGCAGCTTCTTCGGATCGGACTTCCGGCGGGAATTCAAGGTACGATTTTTTCCCTGTCAAATGTTGTCATACAGTCTTCCATCAACTCCTTTGGTTCGACGGTCATGGCGGGAAGCGCTGCAGCTGCTAATCTGGAGGGATTTGTCTATGTGTCCATGAATGCGTTGTATCAGACCGCACTGACTTTTGTCAGCCAGAACTACGGAGCCGGAAAGAGAGAAAGGATTCCGGGGATTCTTCTTCGGTGTCAGGGAATGGTTGTTTTTGTGGGACTGGTACTTGGAAATGGTGCTTTTTTGCTTGGCAGACAGCTTTTATCCATTTATTCGCAGGATAGTCATGTAATTGAGGCAGGCATGCACCGGATGGCAGTCATCTGCTGTTTCTATTTTTTGTGTGGGATGATGGATGTTATGGTAGGGACATTGCGCGGAATCGGTTATTCGGTTATGCCGATGATCGTATCGCTGCTTGGTGCCTGTGGTCTCAGACTTTTATGGATTGCCACAATTTTTACAAATATACATACCGAGCGTGTTTTATATCTGTCTTATCCGGTCAGTTGGTTTTTGACGGCAAGCGTGCATTTTCTTACTTTTTTGGCAGTCTGGAGAAGGATAAAAAAGAAAAATTTGTAAGCATTGTAGAAAAAAGAGAATTTCATGTATGTTCTGGACGATGGATAAGTGTTGAATCATGAAATGACATTCTTATATAATAGGGCTTACCGATAAATGTAAGAATATGTAAGAATGGAGATTGTTATGGAACAGATGAATGTGACTGCTACCAGAGATAATGAAAGAATGTTCAGAATGCTTTCTGATTTACTGAATACCGATAAAGAATTTCAGATTATGATCACTGTACCGTCTGGAGAACATAAAGCTGTTTGTCTGGATAATCAGGAAAATACGGTTTCTGTTGGTGGAGAAAAAGATCTGGAGAGAGATGTAACGGATATGATTCATGAGATTGGAGTACCGGCGCATATCAAAGGCTATCAGTATTTGCGGGAGGCAATCATGATGTCTGTCGAAGATGTGGAAATGCTGGGTTCCATTACGAAGGTTTTATATCCATCCATAGCCAAAAAGTTTCAGACGACTCCGAGCCGTGTGGAGCGGGCAATCCGTCATGCAATTGAGGTGGCATGGAGCAGAGGCAGGATGGAGACATTGGATGCTCTCTTTGGCTATACGATCAATACCGGAAAAGGAAAACCGACCAATTCGGAATTTATTGCGCTGATTGCGGATAAGATCCGGCTGCAGTACAGAAGGGCAAACGAAAGAATGAATTAGTGGATTCATCCGTATTATGGTATCCTGCAAATTGGACTTTAAATGGTCATGAAAATGATGTATAATAAATGTATATTTGAGATGACTTTAAGAGTCAAATGCAGAAGGTATGGAGGATGACTGGATGAAAAAAATTCTGTTTGTTGCTTCGGAAGGTGTCCCGTTTATTAAGACCGGGGGATTAGCGGATGTTGTCGGTTCATTGCCGAAGTGTATTGATAAGAGATACTTTGATGTGCGGGTGATTTTGCCGCGTTATACCTGTATGAGACAGGAAATCAAGGACAGGATGCAATATGTGACCCATTTCTACATGGATTTCCATTACAGGAGTGAGTATGTTGGAATGCTGGAAGCCGAGGTGGATGGTATCCATTTTTACTTTATTGATAATGAAAGTATGTTCAACGGCTTTAAACCATACAGTGATTATGTACTGGATGAGATTACAAAGTGGGCATTCTTTTCCAAGGCGGCTCTTTCTATTTTACCGGTAATTGATTTCAGACCGGACATCATCCATTGCCATGACTGGCAGACCGGATTGGTTCCGGTGTACTTAAAGGAAAGATTTCAAGGCGGCGAGTTCTACCGCGGAATCAAGTCCGTTATGACGATACATAATCTGAAATTTCAGGGGAAATGGGATGTGAAGACGGTACAGGAGATTACAGGACTTTCTTCGTATTACTTTACACCGGACAAACTGGAATGTTACAAGGATGCCAATCTGTTAAAGGGCGGTCTGGTCTTTGCAGATGCCATCACAACCGTCAGCGGTACCTATGCAGAGGAAATCAAGACGCCGTTCTTTGGAGAGGGGCTGGATGGTCTTATGCGTGCCAGAAGCCATGATTTAAGAGGCATTGTGAACGGTATTGACTATGATGATTTCAATCCGGCAACAGACAAGTATATCAAGCATAAATATAATGCAATCAACTTCCGTAAGGAAAAGGTTAAGAATAAGCGTGCCATGCAGGCATATCTTGGACTGGAACAGAATGACAAGGTTATGATGATCGGTATCGTATCCCGTCTGACGGACCAGAAGGGTCTTGATCTGATTGCATATGTCATGGATGAACTGTGTCAGGATGCGATTCAGTTAGTCGTATTGGGAACCGGGGAAGAACGATATGAAAATATGTTCCGTCATTTTGCATGGAAATACGGTGGAAAGGTATCTGCCAACATTTATTACTCGGAGGATCTTTCCCATCAGGTATATGCAGCCTGTGACGCATTTCTTATGCCGTCGCTGTTTGAGCCATGCGGTCTCAGCCAGTTGATGAGTCTGCGCTATGGAACTGTTCCAATCGTCAGGGAGACGGGTGGATTAAAAGATACAGTACAGCCTTATAATGAATTCGAAAATACCGGAACCGGATTCAGTTTTGCAAATTATAATGCACATGAAATGCTCGCGACGATTCGATATGCAGAGCACATCTATTATGATGAAAAACGTGAGTGGAATAAGATCATAGACCGCGGAATGGCAGCTGATTTTTCCTGGGCTGTATCCGCCAGAAAATATCAGGAAATGTACGATTGGCTTTTAAGTTGAGTCATGTGAAATAAAAAAGAAGGGCAAAATGACTGCTTGCAGATATTTTTGTCCTTTTTCATTTTATAGGGCGAAGCCGGAGACCAGAGGACGCATGGCAAAAGTATACAGAGGGGTACCAACTATGAGAAAACTAAAGAAAATATTATACTTCATCCTGCTTTTATTTGCATTACTTTGCGGGCTGATCATCGCATGTGCTTTCCATCCGGAGCTTACAGCATCCATTGCGGATTTTTTGAATCTGGACAGAACTGAAATTCCTGTCACAAGTGAAGAAATGATTCCAGAAGCGGAGGGAAATAGTCTCGTCTCCAAACAAAGTGAAGTACAGCCAAACAATGATGGGAATACCGAAACGGATCGTATCACAAGGGATGGTATGGCAAATGATAGCGGGAAGGAAGGCATTGCAGACGATATTGCCTCAGAGTATCTGCCACCCAGTCAGTCGGAGCTTGTGATACCGCAGAACGTATCCGGCAAAAACGGATATCAGGAAATTCAGGATGCGAGAGAACAGCTGGATGAGGATGAGGCTTACAAATGTCAGGAACAACTGGACTACGGTAATACAGGAGACGGACTTTTGTTTGATGCTGTTTATTATCCTTATTATGCTATGCTGGATGAAAAGGGAAAGCACTTGTACCGGCAGATTTATGCGAATGCAAATGACAGATATCCTGTATTTGCTCCGGTGGAATCTGCTACAGCGGGGGAATTGAAAAATATTTTTTCGGCTGTATACAATGACCATCCTGAGCTGTTCTGGGTGGAAACAGCCTATGCCGGAAAATATAGAAGGAATGGGCAATGTGTGGAAATCGATTTAAAGTTTAACCGTACCGTGCACAATCTTGAGCGTGCCAAAGCGGATTTTGAGGAAAGAGCAGGTCAGATTTTGTCAGATGCGCAGAAGCTGCCTACGGATTATGAGAAGGAAAGATATGTGCATGATACGCTGATTGATTGGATTTCCTATGATCTGGGAGCAGAAATGAACCAGAGTGCCTATAGTGCACTGGTAAACGGTCAGACGGTATGTGCAGGTTATGCCAGAGCATTCCAGTATCTGCTCATGCAGCTTGGAATTCCATGCTATTATTGTACCGGATTTGCAGGAGAAAGCCATGCCTGGAATATCGTTTCCTTAGAGGATGGATATTATAATGTGGATACCACCTGGGATGACACAGGAAACGGAACCTACGATTATTTTAATAAGACGGATGCAGATTATTCAGAGCATCATATTCGTAAGAATCTTTCGGTATATCTTCCACCCTGTGACGGGCAGAATTACAGGAATCTGGAGCAATCAGAGCAGGAGAATGGTCTGAGGAGCCTGGAAGATACTGGCATGACAGAAGCGCAGGTTTTTACAAGTATGCAGGATTATTATGCGGATTGTTATGATAAAGTTGTGCAGAACGGAACCGGCAGTTATATTTTTTATAATGTTTTAGAAGGAGAAGAACTACTGGATGAGTGGCATCAGAATTATGGGAATGAGAATTATAGAAGGGCTTATTTGGAAAATGCCATGACAGATGTCGGAGCATCTTCGTGCGAAATGGAATTGGATGTAGAGGCATTGCAGGGAGACAGATATTTGATTACGCATCGGGTATCGATACAATAGAAAAATGTAAACCCAGGGAAGAATAAAAATTTCCGGCATAAGTTGGAAAAGAAAGGTACATACTAATGGTGTAAAAAATCCACAGGAGGTATGGACATGTCCAATATTTCAGAATTAGAACTGCAAAATCTTCGTCATCTGATCGGCGGCTATGACACGACACACTGCAAGATGCAGGAATATGCACAGTGTGCAGAGGACACCAAAATCAAACAGTTTTTTGAGCAGGGTGCCAAGAATGCAATGCAGAACAAACAGGAACTGATGAAGTTCTTACAGTAGTCGGAGAGGAGCGAAGATAATGCAGATGACAGAAAAAGCAATGGTAAATGACACACTGGCAGGAATCAACGGTGAACTGGTCAGATTTGGAGAAATGATTCCACAGACCGAAAATAAAGAGTTAAAACAGACCTTAAAGCAGTTTCGCAATGCCTGTGAAGCATCTCAGGAACAGCTTTTCCAGCTGGCAAGAGAAAAATCCTACTATGTGCCGGCTTCCATGGCAACTACAGAGGAAGTGCAGCATGTAAAGAGTCTGTTTGCCAATTCTGCCTTATAAGAATGGAATGGCGTCAGTAAAACGATAGCATGAAAAGTGGAGAGCCTTGGAGATTATGGATGTACCGGGGCTCCATTTTTTTATAAAATGTTAACCGTAAAAAAGAATAAGTTGACAATGTAAAAACGTTATGATAAAGTTGACATGGTTGCGCGTCACACAGAGAATGCGAAACCATATAAACTTATGCAGGACATAAGAAGCAGGAGGTATTGTTTTGCGAAATAAGAAAACAAAAAACATGATATTATGTGCCATGTTTGTAGCATTGATTGCAGCGGGGGCGTTTATCCGTATTCCGGTTCCTGTAGTACCGTTTACCCTGCAGTTTTTGTTTACGATGCTGGCGGGATTGTTACTGGGAGGAAAACGGGGATGTATAGCAGTCTGTATCTATATTCTGTTAGGATTAGTGGGACTGCCGGTTTTTGCTGAGGGCGGTGGTATCGGTTATATTTGGAAGCCGAGCTTCGGTTATATTATCGGTTTTGCCGTAGCGGCTTATGTGACAGGAAGAATTGCCAACCGTACATATAAACCAGGATATAAACGTCTGCTTTTTGCCAATTTTGTCGGTCTTTTCATTGTGTATGCTTTTGGAATGGTCTATTACTATGTGATGAGTAATTTTTATCTTGGGACACCAATCGGATTATGGCCTTTGTTTTTATATTGTTTTCTTCTGGCTGTTCCGGGAGATATTGCGCTGTGTATTATCGGAGCCATACTTGCAAAACGGCTCATACCGTTAATTCAATCAGAAAGGATTTAGTGAAAAGATGGAATACATTAAACTTTTAGGAGAAAAAGTTCTTCGTGGAGAATCGATCACAAAGGAGGAGGCGCTTAAACTTTATGAGCAGCCTTTGGAAGAATTGTGCCAAAAGGCCGATGAAATCCGCAGGCATTTTTGTGGGAATGGATTTGATATTTGTACGATTATCAATGGAAAGAGCGGACGTTGTTCAGAAAACTGTAAATTTTGTGCACAGTCTGCACACAACCATACCGGAACCGTAGAGTATCCTCTTCTTTCTGTAGAAGAAATCACCGCACAGGCAAAAGTAAATGATGAACAGGGCGTACTGCGTTATTCTATCGTCACTTCCGGGAAACGGCTGTCGGATGGGGAAATAGATAAAATGTGCGAAGCCGTGCGAAAGATCAGAAAGGAGACAGGCATTGCTGTCTGTGTTTCTTTTGGTCTTTTAAAGGAAGAACAGTACAGGAAACTAAAGGAGGCGGGTGTAACAAGAGTCCATAACAATCTGGAAACGTCCCGGAGAAATTTTTCGAATATTTGCACCACCCATACCTTTGATGAGAAAATAAGTGCAATCCGTGCGGCACAGGCAGCAGGACTGTCTGTATGCAGTGGAGGTATTATGGGACTTGGTGAGACAGTGGAGGACCGGATTGATATGGCCTTTTCACTGCGTGAACTTGGAATCAAAAGTGTTCCGGTTAACATGTTAAATCCGATTCCGGGAACTCCGCTTGCACAAAAGGAAAGACTGACTGCGGGAGATATGCGCCGGATCGTGGCGGTGTATCGTTTTATTCTACCGGAGGCATCCATTCGCCTTGCCGGGGGAAGAGGTCTGTTAAAGGATAAGGGAAAAGGCTGTTTTTTAGCAGGAGCCAATGCGGCCATTTCCGGTGATATGCTGACTACTGCCGGTATTACGGTAGAAACCGATATGAAACTGTTAAAAGAACTGGGATACGAGGTGAAGTGCTGCAATGAGTAAAAAGCTGTTTATCACAGGAACCGGTACGGATGTTGGGAAAACCTATGTCACCGGATTAATTTTAAAAAAGTTAAAACAGAATGGAGTAAGGACGGCTTATTATAAGGCCGCTATGAGCGGAAATGATCGCAGACCGGATGGAAGTCTGATTCCGGGAGATGCCCTGCATGTAAAAACAGTTTCCGGAATGGAACAGCCTTTGGAGGAAATGTGTCCCTACGTTTATGAGCATGCGGTGTCTCCGCATCTGGCTTCCCGTATGGAAGGTAATCCGGTACAGATGGATCGTGTAGTGGAAAACTTTCAGGCTGTCTGCAACAGATACGATTATGTGACAATGGAAGGTTCCGGGGGAATCCTTTGTCCACTCTGCTTTGATGAGGCAAAGATTGCACTACCGGATGTGATCAAAATCTGTGGTGCAGGCTGTCTTATTGTTGCAGATGCCGGTCTTGGTACAATTAATGATGTAGGGCTGACGGCATACTATATGAAGGCGGAGAAAATCCCGCTCAAGGGAATTATATTTAATCATTTTAAGCCAGGCGATCCGATGCAGGAGGATAATCTGAAAATGTGTGAATATGTAACAGGGGTAAAGGTAGTAGCCTGCGTCAAGGACGGCGATACGGAATTAGATATTTCGGCAGAGCAGCTAAAAGCATTATATGAATAAAGGAGAGACAAGATATGATCTGGTATCCCTATGAACAGATGAAGAAAATGAAGGCTCCGTATAAGATCGTGGATGCAGAGGGGGTCTATTTATATACGGAAGACCAGAAGCTGATCGATTCCGTATCCTCATGGTGGAGCGTGATTCACGGCTATAAGCATCCGGAGTTAAACAAGGCGTTAATTTCTCAGGCAGAGAAGTTTTCGCATGTCATGCTCGGAGGATTGACCCATGAAGCGGCAGAACGGCTTTCCGCAAAGCTGCAAAGCTTCCTGCCGGGCGATCTGGACTATTGCTTTTTTCAGATTCGGGAAGTGTAGCAGTGGAGGTTGCACTGAAAATGGCGCTTCAATACTATATGAACCGTGGAGAAGAAAAGCGGACGATGATCTTGGCACTGGAGCATGCCTATCATGGCGATACATTTAAAACGATGGAGGCAGGGGATGATGAGGATTATCATTTCGTGCTGAAAGCTTACGGAGAAAGTGAACATGTAGTGCATATTCCAACTAAGATGGAAGCATTAGAGCAGGCTTTTTTGAAATACCATGACCGGTTAAACTGCTTTCTTGTGGAGCCGCTTTTGCAGGGAGTCGGAGGCATGCGGATGTATGATGTTTCCTTTTTGAAGCGTGCCAGAGAACTTTGCGATGAGTATGGTGTACTGCTCATTTTTGATGAGGTGGCAACCGGATTTGGGCGTACCGGCAACCGTTTTGTAGCGGATCTGGTGTTGCCGGATATTCTGGTATTGGGAAAGGCTTTGACAGGTGGTTACATCGGTCATGCGGTCACGGTGGCAAATCATAAAGTATACGAAGGGTTTTATGATGATGATCCGGAGCATGCGCTGATGCACGGACCCACTTTTATGGGGAATGCGCTGGCGTGCAGTGTGGCACTAAAGTCCATTGAACTGTTTGAACAACAGGACTATATGTCCAAGATTCATAGAATCGAGGAAATTACCCGCAGAGAAATGCAGGGATTTTCTGATCCGCGTATCAAAGAAGTGCGGATTATGGGAGGATGCGTCTGCATAGAGGTCAACGATCCTGTTGCGCTACAGGGTTACCAGCAGTTTGCTTATGAAAGGGGTGTCTTCAGCCGACCGTTTTTAAGCTATCTTTATGCCATGGTGCCCTATATCATAGAAGAAACGGAACTGGTGAAGGTGCTTCATACGATGAAAGCGTGGTTTACGCAGAGATAAACGGGCGGCATTTGGCAATGCTTCCTGTATCGGAAAATGAATCATTTATGTTGCAGGCAGGAGAACCACATCTTCGCGGTAATGTTTCTCGGAGAACATGGCACGGTATATGGCATCAACATTTTGAACATGCTGCTCGGCGGGGATGGAGTGAAAGGCATTTTGGCATCCCAGATATAAGATTTCATAAGAAACACCAAACAGGCGGCTTTTTGCGCCTGTTTTTTTTGCACCGTTTCGTTCATAAAAGCCGATGCGGCGGTTCTGTATTTCACGTTCTGCATCCGTATGTGCATATGCCGGATTTTCGGATTCGATATAGATGCCGCTTGTGTCTGTAAACTGCTTTTGCAGCAGGGATAAACCAAGACCGCCGATTCCGTCGTTTCGATACTGCGGCAGGACGGCATAATAGTCTAACAGTGCACCGGACAGAGCCGGTGAGCAGACAAACAGGGCATAGCCTGCAAGATAGCGGTCTGGGGCGGTGTGATAGAGACCAAAGCCGCGGTAAGTGCCCTGTTCATATAATCTTTTGATGGCAGCGGATGGTTTTAATTCATCTGCCGGAAAAAACTGCGTACCGTAGATCTCATAAATGGACAATAATTCATTTAAGGTAAATTCCTGTAGTGTCAATTGAGATAAATTCATAATAAAAACTCCTGTCAATGTAAATGTAATAGAAGCAACCCTGCTTTGGAAAGGGACTCGTTGTTAAGAAGAAACTAATTCAATTCCCGAAATATCCGAGTCGATCATAAGGGAATAGTTGGTATAATAGACAACGAAGCCTGGTTTTGCACCATTTGGTTTCTTGACATGCTTCTTTTCCACATAGTCAATTTCCACTTTTTCCTGATTCCGGCCCTTGGAATAATATGCAGCCAGCCGTCCGGCTTCTTCAAAGGTTCGATCCGGCAGTTCCCCGCCGCGGGATTTTACGACAACATGGGAGCCGGGCATGCCCTTGGCATGGAACCACCAGTCTCCGCCGGTTGCAAACTTGAAAGTCAGCTCATCATTTTGAAAATTATTTTTACCGACATAAATATCATAGCCGTCGCTGCTCACATAGTGAAATGGCTTGCTTGTTATTTTTTCTCTTTTTTGATTTTTAAAGCCACCCTTGCGTTTCATGTATCCGCTTTCGATTAATTCCTCTTTGATCTGGACCAGATCAGATTCCTGCAGGGCAATATCCAGAGCAGAGGCGATGGATTCCAGATGATCGATTTCAGCTTTGACTTCCACAGTCAATTCAGAAAGCGCTTCGTAAGTTCTTTTCAGCTTATTATATTTATCAAAGTATTTTTTGGCATTTTCTGATGCAGTCAGGGTCGGATCAAGCGGAATCGTCACCGGTTCATTGGTATAGTAGTTGACAGCCTCCAGGGAACGTGCACCGGGAGCAGCACTGTAACCATAGGTATTTAAAAGCTCACCATAGATCCGGTATTTATCCCGCTTTTCGGTATCTTTCATCTGACGCAGCTGCAGATCGTATTTTTTCACATTCCGTTCCAGAGCCGTCTGGACGATCTTGCGCAGATCAACGGATTTCTGACGGATACGGGTCACCATATTCTTTTCAGCATAGTAAGTCTCCAGCACTTCGGAAATGGAGGAAAAATGCCGTGTATTTTCTTCGGCATAGCGGGTTAGCGGCAGTGCAGAAAACTCGGCAGGAGCTCCTGCCTCATAAACAATGCAGGGAGCATAGCTTCCGGTTTTGACAGCCATCTGTAATACTTCAAACGAAAGAAAGCAATTCTGTTTTTCAGTATCTGACAGAGAAACTGCAGAACGGTCGCCATCCAGTCCGGCGAGAAAACAAAGCTCCTGTGAAAGTGCAGGCGAAAAGCCGGTAAAGGAGGTATAGAGTGCCTTGTAGAGAGGCATCCCTTTTTGGAAAATGGTATCAAAATCCTCCCTTTTGGCAGTAAGAGGATCGGTCTTTTCCTGCGTCTGTGGAATAAAATATTTTCTGCCGGGAAGTACCTCTCGGACAGTGCTGACCATACCGGATACATGTTTGATGCTGTCAATGATTATGTTTTCTTCATTGCAGAAGATGATATTACTGTGTTTTCCCATCAGCTCTATGGTCAGAACCTTAGTGCAAAGATCCCCCAGCTCGTTTAAATGTTCGATTTCAAAATGAATGACACGCTCCAGACCGGGCTGATAGATTCGGACAATACGACCGTTCTGGATATGCTTGCGTAAAAGCATACAGAAATTTGGAGCTGTCATGGGACTGGGCTTGTTTTGTGCGGTCAGGTAGACAAGGGGGAGAGAGGCGCTTGCCGAGAGCAGAAGCCTGTGCTGATCCTTGTTCTTTTTTATTGTGAATAGGAGCTCATCTGCTTCCGGCTGTGCGATTTTGTAGATGCGGCCGTCTAAGAGATGCTCATTTAACTCGTGTACTAAAGCGGAGACTGTAATTCCGTCGAATGCCATATATGATAACCTCCTGGGATGATTTCCTTCTGTCATTTCATTTATAATTTTGTATAGCTCTCTATGTATCATATCAGAAATTCTTGACGTGGTAAATGGTTTGAACTATAATAAAATGAAGTACGCAACCAAACGGGAGAAGGCCGCCAGGTTTAAAATACGGAGGAGTGGCATGATTAAAAGTATGACAGGCTTTGGGAGATGCGAGATCTCCGAGGCTGACCGTAAGTTTACAGTGGAGATGAAATCCGTCAATCACCGTTATCTTGATGTGAATATCAAGATGCCAAAGAAACTGAATTTTTTCGAATCTGCAATCCGGAATCTGTTGAAGGAATACATGCAGCGGGGAAAGGTGGATCTTTTTATTTCCTATGAGGATAGGACAGAGAACAATGTCTGTATCCGCTACAATAAGGATACTGCACAGGAGTATCTGAATTATCTGAACCAGATGGCAGAGGATTTTTCGCTGGATAATGATGTGCGTGTATCGACCCTGTCACGTTATCCGGAGGTTTTTTCCATGGAAGAGCAGGGGATTGATGAAGAAGGAATCTGGAAAACGTTAGAAAAGGCGCTGCGTGGCGCTGCAGAAGGGTTTGTAGAGACCAGGATAACGGAAGGAGAACACTTACGGGATGACCTGATTGGTAAGCTGGACGGAATGCTTAAGCTTGTGGACTTTATTTCAGAACGGTCTCCGCAGATTATTGCAGAGTATAAGCAGAAGCTGGAAGAAAAGGTAAAGGAACTGCTTGAGGATGCTAAGGTGGATGAGAACCGTCTCTTAATGGAAGTAACACTCTTTGCGGATAAGGTCTGTGTGGACGAAGAAATTGTTCGTCTGAGAAGTCATATTGAGACAACGAAGCAGACTTTGATGGAAGGCGGAGGCATCGGCAGGAAGTTAGACTTCATTGCACAGGAAATGAACAGAGAGGCAAATACGATACTGTCCAAGGCAAACGATCTGGAGGTATCCAACTGTGCAATCAGTTTAAAGACCGAGATTGAGAAGGTAAGAGAACAGATTCAGAACATCGAGTAAGGTGTGCATAGATGAATAAGCTGATTCATATCGGATTTGGCAATATTGTCAATACGGAAAAAATAATAGCAATTGTAAGTCCTGATTCCGCGCCGGTTAAAAGAATGGTACAGCGTGCAAAAGAGAACGGTACATCCATAGATGCTACTCAGGGCAGAAAGACCAAGGCAGTGCTTGTTATGGAGAACAACCAGGTCGTGCTCTCGGCGCTTTTGCCGGAAACCATTGTCAATCGTGCACAGGCAGAAAGTGGAGAAAGTGATGAAGCGTAGAGGAATATTGATTGTGGTATCCGGTTTTTCAGGAGCCGGAAAGGGTACACTCATGAAGGCTCTCATGCAGAAATATGACAATTATTCATTGTCTGTTTCCATGACGACCAGAGCACCGCGTCCGGGAGAAACGGATGGAAAAGAATATTTCTTTGTGACAAAGGACATATTTGAGGAAAAGATAAAGCAGGAAGGCTTGATTGAATATGCGTGCTATTGCGGAAATTATTATGGGACACCGCGGGCATACGTGGAGAGCCAGCTTTCGGCAGGCAGGGATGTAATTTTGGAAATAGAGATTCAGGGAGCATTAAAGATCAAAGAAAAATTCCCGGATGCCCTGTTATTGTTTGTCATGCCACCCAGCGCAGCGGAACTTAGAAACCGGCTGATCGGAAGAGGAACAGAAAGCATGGAGGTTATCGATCAGAGGATGAGACGTGCGGTGGAGGAAGCGCAGGGAATTGAAAAGTATGACTATATCGTAGTGAATGACAAGCTGGAGGAATGCGTGGAGGAACTTCATGGTATTATCAAAGCTGTCCATAATACAGCAGATAGAAATCTGTTATGGATTGAACAAATCCGAAAAGAATTAGAGGAATTATCGAAAGGAGAAAAATAATATGTTACATCCGTCTTATAGTGATTTGATGAAGGTAGTAAACAGTGAGGTTGAGGAGGGAGATACTCCGGTAGTCAGCAGCCGTTATTCCATCGTTATGGCGACCTCCAAGAGAGCAAGACAGATTATTGCAGGGGATGAGCCCTTTGTATATGCAGAGGGCAAAAAGCCGCTTTCTATGGCAGTAGAAGAGTTGAATGAGGCTAAGATTAAGATATTAGCAGACGAAGAAGAAGTATAATGACGCAGGCAGCGGTTGAAAAAGAGAAGGACCGGACGGTTTTTCTCTTTTTTCGAAGAAAGAATAATAAAAAAAGGATAGAAAGGATATAGGATGGTTCAGGAGAACAGAAAGATTCTGTTTGTATCCTTAGGATGCGACAAGAATCTGGTCGATACAGAAATGATGCTCGGCATGCTCTCGGAGCGGGGCTATTCTTTTACAGATGATGAGACAGAGGCAGATATCGTCGTAGTCAATACCTGCTGTTTTGTCAATGATGCGAAGGAAGAAAGTATTCAGACACTGCTTGAAATGGCCGATCTGAAACAGAACGGTCAGATTCAGGTGCTGATCGCTGCAGGATGTATGGCACAGCGGTATCAGGAAGAAATCCAAAAGGAAATACCGGAAGTCGATGCCATTATCGGCACCACGGCAATTGAAACGATTGCAGATACGGTAGATGCCGTGCTTGGAGGAAAGGCGGAAAATCATATCGCAGACTGTAATGGGACAGTCACTTATGGAAAGAAGCGGATTGTTACAACAGGAGGGCACTATGCTTATCTGAAAATCGCCGAGGGCTGTGACAAGCATTGTACATACTGCATTATTCCCAAAATCCGGGGAAATTACCGGAGCATTCCGATGGAGAGCCTTTTAAAGGAGGCGGAAAGATTAGTGGAAAACGGTGCGAAGGAACTGATTCTGGTAGCACAGGAAACCACGCTTTATGGCAAAGATCTCTATGGAAAAAAGATGCTTGCGGAACTTCTGCATCAACTTTGCGGGATTCCTGGATTGTTCTGGGTGCGGATTCTGTATTGTTATCCGGAGGAAATTGATGAGGAGCTGATCGAGGCGATTCGGACGGAGGAAAAGGTATGCCATTATCTCGATATTCCGATTCAGCATGGCAGCGATGCGATATTGAAGAGGATGGGAAGACGTACAAGCAAGGAAGAATTGATTTCCATTGTGAAAAAGCTGCGTGAGGCAATTCCGGAAATTTGTCTGAGAACAACGCTTATTACTGGCTTTCCGGGAGAAACAAAAGAGGATCATGAAGAATTGTTAGCCTTTATTGATGAACTGGAATTTGACAGACTGGGTGTATTTACTTATTCACCGGAAGAAGATACACCGGCTGCGGAGATGCCGGAACAGATTCCGGAGGAAATTAAGCTTGACAGGCAGGCACAGCTTATGGAATTACAGCAGGAAATCGTGTTTGAAAAGGCAGAACAGATGGTGGGAAGGACAGTCTATGCCATGATTGAAGGGAAGGTAACGGACGAATGTACGGCAGATGCTTCTGCTTATATAGCGAGGACCTATAAAGATGCACCGAATGTGGACGGATATTTGTTTATCAACAGCGGAAGGGAATTGATAACGGGCGACATTGTAAAGGTACGTGTTACAGGTTCTTATGAATATGATCTGATAGGAGAATTGGAAGATGAATTTACCGAATAAGCTTACCATGCTGCGTATCATCATGGTACCGTTTTTTGTTTACTTTTTGTTGGAAACACCGGAAGTAGGCGATTTTATGTTTTATAAGTGGATTGCACTGGCACTGTTTGTAGTAGCCAGCCTGACGGATATGCTGGATGGAAAGATTGCAAGAAAATATAACCTGGTAACGAATTTTGGAAAGCTGATGGATCCTCTCGCAGACAAACTGTTAGTATGTTCTGCACTGGTGGGACTTACCTGGCATGGAATCGTTCCGGCATGGATGACGATTATTATCATCGGCAGGGAATTTATTATCAGCGGTTTTCGCTTGATCGCAGTGGAAAAGGGTGTGGTCATTCCGGCAAATATCTGGGGCAAGTTAAAAACGGTTTCCCAGATGGTGATGATCTGTCTGACACTGGCTGTACTTAATGATTATGGCTTTCGCGGGGATATGTATGCAGTAGCTGTTTATATGGGAATTGAATATGCAGCAGTCATTATGATGTGGATCGCAACGGTACTTACGGTTATTTCACTGGTCGATTATGTTTGGAAGAACCGTGAGGTCATGAAAGAAGGTTGAGAAAATGAACGTAGAGTTTATTTGTGTTGGAACAGAGCTGTTACTTGGGAATATTGTAAATACCAATGCGGCATATCTTTCGGAACAATGTGCTGCACTGGGACTGTCCTGTTTTCATCAGAGCGTAGTTGGAGATAATGAAGCCAGACTGACAGAACAGCTTCGGACGGCATTAAGCCGTGCCGATATTGTGATCCTGTGTGGGGGACTTGGACCGACGCAGGATGATCTGACCAAAGAAGTAGCAGCCAAAGTCATGGGAAAACAGCTGTATCTGGATGAAAATACTATTGACCGGATTCAGCAGTACTTTGAAGAACGCGGAATTGAAGCTACGGACAATAACTGGAAACAGGCCATGATGCCGGAGGAGGCCAGAGTAATCGATAATGACAATGGAACTGCTCCGGGAGTGATTATGGAAGAGAATGGAAAGATTGTGATTCTCCTGCCGGGACCTCCGGGAGAACTGGTTCCCATGTTTGAGAAGAGCATCAAACCATATCTGGCAGCACTGACAGATGAAGTGATCTATTCTCAGACTGTTAAGGTGTGCGGAGTGGGGGAAAGCAAGGTCGAAGACATGATTGCAGATATGATCGAGGCACAAAGTAATCCAACGATAGCAACCTATGCCAAGATAGGAGAAGTCCATCTGCGTGTTACAGCAAGGGCGGAACATGAGAAAGCTGCCCGAAAACTGGTCAAGCCTGTTGTCAAAGAATTAAAAGCGAGGTTTGGCACAAAAGTATATACGACAGAAGATGAGGTCACACTGGAAAAGGCGGTTGCAGATCTGCTTTTGGCAAATGAACTGACGGTTTCAGTGGCAGAATCCTGTACAGGAGGAATGCTCTCTGCAAGACTGGTAAATGTAGCCGGAATTTCAGAGGTTTATAAATCCGGTTTCATTACATATAGCAATAAGGCAAAGAGGCGACTTTTAGGGGTGAAAAAGTCGATGCTTGATAAGTTTGGAGCAGTCAGCGAAAATGTAGCCAGAGAAATGGCAAAAGGGGCAGCAAATGCTGCCAGAGCAGATGTGGCGGTCAGCATTACTGGAATTGCCGGTCCGGATGGCGGAACAGAGGAGAAGCCGGTGGGGCTTGTGTATATCGGATGTTTTGTTTGCGGAACGGTTACAGTGAAGGAATTCCGATTCAGCGGTAACCGCATTAAAATAAGGGAAAATGCAGTTTCTGCTGCATTGACACTGATGAGAAGTTGTATTCTGGAATATTACAGCCAGGTTACTTTTGGGAAAAAGGAGTAGTTATGAATAAGAACAAACAATATGATTTTTGCCCGAAATGCGGTGCACTTATGAGGGATGGTATCTGCCAGAGCTGTGGCTATGGGGAAGGACAGAATGAAGTAGCTCAGAAGGAAACCGTTCAGAACATTCCAAATGGAGCTGTTCCGGCAGAGAGAATCTTGGAAGAGACTGTTGGGAATGGGGAGAAAAAATCAGAAGAACAAACGGGAATGGAATTAAAGGAAATGCAGGAACCGGATAACTTTTATAGTACAAATGAGGACGGGGAACGCTATTATACGCCTTTGGTATCGCCGCCACCGTCTACGGACTGGCGTGCGATTAAGCAACAGCGTCAGCAGAATGTGCAGATGCCGTATGGGGCGCAGGGACAGCCTGTGCAGAACAGCCAGATGCCGTATGGGGCGCAGGGGCAGTCTGTGCAGAATAGTCAGATGCCACATGGAACACAGGGACAGATGGCACAGGGAGGCGGAAGCGGAATGCCGCCGTACGGACCGGGTGGAAACCAGTATTACAATGGGATGCCGGGGGGAATGCCGTCCGGAAAGAAGAACAGTAATGCGGCGGTCATTGTAGTCTGTATTATTGCGGTTTTGGCATCTGTTTTTATTATCGTGGCAGGAATCTGCCTGCAGAGATATTTTCAGAAAATGGTAGATGAAAAGGAACAGCAAGGTTATCATGAAGATTATGATAAGGATTACAATGATGACTGGGATCATGACTATGATGATGACCATGATTTTGATGACTGGGATCATGACTATGATTATGACTATGATTTTGATGACTGGGATGATGAGCATGAAAATGATGATGCTTATGGAGTCACACCGGATGCACTGTACTATAAAGAACTGACAGATTGTATTGATTATGATGTGGATTACGATTTCTCGTATGAAAGTTATGCTTATTATGATGAAGAAGATGTTCCGGATTGTTTGGAGTTTTATGTATATTATGTAAAACTGAAAGGAGAACAGATTCCGAATCTGGATGACATCAATGCACAATTGGAATATTATGCGAAATGGTATGTAGACAATTATGCAATGGAGCTGGCAGAAGAGGGTGAAGAATGCTATGTATCGGTTTATGCTTATGTAACCTATAATGATGAACAGAAGGCAAGCATTGTTCTTTCGGAGACAGTAGAGACAGAAAAGTCCTATTACACCGGGTTGTACCCGATCAATATCGATCTTGTGAACGGAACCATACTGCAGAATAGTGATATGATTCAGATAGATGGAGAGTTTGCAAAAGAATTCCGTAAGAAGAGTATCATACAAAATGGAGATGATTTTCCGGATATCAGTGATGAAGAAATCTACGATTATCTGACGGATGAAGATACTTTGATTTTATTTTATACACCGGTAGGACTGGAGGTCGGAATTAATATCGATGATGGATATTACGGATGGATTACTGTTACCTACAAAGATTATCAGAATTTACTGACACTGAGCGGCTGAGCTTTTCATAGCCTGTATGGAGATTACAGACGGGCTTGACAAAAACAGGCTAATCCATTAAGCTGAAAACAGGCAGGAGACATTTTCTTGTTTCCTGCCTGTTGTTTCTATTTTATTATGTTCAACGGATTCATCGGAGAAAACTAACAGCAAAAGTGTTGCAGATATTTTTCCCATGAAATGATCCGGCAGATCTGCCAAATATTCACAAAACTAGCAGAATAGGAAAATTGAAAAAGAAAGGAGGCAGATGCTTATTGGGGGTTGACAAAACCGAACAGATGTTTTAATATGAGTAAAGCAAAGAACAAGTGTTCTTTGCGGAGTAAATGACTGCGGGAAGAAACACAGGGAGTAATAGGAAAAGGAGTTACATAAATGGAAAGAGAAGAAAAATTAAAGGCATTGGATGCGGCACTTTCGCAGATAGAAAAACAGTATGGTAAAGGTGCGGTCATGAAGCTGGGTGACCCAATGGCACAGAT
Organism: Clostridiales bacterium; assembly: GCA_012520645.1. GTDB lineage: Bacteria > Bacillota > Clostridia > Lachnospirales > Lachnospiraceae > JAAYNV01. The sequence continues at coordinate 36,769 of JAAYNV010000055.1, read as the reverse complement.
GAATGTGGAGACGATACCGACAGGTTCCTTAAGTCTGGATATTGCTTTGGGGTTAGGCGGTATTCCAAAAGGAAGGATCGTAGAGATTTATGGACCGGAGTCCAGTGGTAAGACAACGGTTACGCTGCATATGATTGCAGAGGTACAGAAACAGGGCGGTATTGCCGGATTTATTGATGCGGAGCATGCGTTGGATCCTGTGTATGCCAAGAATATAGGTGTAGATATAGATAACCTTTATATTTCCCAGCCGGATAATGGAGAGCAGGCAATGGAGATTGCGGAAACTATGGTACGTTCCGGCGCGATTGATATTGTTGTAGTGGACTCTGTTGCAGCTCTTGTTCCAAAGGCAGAAATTGACGGTGATATGGGAGACAGTCATGTAGGTCTTCAGGCGAGACTGATGTCTCAGGCACTCCGTAAGTTAACAGCCGTAATCAGTAAATCGAATTGTACGGTGATTTTTATTAACCAGCTGCGTGAAAAAATAGGGGTGATGTTTGGAAATCCGGAGACGACGACCGGTGGGCGTGCACTGAAATTCTATTCTTCCGTGCGTTTGGATGTCAGAAGGACGGAGTCTTTAAAACAGAGCGGAGAAGTAATCGGTAACCGTACCAGAGTGAAAGTAGTGAAAAATAAAGTAGCTCCTCCATTTAAGGAGGCTGAATTTGATATTATGTTTGGGAAAGGAATATCCTTTGTTGGAGATGTGCTGGATCTTGCTGCAGAAGTAAATATTATCAGTAAGAGTGGTGCATGGTATGCTTATGAGGGCAACAAAATCGGTCAGGGGCGTGAGAATGCAAAGCAGTATCTCCAGGATAATCCGGAGATTTTGGCTGAGGTAGACAAAAAGGTACGTGAACACTATGGGCTGAACAAAAATACGGATGTGTCAGAAGAACAGGAGACAAAGAAGGCATCCAAAGGAAAGGCTGAAAAAGAAAGCACGGACGGGAGAGCATAGATTCCATGGGAATGGTTACCAAGATTCAGGAACTGTCCAAATCCAGAAGTAAGGTGTACATAGACGGAGAATTTTCTTTTGTATTGTATCATGGAGAACTCCGGCATTATGGTATTGAAGAGGGAAGCGAAATTGAGGAAAGCACGAGAAAGGAAATTTTGCAGACCATACTGCCAAAACGTGCCAAGCTTCGGTGTATGAACCTGTTAAAGAGCAGGGAGTATACGGAAAAACAGCTTCGAAATAAGCTGCAACAGGGATTTTATCCGGAAGCAGTGGTTGATGAAGCGATTCAATATGTAAAAAGCTTTCGTTATGTGGATGATCAACGTTATGCAGAAAGTTATATTGCCTATCACCTTGCGGATAAGAGCAGACAGCGTATCCGGATGGATCTTGTCCGTAAGGGAATCTCAAAAGAAATGGTAGAGAAACTGTTGGTGGAGACGGAAGGAACAGGAGAAGAAGAGAAAGAACAGATAAAACGCTTATTGTACAAGAAGAGATATTCAGTCGATATGGATCTGAAAGAAAAGCAGAAAATATATGGGTATTTGCTTCGAAAGGGATACCGGAATGATGATATACAGCAGGTCATGCGGATTGTGCAATTTTAATAAATTCTAATATAATTTTACTTATATATAAGATAATTCTGTTCATATACTTGACATAACTTCATTTTCAGTTTAAAATTTAACTGTTGTAAATTCGATAATTAGAATGTTCTTCATACATACATTCTATCGTGATATTCGAACAATGAAAATTAAATAAGGAGGTGCTCCTGTACATGCTTTATTATGTAATAGTAGCAATTGTAACTCTGGCTGTCAGTATTCCGGTAACATCCGTTATTGTTTCTAATCAGAAAAAGAAGGCATTTGAAGCCAAGATTGGAAATGCAGAGGATAAAGCAAGGGAAATTATTGATGAGGCACTGAAAACGGCGGAAGCAAAGAAAAGGGAAGGACTCTTGGAGGTAAAGGAAGAATCCATTCGTGCCAAGAATGAGTTGGACCGTGAGATCAAGGATCGCAGAAATGAAGTACAGCGTTCTGAGAGAAGGCTTCAGCAGAAGGAAGAGAACATCGATAAAAAGGCAGACATGCTGGAGAAGAAGGAATCCAGTCTTGCGGCAAGAGAAGAAGAACTTGCAAAGCAGAAAGATGAGATTTCAAAGCTGAATGAGCAAAGAGTACAGGAACTGGAACGAATCTCAGGTTTAACCTCCGAACAAGCAAAAGATTATTTATTGAAAATTGTTGAAGATGAAGTAAAACATGAGTCTGCTGTCCTGATTAAAGAGATGGAAAGCAGAGCCAAAGAAGAAGCAGATAAGAAAGCGAAGGAATATGTTGTAACGGCAATTCAGAAGTGTGCCGCAGATCATGTTTCCGAAACAACGATTTCTGTAGTACAACTTCCGAATGATGAGATGAAAGGAAGAATTATCGGTAGAGAGGGACGAAACATCAGAACTCTTGAGACGCTGACAGGCGTGGATCTGATTATTGATGATACGCCGGAAGCCGTAATTCTATCAGGCTTTGATCCGATTCGTAGAGAAGTTGCCAGAATTGCCCTGGAAAAATTAATTGTTGATGGACGTATCCATCCTGCCAGAATTGAGGAAATGGTAGAGAAGGCGCAGAAGGAAGTAGAGGTAATGATTAAGGAGGAAGGTGAAGCAGCTACATTGGAGGTAGGTGTGCATGGTATTCATCCGGAACTCATTCGTCTGCTTGGTAAAATGAAATTCAGAACCAGCTACGGTCAGAATGCTTTGAAACATTCCATCGAAGTAGCACAGTTGTCCGGACTTTTGGCAGCGGAAATGGGACTGGATGTCAGAATGGCAAAGCGTGCCGGATTACTGCATGATATTGGTAAAGCAGTAGATCATGAAATGGAAGGTTCGCATATCCAGCTGGGTGTAGAACTTTGCCGGAAGTATAAAGAATCCTCAACTGTAATCAATGCAGTAGAATCCCATCATGGAGATGTGGAGCCGCAGTCATTGATTGCGTGTATTGTACAGGCTTCGGATACTATTTCAGCTGCACGTCCGGGGGCAAGGCGTGAAACACTGGAAACGTATACAAGCAGATTAAAACAATTAGAAGACATTTCAAACAATTTCAAAGGTGTAGATAAATCTTTTGCTATTCAGGCAGGTAGAGAGATTCGTGTTATGGTAGTTCCAGAACAGATTTCTGATGCAGACATGGTACTGTTAGCACGTGATATTTCCAAGCAGATAGAAGCAGAACTGGAATATCCGGGACAGATTAAGGTAAATGTGATCAGAGAGAGCAGAGTTGTTGATTACGCAAAATAGACAAGCTGCAGAATTTGAAGCATAATTGAATAGTGATGAGAAGGGATATCGCAGAGATGCGGTATCCTTTTTTGAGTTTTCCTGTTCTTTGTGGAACATGCACAAAAGATTTTGCTTGCCATACGGTAAAGAGTATAGTACAATACCTAGGTGTATGATTGTATACAATTATCCAAGAATAAAATAGGACGGTGTGAAAATGAAGGCATACAAAGCGTTGACGAAGGAAGAGTTGGTACAGCTTAAAGGTGAGTTGGAAAAAGCATATGCAGATGTGAAGGGAAAAGGTTTAAAGCTGGATATGTCCAGAGGAAAGCCGGCAGCTACACAGTTGGATATGACAATGGATATTATGGATGTATTTGATTCTTCTTCTGAGTTGAAAACTGAAGGCGGAATGGATTGCAGAAATTATGGTCAGGTAGATGGTATTCCGGAGGCGAAAAAGCTGATGGGGGATATGATTGGTGTTCCGGCTGAAAATGTAATCGTATGTGGTAACGCCAGTTTGACGATTATGTATGATACCATTTCCAGGTCCATGACACATGGGGTACTCGGAAGTACTCCATGGTGCAAATTAGATAAAGTGAAGTTTTTATGTCCGGTGCCGGGATATGACAGACATTTTGGCATTACGGAGCATTTCGGTATTGAGATGATTAATATTCCGATGACGTCGGATGGTCCGGATATGGACATGGTAGAGAAGTATGTAAGCGAAGATCCGGCTGTAAAAGGAATCTGGTGTGTGCCGAAGTATTCCAATCCGCAGGGGGTGACCTATTCGGATGAGACAGTAAAAAGATTTGCAGCATTAAAACCGGCGGCAGAGGATTTTCGTATTTTCTGGGATAATGCTTATGCAGTGCATCATTTGTATGAGGAAGAACAGGATAGTCTGTTGGAAATTTTAAGTGAATGTAAAAAGGCAGGCAACCCGGATATGGTCTATGAGTTCTGTTCCACCTCTAAGGTAAGTTTTGCAGGCTCCGGTATTGCGGCGGTAGCTTCTTCCGAAAAAAATCTGGAATGGTTTCGGAAATCCATGACGATTCAGACGATCGGGTATGATAAAATTAACCAGCTTCGTCATGTAAAATATTTTAAGAATGCGCAGGGCGTTGCAGCGCATATGAAAAAACATGCAGATTTGCTTCGCCCGAAGTTTGAAGCAGTATTAAATGTACTGGAAGAGGAACTGGGTGGACTGGAAATTGGTTCCTGGATCAAACCGAGAGGCGGTTATTTTGTCTGTTTTGAAGCGATGGAAGGCTGTGCAGCACAGATTATTGAAAAATGTAAGGAAGCAGGAGTCATATTGACAAAGGCAGGTGCGCCCTATCCGTATGGAAAGGATCCGAAGGACAGCGTAATTCGTATTGCACCATCTTTCCCGACTCCGGAGGAGATGGCACAGGCAACAGACCTGTTTGTGCTGTGCGTCAAGTTAGTGAGCGTGCAGAAGCTGTTGGAAGCATGTGCATAAAACGGGAGAAAGATTATGGATGAGTTTAAGAGATTAAAACGAGAACTGGTCTATCAAGGTTCCATTATTGATTTTTACAAGGATACGGTACAGGTTCCCAATGGAAATATTGTAAAGTGGGATTTTATTGGTCATAAGGGAGCTGCCGCAGTAGTTCCGGTTACGGAAGACGGAAAGATTCTGATGGTAAGGCAGTACCGGAATGCCTTAGACCGTTATACGTTAGAGATTCCGGCGGGAGGACTTAACGGTATCGATGAGCCGACAAGGGATGCGGCAGCCAGGGAACTGGAAGAGGAGACCGGCTACCGTAGTGAAGAATTGGAACTTCTCATATCCATACGAACCACTGTAGCATTTTGCAATGAAAAGATTGATATTTATGTTGCCAGAAATCTGATTCCGAGTAAACAGCATTTGGATGAGGATGAGTTTATCAATGTGGAATCATACGATATCGAGGAACTTTCTCAGATGATTTATGAGACGAAAATACAGGATTCGAAGACTATTTCAGCACTTATGGCATATAAGGATAAGTACTGTAAATAGAAAAACGGGCATATACTGAATGAGTAAAGGCAGGGATGTATATGCAGTTTTTAAAAGGGCAGGAAAAAACGGGAGCATCCAGATGGTTGCTCCCGTTTTTAACCGGTTTTGTTGTGGGGGTACTGCTGTGGAACTTTGGAGGTGCAGCACTTACTGAGAAGAGCGGATTGTTAGATGAGTATACACTCGGAAGGATCCGCAGCATGGAATTGAATTATCACGCTTTTTTCTGGTATGTCTTGCAGAAGAGAATCGGAATGTTATGGCTGCTTGCCATGGTCAGCTCTACTTTTGCAGGAATTTATCTGTTGTATGCCTATACCGTATGGCTTGGAGCAGCGGGAGGAATTCTTCTGTCGGCTTCGGTCATACGTTACGGATTTAGAGGAATACTTCTGGTTATAGCAGGCTGCCTGCCACAGTATCTTTTTTATTTACCGGCAATTGTGGGGATGCTTTGTATTGGCTATTCCTTTTGTGTAAAACTCTATTATCCTTCCAGGGATACCGGTTACAGTTGTTACAACGGGTCGAACCGAAAATCTTTGCTGGTTCGTTATTTTTTACTATTTTTGTCAGTTCATCTGGTTGTCATAATTGGTACAGTGATGGAAAGTTATGTAAATCCAATACTCGTTACAAGGCTGTTACAAATTTTCTAATACAATTTCAAAAATGGTTTGATTTTCCTGTAGTTTCTGCGTATAATAAGTGCTATATCGTTTTCATCAAGAAACAGACATAGGGCCGCAAAATGAGGGAGGGGTTCGGTACCGTATGGAACAGGAAATTGAGCGATTTATTATATATTTACATAATGTGAAAAAAACTTCGAATAATACGGAAGTATCTTATAAGAGGGATTTGAACAAGTTCAGCCGTTTTATGGCAGAGCGGGGGATACAGAGAGCCGCGCAGATTTTGAGAACGGATTTGGAGGCATATATTGCTTTTTTAGAAAATCAGCATTTGGCAGCTACTACCGTTTCCAGAAATATTGCATCGATCAAAGCATTTTATCATTTTCTTTTCAAAGAGAAAATAGTGGAGCAGGATATTTCCGAGGTTTTAAAAGCGCCTAAAATAGAGAAGAAAGTACCGGAGATTTTGTCCATGGAGGAAGTAGTTCGTCTGTTGGAACAGCCGGGAGGAGAATCTCCCAAGGAAATCCGTGATAAGGCAATGTTGGAGCTTTTGTATGCAACAGGAATCCGGGTGACAGAGTTGATTTCCCTGTGTCTGTCGGACGTGAATCTTTCTATGGGCTTTTATTATGCCGGGAAGCAGGAAAGGAAAGGATGATACCGTTTGGCGTCCAGGCAAAGGAGGCGCTTATGACCTATTTGGATCGTGCAAGAGGAATCATGCTTGCGGATGTGAATTCGGATATCCTGTTTGTGAACTGTTCAGGACAGCCTATGAGCAGACAGGGATTCTGGAAGCTGATCAAATCCTATGCAAAAAAAGCAGGAATTACAGCAGATATTACACCACATACATTGAGACATTCCTTTGCGGCACATCTGGTGGAAAACGGAGCAGATCTAAAGAGTGTACAGGAAATGCTTGGGCATTCCGATATTTCTACCACGCAGATTTATGCGCATATGAATCATAATCATATCAGAGAGGTGTATGCCAAAGCGCATCCGCGCCGATAAAAGAATGCGAAAAGAATAAACAAATTACGATAACATAAAAAAGGAACAATTTGTCCGCATCTTCCGGAAAGAGAGGACAGAATTGTTCCTTTTTTGCTTTTCGTTATTGTTTTAGCACAAGTCGGCAATATCATAGATCAGCCGTTCACTGTCTGCCCAGCCGAGGCATGGATCAGTAATGGATTTTCCATAAATACCGCCGCCGACCTTCTGGCATCCTTCTTCGATGTAGCTTTCAATCATGACACCTTTGACCAGACCATGAATATCGGGGTTTAATCTGCGGCTGTGAAGCACTTCCTTCACGATGCGGATCTGTTGTGCAAACTGCTTATTCGAATTGTTGTGGTTTGCATCAATGACACAGGCAGGGTTTTGCAGGTCGCGCTCATTATATTTTTCTAATAACAGATTCAGATCTTCATAGTGGTAGTTGGGAAGGCTTCTGCCATATTTATTCACTGCACCGCGCAGAACCGTGTGGGCGAGAGGATTTCCGGTCGTATTGACTTCCCAGCCACGGTAAATAAAGGAATGGGCATGCTGGGCAGCGTAGACGGAGTTTAACATAACAGAAAAATCACCGCTGGTTGGATTTTTCATACCTGCAGGAACATCAAAACCGCTGACCGTCAGCCGGTGTTGCTGATCTTCTACAGAACGTGCGCCGATGGCCACATAAGAAAGAATGTCGGAGACGTAACGCCAGTTTTCCGGATAGAGCATTTCATCGGCAGCGGTCAGACCGGATTCGGCAATTGCACGGATGTGCATATGGCGCATCGCAATCAGACCAGCGAGAAAGTCCGGCTTTTTTTCCGGATCAGGCTGATGGACAATGCCCTTATAGCCCTCTCCCGTGGTACGGGGTTTATTGGTGTAGATGCGCGGAATCAGAATCAGACGGTCCTTTACTTTTTCGTTTACTTTAGCAAGCCGTGTTACATAGTCGATTACGGCATCCTCATTATCTGCAGAGCAGGGACCGATGATTACCAGAAACTTATCGCTTTCCCCGGTAATAACCTCGCGGATCTGCGCATCTCTTTCTTCTTTTAATTTTGCCAGCTTTGCAGGAACGGCATACTGCTCACGTATTTCGTCAGGCGTAGGCAGTTTTTTTATAAATTCAAAGCTCATTTGTCAATATCTCCTTCGTATTTCCTAGGTTTAAGGTTACGATTCAAACAGACTTATTATAATATAACGGACTTTTCCGTGCAATAAGATTGTGTAAAATACCGTACGACGGCAATATCTGCAAAGGTCAGTATCAGTTCGCTGACAAGCAGTCCCCACAAATAACCGCGGATACCGAAATGAGGTACGAGGAAAAAGACAAACAATAGACGGATTAACAGTCCGCTTACATTTAAGCAGAAGGTCACGCCGGTTTTGCCCAGTCCGTTCAAAATACTGGCAAGGGTAGAGGTTATGTACATAAACGGGCAGATAAAGCTCAGTGTCAGAATAAAGCCGCCTGCCATGGAGCTATGGAATAAAAGTTTACCTGCCAGCCTGCCAAACAGCAGAAAGCCTGTCGTACAGAAAATACCGAAATAGGTACTATAGCGTATGGCACGGGAAACCGTACGCCGTATCGCCGTGTAATCCGAGCGGGTCTGTGCTTCTGCTACAGTAGGGAGCAGCAGGACGCAGACAGAGCTTATGAGCGCGGATGGAAACAGAATGAGAGGCAGTGCCATTCCGGTGAGGACTCCGTAAGTGCTGAGTGCCGCGGACTGGTTCAGACCATAAGTACGTAAAGCCGTCGGAATATAAACTGCCTCAACACTCTGCAAAAGATTGATAACGATGCGGTTTAGAGTGAGCGGAAATGCCATGCGCATCAGCCCCGCAGTGACAGAGAGATATCCCCGTTTAAGAGGGAAGTGTATGGAACCGGATGAAGCACAAGCAGGGCACAGCAGCCATAATTTTTGAAAACGAATCGAGAGAGCAGCGATGGATATCAGAAAGGAAACAAATTCTTCCAGAACAACTCCCACTACGGCAATCGCAATCGTAGGCTCCTTTCCCTGAGCTGCCAGATGGAGATAGATCAGGTAAACAGAGCTGACACGGATAAGCTGTTCGATCAATTGGGTTGCAGCCGGAAGCTTTGTGTTTTTGATACCATAAAAATAGCCCTTGGCAATGGAGTGTATGGCACTGAAGGGAAAGGAAAGGGCAGAGATACGTAAAATTGGGGCACAACGGCTCTCCTTTAGCAAAATGGATGCAATATCGTCCGAATAGTAGTATGTAATGCCGGTACAAAGAAAGGAAAGCAGACAGGCTAATGTGCCTCCCGTGATCAGAATACGGAAGGAAAAGGGATAGTCCCTGGTAGACGGTTCACCTGCAACATAGCGGGATACGGAAGTCTGGAGTCCGGCTGCCGAAAAGGAAAAAGCAAGTGCCATAACCGGAGCAGTCAGCTGAAAGATGCCCATTCCTTCTTCTCCAAATATCTGAGAAAGAAAAATGCGGTAAAAGAAACCGATAATACGTGTCAGAAAGCTGGTGGCAGTTAAGATCAGTGTACCAGCGATAAGGGGACTTTTTTTGAAACGGGAAATTAAACGCATGAAACATTCCTGTTCGATTTATTATCTTAAATATATGAATGGACATTTATTGACAGAACGAAACAAATGAGATATAGTATAAACGAACAATTCTTAGTAAAATACTAGGAATTAAAAAGAAGGGAAAACTACATTTAAACAGATCCGGAAAAGACGGATCGGTAGGAGGACATATATGGAAGAAAAGAAATGTATTTATCTGGACAATGCTGCAACGACCAAAACAGCTCCGGAGGCAGTGGAAGCAATGCTTCCCTATTTTTCTACATGGTATGGAAACCCGAGCAGCATTTATTCGCTGGCAGCGGAAAGTAAAAAGGCAGTGACAAAGGCAAGGGAGACGCTGGCTGGTATATTAGGGGCAGAAGCAAATGAAATTTATTTTACTGCAGGCGGCTCAGAAGCTGACAACTGGGCAATCAAAGCGACAGCGGAGGCCTATGCAGACAAGGGAAAGCATATCATTACTTCCAAAATAGAACATCATGCAGTGCTTCATACCTGTGATTATCTGGCAAAACGGGGATATGAGATCACTTATGTGGATGTGGATGAAGATGGAATCATAAAGTTTGAGGATTTGAAAAGAGCAATCCGGCCGGATACGATCTTGATTTCTGTAATGACGGCAAACAATGAAATCGGATCACTGCAGCCCATTCGGGAAATCGGAAAACTGGCAAAGGAGCATGGCATTCTGTTTCATACGGATGCCGTACAGGCATTCGGACATATTCCGATTGAGGTGAATGAGTGCCATATAGACATGCTGAGTGCCAGCGGACACAAATTCAATGGACCAAAAGGAATCGGCTTTCTGTATATTAGAAAGGGTGTTAAAATACGTTCTTTCCTGCACGGAGGAGCCCAGGAAAGGAGCAGACGCGCGGGGACGGAAAATGTTCCGGGTATTGTCGGAATGGGGTGTGCGGCAGAACTTGCAGAAAGGACCATGCAGGAACGAGCCGAAAAGGAGAGAGAATTAAGCGGGTATCTGATTGAAAGAATGGAAAAGGAAATTCCGTATTGCAGATTGAACGGAGACCGGAATAAGAGACTGCCAAACAATGTGAACTTCAGTTTTCAGTTCGTGGAGGGCGAATCTTTGCTCATTATGCTGGATAGGAAAGGGATCTGCGCATCCTCCGGTTCGGCATGTACTTCCGGCTCGCTGGATCCGTCCCATGTGCTTTTGGCGATAGGACTACCGCATGAGATTGCGCACGGTTCCCTTCGTTTAACCGTTTCGCATGAAAACACGATAGAGGAAATGGATGAAACAGTAGATGCAATCAAGGAAATTGTAAAGAGACTTAGGGACATGTCACCTCTGTATGAGGATTTTATTAAGAAAGAAGGAAAAGAAGATGTACAGTGAAAAGGTAATGGATCATTTTGAACATCCCAGAAATGTGGGGGAGATAGAAAATGCAAGCGGAGTAGGAACGGTAGGAAACGCAAAGTGCGGAGACATCATGAGGATTTATCTGGATATTGATGAAAACCAGATCATCCGGGATGTAAAGTTCAAAACCTTTGGCTGTGGTGCCGCTGTTGCGACCAGTTCCATGGCGACAGAACTGGTAAAGGGAAAGAGCGTGCAGCAGGCTATGCAGGTGACAAATCGTGCGGTCATGGAAGCACTTGACGGACTTCCGCCCGTTAAGGTACACTGTTCTTTATTAGCAGAAGAAGCAATACATGCGGCACTCTGGGATTATGCGGAAAAAAACGGCATTCAGATCGAAGGTCTGAAAAGACCGAAAACGGATATTCATGAGGGTGAAGAAGAATAGAAGGAGCATGATTATAAAATGGCAAAAAAAGTGGTTGTAGGCATGTCAGGCGGGGTGGATTCCTCGGTGGCAGCCTGTTTGTTGAAGGAACAGGGCTATGATGTGATCGGGGTCACTATGCAGATCTGGCAGGATGTGGAAGAGGAGCAGAAGGAGGAAAACGGCGGCTGCTGTGGTCTTTCTGCCGTGGATGATGCCAGAAGAGTAGCACAGGCATTGGACATTCCTTATTATGTTATGAATTTTAAGGAAGAATTTAAAAAGAATGTCATGGATTATTTTGTGGAGGAATACCTTCATGGAAGGACGCCCAATCCATGTATTGCCTGCAACCGGTATGTGAAATGGGAATCGCTGTTGAAGCGTAGTCTGGAAATCGGAGCAGATTATATTGCGACAGGGCACTATGCCAGAATTGACAGACTGGAAAACGGAAGATATTCGGTACGGATGTCAAAGACAGCGGCAAAGGACCAGACCTACGCACTTTATAATCTGACGCAGCATCAGCTTTCCCATACGTTGATGCCCGTGGGAGAATATACCAAGGATGAAATTCGTAAAATTGCAGAGGAAAAGAAGCTGCCGGTAGCACATAAACCGGACAGTCAGGAAATCTGCTTTGTACCGGATCAGGATTACGCCGGGTTTATTGAACGTGAGAGGGGCGGCAATGTACCGGGCCCGGGCAATTTTGTCTGGACAGACGGAACCGTGATCGGAACACATAAGGGAATTACCCATTACACGGTAGGACAGAGAAAGGGACTCAATCTGTCTATGGGCAGACCGGTCTTTGTCACGGCAATCCGGCCGGATACGAATGAGGTGGTGATCGGAGAAGGAAATGATGTCTTTGCGACGGAGCTGACCTGCAATCGTTTGAATTATATGGCGGTAGAGGGACTGGACGGACCAAGGGAAACTCTGGCAAAAATCCGTTACAGCCATAAAGGAGCTCCATGTGTGATTGAAGCGGTGGGGGAGGATCTGGTACGCTGCACCTTCAAAGAACGGGTACGCGCCATTACACCGGGACAGGCAGTCGTTTTTTACGAAGGAGAACACGTACTGGGCGGCGGCACGATCTTGTAGAAGGATTGAAAGGTTCTGCATATGATACAGTAAAAAGAAATGGAGAATAAAACATGGATTTTTACTGGAACGGCAATACCAATAGAAATAATATGGGCAGGCAGCGGATGTACAGCCCGGTTTATGGAGTGATTACGCAGATTCAGGATATGAGAATGGGAAGCAGCAGAAACAGCGGATGCACGAAGTTGATTACCCTGGAGACGGAGGACGGCAATCCGGTGAACTTTGTGGTATCGCCCTCGACCTATATTTTAGATCAGGTGACCTTTTACGAATCCCAGCCGGTTGTGATGTTCTATGATCCGATGGCTCCCATGCCGCTGATTTATCCGCCGCAGTACCGGGCGGTTGTGGCAGGTGAAAATGTGCCGGATGTAAATGTAACAGCAGGATATTTTGACAGGAATCTTCTGAATGCAGATGGGAGTCTCAGGCTCAACCTGTCACCCCAGACTGTGGTGGTCACTTCCAATAACCAGAATTATACCGGAAATCCCGGTGGAAGAGATCTGGTGGTTGTGTATCAGGAAACAACCAGAAGTATTCCGGCACAGACGACACCGGTGAAGGTGGTTGTCCTGTGTGGCTGCGGGTCATAGGAAGCTCGTGTCAGAGCTTCCTGTATTCCGCTACACGGTTTCGAAAGATACTGTAATAGCGAAAACCACAGTCTTTCAATAACTCACAGATCTTTTCGGCACCATAGGCAATCCGGTCCGGGGTATGCGCATCTGAGCCAAAGGTAATGATCTCACCGCCAAGTTTTTTATAACGTTTCAGGACACCGATACAGGGATGTGGTTCTTTCAGTCCCTTATAAAGACCTCCGGTGTTCAGTTCGATCCCCTTTTCCTGTTCGATCAAAAAGGTCAGGATGCGGTCAAAAATATCCTGGTATTTTTCGTAGCAGTAGTCTTGGTCCATGGTTGCCCCATAGCGGACGACATAGTCCAGATGACCGCACACGTCAAAATTCTGGAACTTTCTGATATTGGTGTAGATTTCTTCAAAATATTCCCGATAGCATTCCTCATCCGTTTTTCCTTCAAAAAAGGGTGGATAATAGACATCCTGACCTTTGCAAAGATGAGTGGAGCCGATGATGAAATCAAAATCATAGGATTTTGCATAACGAGCAAGGGCTTTGGTCAGATGGGGCTGAAGCCCAAGTTCTACCCCGAAAAGGACATCAATCTGTCCGGCATATTTTTCCTTCAGACGGATTAAGTCATACAGATAGGAGTCTGTATTTAACTCAAAATATCCGGCAGGGGTTTCCTGCGTGACCGGATAATCCAGATCGTGATGTTCGGTAAAACAGATGGTATCCAGTCCCATGGAAAGGGCAGCGCAAATCATTTCCTCCATGGGAGTATCCGAATCACCGGAAAAGTCCGAATGTATATGAAAATCACTTTTCAAACGAAAATCACTTTTTAGTGCCATAAAAGAAATTCCTCCCATTTGTATTTTTGATTAGTTTAGCACAGTTTTCGCAGGGAAAAAATAAATTTACAATGAATTTGTAAATATTTTTGATTTATCACTTGATATTTGAGGACAAATTAGGTAAAATAATCCTGCTGATAAAATTTTATAAGACTGTGACAGTATGTGGCAGCCTTACAAGATTAATATATTTAACATTTTTAGGAGGAATTAAAAATGGCAGTAAGAGTAGCAATCAATGGTTTTGGCCGTATCGGTCGTCTTGCATTCAGACAGATGTTTGGTGCTGAGGGATATGAAGTAGTTGCAATCAACGACTTAACAAGCCCGAAGATGTTAGCACACTTATTAAAATATGACTCTTCTCAGGGTAAATATGCTTTAGCTGATAAGGTATCCGCTGGTGAAGATTCCATTACAGTAGATGGAAAAGAAATCAAGATCTATGCTTTCCCGGATGCAAACAACTGCCCGTGGGGAGAATTAAAGGTTGACGTTGTATTAGAGTGCTCCGGCTTCTATACATCTAAGGATAAAGCACAGGCACACATCAATGCTGGTGCTCGTAAGGTTGTTATCTCTGCTCCGGCAGGAAATGATCTTCCTACTATCGTATTCAACACAAACCACAAGACATTAAAGGCTGAGGATACCATCATTTCTGCAGCTTCCTGTACAACAAACTGCTTGGCTCCGATGGCAGACGCTCTGAACAAATATGCTCCGATCCAGTCCGGTATCATGTGCACAATCCACGCTTACACAGGCGATCAGATGACACTTGACGGACCGCAGAGAAAGGGTGACTTAAGAAGAAGCCGTGCTGCAGCAGTGAATATCGTTCCGAACAGCACAGGTGCTGCTAAGGCAATCGGTCTTGTTATTCCGGAATTAAATGGCAAGCTGATCGGTTCTGCACAGCGTGTTCCGACCCCGACAGGTTCCACAACAATCTTAACAGCAGTTGTTAAGAAAGCTGGCGTAACAAAAGAAGATATCAATGCAGCTATGAAAGCAGCAGCTAACGAGTCCTTCGGATACAATGAGGACGAAATCGTATCTTCCGATATCGTAGGAATGACATTCGGTTCTCTGTTCGATGCAACACAGACCATGGTTTGCCAGATTTCTGAAGATCTGTACGAGGTACAGGTTGTTTCCTGGTATGACAACGAGAACAGCTACACAAGCCAGATGGTTAGAACAATCAAATACTTCAGTGAATTAGCATAATTCAGTTGAATTAGTAGATTCGTTTGTAAAGACCTATAGAGGTCCGGTCTGATGGACCGGACCTTTTTAAATTTCATAAAATGGAGGAAGCACTCATGGGCTTAAACAAAAAATCTGTTGATGATATCAACGTAAAAGGAAAACGCGTTCTGGTAAGATGCGATTTCAATGTACCGTTAAAAAATGGTGAAATTACTGATGAAACACGTATTGTAGCAGCACTTCCTACAATTCAGAAATTATTAAACGATGGTGGAAAGGTAATCCTTTGCTCACACCTCGGAAAAGTAAAGAATGGACCGAACGAAGGAGAATCTTTAGCACCGGTTGCAAAGAGACTTTCCGAGAAGTTAGGCAAGGAAGTTAATTTTGTAGCAGATTACAACGTAACGGGACAGGCTGCAACAGATGCAGTAGCAGCTATGAAGGAAGGCGATGTTGTTTTACTTCAGAATACACGTTTCCGTGGCGCAGAAGAGACAAAGAGCGGAGAAGCATTCTCGAAAGAATTAGCAGATCTCTGTGATGTTTATGTATGTGATGCTTTTGGTTCTTCCCACAGAGCCCATGCTTCTGTAGCAGGTGTTACAGATGTAGTTCGTGCAAAGGGCGGCGAGTGTGCAGTAGGATACTTAATGCAGAAGGAAATTGATTTCCTTGGAAACGCTGTTGAAAATCCGGTAAGACCGTTCGTAGCAATTCTTGGTGGTGCAAAGGTTGCTGACAAGTTAAACGTTATCAACAACCTGCTTGAGAAATGTGATACACTCATTATTGGTGGCGGTATGGCATTTACCTTCTTAAAGGCTCAGGGCTATGAAATCGGAAAATCCTTAGTCGATGATGAGAAGTTGGATTACTGTAAGGAAATGATGGCTAAGGCTGAGAAGCTTGGCAAGAAGCTGTTACTTCCGATCGACACAACAATTGCAGCCTCCTTCCCGAATCCGATCGATGCCCCGATTGATGTGCAGGTAGTAGATGCGGATAAGATTCCGGCTGATATGGAAGGTCTGGATATTGGAACAAAGACCTGCGAACTTTATGCAGATGCTGTTAAATCTGCAAAGACAGTTGTTTGGAACGGACCAATGGGCGTATTTGAAAATCCGACTCTTGCCAAAGGTACAATCGCAGTAGCAAAAGCTCTTGCAGAGACAGATGCAACTACGATTATCGGTGGCGGCGATTCCGCAGCAGCAGTCAATCAGTTAGGCTTTGCGGATAAGATGTCCCATATTTCTACAGGTGGTGGTGCTTCTCTTGAATTCTTAGAGGGTAAGGCTCTTCCGGGAGTAGTAGCGGCAGACGACAAATAGAATGATGTGGACGAAAGAGAGGTCAACCCTTTTCTTATAGTACACCAATATTCATATAAAAAGACAGGAGAATAACAAAAATGGCAAGAAAGAAAATTGTAGCCGGCAACTGGAAAATGAATATGACTCCGAGCCAGGCTGTAAAATTAGTAGAAGAGTTAAAACCGTTAGTAGCAAGTGACAGCGTAGAAGTAGTTTACTGTGTACCGGCAATTGATATTGTACCGGTAGTGGAAGCGGTAAAGGGCACAAACGTTGCAGTAGGTGCTGAGAATATGTACTTTGAAGAGAAGGGTGCATATACAGGTGAAATCTCTGCAGAAATGTTAGTTGATGCAGGCGTGAAATACGTTATTATCGGACATTCCGAGAGACGTGATTACTTCAAAGAGGATGATGCTTTACTGAACAAGAAAGTAAAGAAAGCTTTCGAAGCAGGACTTACACCGATTCTTTGCTGTGGTGAGACATTAGAGCAGAGAGAAATGGGTATTACTCTGGACTGGATCCGTATGCAGATCAAATCCGATCTGGTTGGCATTACGGCAGAGCAGGTTGCATCCATGGTTATCGCTTACGAGCCGATCTGGGCTATTGGAACAGGAAAGACTGCCACCACAGAGCAGGCACAGGAAGTATGTAAGGCAATCCGTGACTGTATCGCAGAAGTTTATGATGTAGCTACAGCAGATGCAGTTCGTATCCAGTACGGCGGATCTGTCAATGCAGACAATGCAGTAGAGCTGTTTGCACAGCCGGATATCGACGGCGGCTTAGTAGGCGGCGCTTCTTTAAAGGCTGACTTCGGAAAGATCGTAAACTACTAATGATTGTGAAAAACAAACAAAAATAGTAGGAAATCATAAGATCAAAGTCTGAAAGTAAGGGATTTTATTGTTGAAGTATAACAATAGAATCCCTTTTCTTAATAAGCTATCATAAAAAGGTTATTATTATAAACTATCACTTTATAAAATAGAAGCAGGGGATGAGAGTAAATGCTGCAGGGAAGATGTATTTTAATATGTGCAGGAGATCTGAATGTGCAGGAAATAGAGAAAAGAGAAGAGGATTATGCGATTGCAGTGGATGGCGGTATGTTATACTGTAATTTACTTGGAATAGAGCCGGATTATTACATCGGAGACTTTGATTCTCTGGAGGAGGAACAGAGGCAGGAGTTACAGAGTCTAAAACAGCATAGACCGGAGTTTGTAAAGCAACTGAATCCGGAAAAGGACGATACAGATACATTGTCTGCAATAAAATATGGTCTGGAAAAGGGATATCGTGAGTTTCATATTTATGCCGGAATGGGAGGCAGGCTGGAGCATACGATTGCCAATCTGCAAAGCCTTATATATTTAAAGAACAGGGGAGCCAAAGGGTATCTAATGGATGCAGAGAATATGTGTCTGATCATACAGAATGAAACGGTCAGTTTTCAAAAGGAAATGGAAGGTTATCTGTCTCTTTTTTCCATGGAAAACTGTGCTGAGGGGGGGGTGGATATTTCCGGGATGAAATATCCGTTGGAAAATGCAGTGCTTACCAATGAGTTTCCCATTGGCATTGACAATGAATTTATCGGTCAACCGGCTTCGATATCGGTAAAGCAGGGGACTTTGCTTGTGATCGTACGTTGGATTTTGTAAGAAGAAGAGAGAAAAATCATAAAAAATTAATAATATGAGCATTGACGTAAAACTGCCATTCCTTCATAATAAAGAGTGGTAGTTTGTGTTATATGAAAAGCAGAAGGCAAAGAAAAACCGGAAGCAATGAGTGGACAAACATATGCCGGAGGAGGAAAGATATGAAAAGATTAAAAAAATGCAGCAGCATTCTCATCTTGTGCATGATGATTGCCGGGCTTGCGGGCTGCGGAAAAACAGATGTGAATGTGGAGAACACAACGGAAAATACAGAAGCAGTAACAGAAAGCAGCAGCGAAGAACAGGAGTCGGAGGAAACCGGATACATACCGGATACGGAAGAGGAGGTTGTCGCACCGTCACAGCAGGAGAACGAAGAGACGGAATCGGAAGAGGAGACAGAACCTGAGCAGGAAGCAGGCAAGGATTATCAGTTAGAAATCAAAACGATGTCAATGGAGATTGGTTCCGATGAGACAAATGTTTCGATCGTATGGGAACATACCTATCCGGAAGGGGAGGTCATTCGTCTCTGGAAGGTGGATGATCCGGAAAGTTATACGGATTTCCCGGGTAAATTACAGGCATCCCCGGACAATAAAGTCAAGAACTATGTTGCCCATGTAACAGGGCTTTTGCCGGACACCAAATATGCTTATAAGGCAGGAAAAGAGGAAGAGTGGACAAAGACCTACTATTTCACAACGAAACCGGATGTGGGAGATTTTCAGTTTATAGTGGCGGGAGATCCGCAGATTGGTGCATCTGAGGAATCGGCAGAGGATGGAAGAAGATGGGATGCGGCAATCAATAATATGGTTGAGCAGACGGGAAAATCCAATTTCATTTTTTCTTTGGGTGATCAGGTAGAGGATAGGAACAATCCGTATCAGTTTAATCTGTTTATGGAGCCTCGGGAGATGAAGAAGACGCCGGTAGCGACCCTGGTCGGAAATCATGATTTGGGAAGTCCGTATTATTCCCAGTACTTTACCATGCCGAATCAGGACGGCAAAAAAAGAGGACAACCGGACAATATGGAGACTGGAGCTGCCGATTATTCCTTCACCTATGGGGATACGTTGTTTTTATGTCTTAATACCAATGATATGAACAACAAGAACCATATTGCATTTATGACGGAAACGATAGAGAATTATGTAAAAGAACATGGTAAACGGCCGAACTGGATTATCGCAGCGATGCACCATTCTATTTTCAGTATTACCGATCATTTGGATGGTAAGAATTACAAGGCACGTCAGGAGGCGCTTGCGCCGGCTTTTTCCGAGCTTGGCGTGGATGTGGTGCTGATGGCACATGATCATGCACACGACCGTACCTATATGATGAACGGAACGACTCCGAATGTAGTGAAAAATGCGGATGGAAGCCGTCCGACGGAGGTGAAGGCGCAGGCAGGTGAAGTATTGTACTTTACGCTGAATTCCTCTACGGGAAGTAAGTTTTATGAGCAGGTAAAAATTGGCGACATGATTGCGTTTAATAATCAGGAGAATATACCGAATATGACAAAGGTCATGGTTCGCGAGGATCGGATCATTTTCACGACCTGTCGGGTGGAAGATAACTGCAGTGTACTGGAGGAGTTTGTATTGCTTCATAAATAGAAAAAAAGATAAGTGGAAAGAGGAACCCCCAAAGGTTCCTCTTTTTTGAGCGTAACAGCGAAAGTGCTTATTTGCAGAAGCTATGCTGTTAAAGGATGTAATTTGTATCGATCTGGATAACCGGAAACAGATCCGGGTGGTCTGACTGGAGTGCATTTAAGATTTTGTTTCGAATTTCTGTGTCACTCATAGAGAAGCCGAAGGGCTTCACCAGATCAAAAATGAGATTCGTATGAGTCGGTCCCTTTACGATGCGGAAATCGTGTATGGAAAGAGTGGAGTCCATGCCGTTGAGAATGTGTTCCACCAGATTGCGGTATTCGCTGGTTTCTTTATCGTCTGTCAGGATTGGGTCCATATGAATGACTGCCTCACAGGACAGCTCGGTTTTCAAACGCTGTTCAATGCAGTCGATCGTATCGTGCAGTTCCAGAATGTTACCGGAGGCAGGAACTTCCGCATGCAGGGAAATCTTCACCCTTCCCGGACCGTAATTATGTACGATCAGGTCGTGGATGCCAAGTACTTCGGGATAAGCCAGTACTAGAGTGCGGATGTGTTCCACAAATTCCGGTTCCGGTGGCTGACCCAGAAGTGGACTGATAGTATCTTTTGCAGCACTAAAGCCGGTATATAGAATAAACAGACCGACAGCAACACCACAGTAACCATCAATCAGGATTCCGGTAAAGTGAGTAAACAGAGCAGAGAGCAGGACAACTGTTGTAGCGAGAGAGTCACTCAGGCTGTCGGCAGCAGTGGCTGCCATAGCGGCACTGTCTATTTTTTTTGCTGTAGAGCGGTTGTAATAGCTCATATACAGCTTTACGGCTATTGAAACGATCAGGATGATAAGAATGAGAGGGGTCAGTGTTGTCTCCTCCGGATGGAAAATTTTAACAACGGAGGATTTGATCAGTTCGAATGCCATCATCAGAATCGCAATGGATACAAGAAAGCCGGACAGGTACTCGATGCGACCATGTCCGAAAGGGTGCTCCGGATCGGGGCGCTGACCTGCCATTTTAAAGCCTGCCAGAGTAATGATGGAAGAACCGGCATCCGACAGGTTGTTAAACGCATCTGCTGTAATGGCGATGGAATGGCTGAGCGTACCGGCTAAAAATTTGCCGGCAAATAAAAGAACATTTAAAGTGATGCCCACCAGACCACAAAGGATACCGTATGCCTGTCTGGTCTTGGAAGCAGTCGGATTTTTCTGATCAGGAATAAACAGTTTTGCCAAAAATGTAATCATAGTTTCAAATCATACTCCTTTGTAGTAATCAAATGTTTCTTATTATTGTATATGCCTTGGAAAATAGAGGCAAGCATAATTTCTGTTAGAAGGAGCGAACACTCAAAGAGGGAACACTCTGTACGATTTATCTTGCGCAGAATGGCTAAAAAGTGTATAATTCATGGCGACGGACAGAATAGTCCGGATAGGAAAGAAATGCACGGTGTGTGCAAAACAGAAAGAACAAGAAAGGGAAAGAGGAGAACAATATGAGTAAGAAACCTACCGTACTTATGATCCTGGATGGATATGGTTTGAACAGCAAAACAGAGGGAAATGCAGTGGCAGAGGCAAAAACCCCTGTTATGGATAAATTGATGGCAGAGTATCCGTTTGTAAGAGGTAATGCCAGTGGCATGGCAGTCGGACTGCCGGAAGGACAGATGGGAAATTCTGAGGTCGGACACTTAAATATGGGAGCGGGCCGTATTGTATATCAGGAACTGACCAGAATCACAAAGGAAATTCAGGACGGCACCTTTTTTGAAAATCCGGCGCTGTTAAAGGCAGTTGAGAACTGCAAAAAGAATGATTCTGCACTGCATATGTTCGGACTGTTATCTGACGGCGGTGTACACAGCCACAATACCCATCTGTATGGTCTGTTGGAGCTTGCCAAGAGAAACGGTCTTGAAAAAGTATATGTGCACTGCTTCTTAGACGGACGTGATACACCGCCTGCAAGCGGAAAAGAATTTGCGGAAGCTTTGGAAGCGGAGATGAAGAAAATCGGCGTAGGAAAGATTGCTTCCGTTATGGGACGTTACTACGCAATGGATCGTGATAACAATTACGACAGAGTAAAGTTAGCTTATGATGCCATGACAAAGGCAGAGGGGCAGACTGCAGAGAGCGGTCCGGCAGGCATTCAGGCATCCTACGATAAGGATGAAACAGACGAATTCGTAAAACCGACCGTCATTACAGAAAATGGCGCTCCTGTTGCAACGATTCAGGACAAGGATTCCGTGATCTTCTTTAACTTCCGTCCGGATCGTGCAAGAGAGATTACAAGAGCTTTCTGCGATGATGATTTCAAGGGCTTTGAAAGAGGAAAGAGACTGGAGCTGACATATATATGCTTTTCAGATTATGATCCGACCATCCCGAACAAGGATGTGGCATTCCATAAGATTGCAGTAACCAATACCTTTGGTGAGTGGCTGGCAGCTAACAATATGACACAGGCAAGAATCGCAGAGACAGAGAAATATGCGCATGTTACCTTCTTCTTTAATGGCGGCGTAGAAGAACCGAATCCGGGTGAAGAAAGAGTGCTTGTGAATTCGCCCAAGGATGTGGCGACCTATGATTTAAAGCCGGAAATGAGCGCTTATGAAGTGTGCGATAAGCTGACTGAAGCCATCCGCTCTGACAAATATGATGTGATCATCATCAATTTTGCAAATCCGGACATGGTAGGTCATACCGGAGTGGAAGCAGCTGCGATTAAGGCAGTGGAAGCAGTGGATGAATGTGTAGGCAAGGCAGTGGAAGCCATCAAAGAGGTGGATGGTGTTCTGTTCATCTGCGCAGACCACGGAAATGCAGAGCAGCTTGTAGATTATGAGACAGGTGCACCGTTTACAGCGCATACCACAAATCAGGTGCCGTTTATTCTGGTAAACTACGATCCGGCTTATACCCTGCGTGAAGGCGGCTGTCTGGCAGATATCGTTCCGACTCTGATTGAGATTATGGGTAAGGAACAACCGGCAGAGATGACAGGAAAATCATTATTACAGAAAAAATAGGAATAAATCAATTATACTTTTTTCTGCTTTATAAACAGGAAGTATGGAAGACACCGGTGCGAAGAGCATCGGTGTTTTTGCATGATACCGAAGGTGTATTTTTCTCAGAAAATGGCAATAATACTCTGGAACAAGAATGTATGCCAGAAAGGAAGAAAATATGAAAACGTATTTGGAGATTACAGAGGTACATGCAAGAGAGATTCTGGATTCCAGAGGGAATCCGACCGTAGAGGCAGAGGTGACGGTAGATCATGTGGTGACAGCCCGTGCAGCCGTACCCTCCGGTGCCAGTACAGGACGCTTTGAGGCGGTGGAACTGCGTGATGGAGAAACACGATATTACGGACTGGGCGTGAGGAAGGCAGTTCATAATGTTAACACAAAGATCAGGGAGGCATTACTTGGAAAAAATGCACTGGACCAGGGAATGATCGACCGGATCCTGATTGATGCGGATGGAACGGAAAATAAGGGAAATCTTGGAGCCAACGCCACTCTGGGTGTATCTATGGCGTGTGCAAGAGCCTGTGCTGAGGCGCTGGAACTTCCGTTGTACCGGTACCTTGGAGGTATTGCATCCCGCCGCATGCCGGTGCCGATGATGAATATTTTGAATGGCGGAAAGCATGCAGACAATACTGTAGATCTGCAGGAATTCATGATTATGCCGGTACAGGCGGAAAGCTTTGCCGACGGACTGCGTATCTGTGCGGAAATTTATCACAATTTGAAAAAATTCTAAATGACAGAGGACTTTCTACCGGAGTTGGGGATGAGGGCGGATTTGCGCCGGACCTGGCAAGTGCGGAGGAGGTATTGAGCCTGATTGTGGAAGCTGTGGAAACAAGCAAATATATTCCAGGACAGGATATCAAGATTGCACTCGATGCGGCGGCCAGCGAACTGTATAATGAAAAGACCGGAATGTATCATTTCCCGGGAGAAAGCAAAATGAAAGGAGAAGAGGTCGTAAGAAGTGCAGAGGAAATGGTGGCATTTTATGAGGAACTGGTACAGAAGTTCCCGATTGTTTCTATTGAGGACGGACTTTTTGAAGATGACTGGGACGGCTGGCAGCTTTTGACTAGACGGCTTGGCGATAAGGTGCAGCTTGTCGGAGATGATCTGTTTGTAACGAATGTCAAGAGACTGGATGCAGGAATCAAGCTGTCCGTAGCGAATGCGATTCTGGTCAAGGTCAATCAGATCGGTACGCTTTCCGAGGCATTTGAGGCAATTCAGATGGCGCAGCATAACGGTTATAAGGCAGTCATATCCCATCGTTCCGGTGAAACGGAAGATACGATTATTGCGGATATTGCAGTGGCTGCCAATGCGGGACAAATCAAGACCGGTGCGCCCTGTCGCAGTGACCGTGTGGCAAAATACAACCAGCTTTTAAGGATAGAAGAGGAACTGGGAAATGTGGCGGAATATAAGGAGCCGTTTAATAAAATATAGCGTAAAATATAGTCAAATAATGGTTGAATCTTAGGACAAAATATGCTATGATTGTTCTTGCGTGACATTAGGAGGTGTAGAAATGGCAACGTTAAGAACCATCGTAACCATTATTTTTATATTAGTTTGTATCGTGCTTACGGTATTGGTATTAATGCAGGAAGGTAAAGCGGCAGGACTTGGAGCAATCAGTGGTGCGGCAGAGAGCTACTGGGGTAAGAATAAAGGACGCTCTATGGAAGGCACACTTGTGAAGCTGACTAAAATTCTGGCGATCGTGTTCATGATACTGGCAGTGGTTCTGAACATTAAGAGATTCGGTTAAACAACTACGAAGGAAAAGCACTCTTGCAGGACGCAGGGGTGTTTTCTATTTTCAACGGAAAGGTACGGTTTTTCACCATGGAAGAGAAAAAATTTGAACAAAGAAAAAAATTAATATGCGACCTTCTGGATGAAGAATTGTACGTTCCCATGAAGGAAAAGGAACTTGCTATTTTCATGCAGGTGGCAAAAGAGGACAGAGAGGTCTTTAAACGTGCACTGGATGAGCTTTTAATGGAAGGTAAAATACAGGTGACAAAGCGCGGACGCTACCAAAAGGCAGAGGAGAAGCTGCTTACCGGTGCGTTTACCGGCAATGCGAAAGGCTTTGGTTTTGTAACCATAGAAGGAAGAGAAGAGGATGTTTACATTCCGGAGGAAGAAGTAAACGGGGCATTCCATGGAGATATTGTCCAGATCAGGCTTTTGCCCGGAAAGCGCGGCAGACGGCAGGAAGCTGAAATTGTGCAGATTGTAGAACGTGGCATAACGAAGGTGGTTGGAACCTTTGAAAAGAGCAAAAATTATGGCTTTGTCGTACCGGACAATCAGAAATTCGGTGCGGATGTTTTTGTGCCACTGGAGCGCTCTAAAGGTGCGGTAAACGGCCATAAGGTTGTTGTGGAGCTGACTGACTATGGCAATAAAAACCGGAAGCCGGAAGGAAAGGTTGTAGAGATTCTTGGACATATCAATGATCCGGGCGTGGATATCCTATCAATCGTAAAAGGCTTTGAACTTCCGATGGAGTTTCCGGAGAGAGTTTTAAATCAGGCAGAACGGGTCGGGAAAGAAGTGTCGGAAGCAGACTGTGCAGGCAGGATGGATTTAAGGGATGTGGTCATGGTAACGATCGATGGCGAAGATGCCAAGGATCTGGATGATGCCGTCAGTCTTTCCATGGAAGGAGAGAACTATAAGCTGGGCGTTCATATTGCGGATGTGACCAACTATGTGCAGGAGAATTCCGCTCTGGATAAGGAGGCGCTTACCCGCGCAACCAGTGTGTATCTGGTGGATCGTGTTATTCCGATGCTGCCGCATACACTGTCAAACGGCATCTGTTCCCTGAATGAGGGAGAGAACAGGTTGGCATTAAGCTGTCTGATGACGATCAGTCCGAAGGGACAGGTTGTGGATTATCAGATTGCAGAGACCGTGATTCGGGTAGACCGGAGAATGTCCTATACGGCAGTCAAAAAGATTCTGGAGGATCATGACGAAGCAGTCTGCAAAGAATATGAAGAACTGATTCCGATGTTTGAGCAGATGGAAGAGCTGGCACAGATTTTAAGAAAGCGCAGAAAGAGCAGAGGATCGATTGATTTTGATTTTCCGGAAACTAAGATCATTCTGGACAGAGAAGGACATCCTTTGGAAATCAAGCCCTATGAGCGGAATACAGCGACGAAGATTATTGAGGATTTTATGCTCATAGCCAATGAGACCGTAGCACAGCATTTTTACTGGATGGAACTGCCGTTTGTATACCGGACGCACGATTATCCCGATCCGGAAAAGGTGGAGAAGCTCGGATTATTTATTCATAATTTCGGCTATTCTATCAAAATGAACAAAGAGGAGATTCATCCAAAAGAGCTTCAAAAGCTCCTGACAAGCATCGAGGGCAGTGATGAGGAGGCGCTGATCAGCAGACTCACTCTTAGAAGCATGAAACAGGCAAAGTACACGGTGGAATGCAGCGGACATTTTGGTCTTGCGTGTCAGTATTACTGCCACTTTACTTCGCCAATCAGACGCTATCCGGATCTGCAGATTCACAGAATCATAAAGGAGCAGCTTCGGGGACGGCTGAACGAGAACCGGATTTCCCACTATCAGGAGATACTGCCCGGCGTGGCAAAACAGTCTTCCGAGATGGAGAGGCGTGCAGATGAAGCAGAGCGGGAAACAGAAAAACTCAAAAAAGTGGAGTATATGGAGGCTCGTATCGGTCAGATTTATGAGGGGGTTATTTCCAGTATTACAAGCTGGGGCGTCTATGTGGAACTGCCAAATACCGTCGAGGGCATGATTTATGTGTCAGCGCTGCCCGGAGATTATTTTTTCTATGATGAGAACCGGTATGAGATGATCGGTCAGAGTACGGGACGGACTTACAAGCTGGGGCAGAAACTGCGTGTGCAGGTGAGGAATGCGGATCGGATTGGCAGGATGATTGATTTTGCGATTCCGGATGAAGATGTCTGGGAAGAGAATGAGGAAGGATAAGGACTCCGAAGCAGGAAAGGGACAGGACAGAGTATGGCAAAGGAAACGATGAAGCTTGTAGCCAATAATAAAAAGGCTTATCATGATTATTTTATAGAGGAAAAGTATGAGGCAGGAGTGGTGCTGCACGGTACGGAGGTCAAAAGTCTTCGAGTGGGAAAGTGCAGTATCAAGGAAGCCTTTATTCGGATTGAAAAGGGTGAGGTGTTCGTCTACGGTATGCACATCAGTCCTTATGAAAAAGGAAATATTTTCAATCGCGATCCGCTCCGTCCCAAAAAGCTCTTGATGCACAGACAGGAGATTAATAAGCTGGCAGGAAAGCTGGCAGAAAAAGGCTTTACGCTGGTGCCGTTACAGGTGTACTTTTCAAACGGCAGAGCCAAGGTGGAGATCGGTCTGGCAAAGGGGAAGAAGCTGTATGATAAGCGGCAGGATATTGCCAAGAAGGATCAGCGCAGAGAAGCAGAGAAGGAATTTAAGATTCGGAATCTGTAAAGAAATCATTACGCAAAAATCAAAAAAATGAAAAAATTCTAAATTGCCGCATGGCACTTGTAAAGCGACAGGAGTTGTGATACGATAAATATCCGGCAGGAAAGAGCTGTTCTACAGGATGATCCGCATGATAGCAGCAGCTAAAATTTCTGCGCATTGTTGTAAGGGTCAGTAAAGGTTTCGACAGGGGTCTTGCAGCTGGAGAAGCTATCCGCAGGCGATGCGTTAAATCGCAAAACTAAAAATAAACGCTGAAGATAATTTAGCATACGCTGCCTAATGGCAGCTGTCTGACTTAGGGCACCTGCACCTTAAGACCCAGGCATCGACTATGCAGGAAACGACACAGGCAAAGCTTTGAGCCTGTGGGCGTATGATGAAGCTACCAAAACCGGAGGAGTGTCAGTCCCCGTCCGGTGGAGGGAACGAACATTGACTGACTATGATAGTAGAAGGACAGGGAATAGGCTTTTGGACACGGGTTCGACTCCCGTCTGATCCATCCCTAAAAGTGCCGTAAAATGTTGATTTTACGGCACTTTCCATAAATACCATCAGAAAAAAATCCCAAAGCAGGAATAAAATGGAAGGCAAGTCCATATAATGATACTACCTGAAAGAGAAATTGGAGGTAGGAGATAATGGCAAGAGGACCGCGAAAAACAATAGAAGAAAAGATTCAGGCAAAGGAGGAACTGATTCATTCCTTACAGGTTCGTATCAAATCCGAGCAGGGAGAGTTGGAAGAACTGTACCGGGAAAAACAGGCAGAGCAGTTAAATGTATTAAGTGAAATGTTAGATGAGACAGGGCTGAGTGCAGAAGAAGCTGCCGCAATTTTAAAAGAGCATACACAGGAAGTCAGAATTACTGCATAGAATAAAAGTCATGTGTTGAAACGGCACATGACTTTTTTGCATTTTATGCCTGGAAGGTACTGCTATAGCAGTGTAAACTTGCAATGCAAAGCAGAACAGAGTATAATAATTCCGTGATTTGAAATACGAAATACGGACATTTCAGATTTGTGGATAAAGTGGATGGGAGAAAAGAGGCAGTTTTTGCTGCCTCTTTTTTCTAAAAAGTATGAAAGAGGAATGGTACAGATGCAAAAGGAACAACAGGAAAAACGGACGGTAAACGGTTATCGTTTTGTGACGGTGGAAGATGCACAGCTTGCTTTGCAGGAAAAGGAGAAGGCTGCGTATCTGGAACGACATATGGATTACCGCAATACAAGAAATATGCTGGCAATTTATCATAAGGCGATTGAGAGCGGTACCTTCCGGACCCCGGTTGGATTTGAATATTTGAAAAAATTACAGAGTTTTCTGGAGAAGACTCCGCTGAAGGATGAGGTAGAAGATATTCCGGTCAGCCAACGGTATGTGCTGTCTAAGGAAAAAGCACCGGTGGAAGCAAGACAGCGTGTCCGTTCGGATCCGACAAAAGAGCTGCGGCATAAGTATAAGATGTCGATATTAGTGAATCTTATTCTGACTGTTCTGGTTATCAGTATGTTTGTCATTACTTTAAAGGGCGAAAATCCTAATATTGTGAATTACAGAAATGCCGTGACGAATGAGTATTCCGCATGGGAACAGGAACTGACGGAAAGAGAGAATGCCATTCGGGAAAAAGAGAAGGAATTACACATAAATCCATAACCATTTTCACATTTTGGACAAATTCACGAGGTATAATATCTGGTAAAGTCATAGGAACGGACGGTAACGGGGAACAGGAAAAGGAGAGACTGGTAGAAAATGGACAGATTGAAAATTCTGATAGTGGATGATGAAAGCAGAATGCGAAAACTGGTAAAGGATTTTTTGACAAAGAGTGGGTATGAAGTACTGGAAGCGGAAGATGGCAGTCAGGCACTGGACATTTTTTTTGAGGTGAAGGACATTGCAATGGTTCTTTTGGATGTCATGATGCCTAAGATGGACGGGTGGGAGGTTTGCCGTGAGATACGAAATTATTCCAAGGTGCCGATCATTATGCTGACAGCCAAGGCGGATGAAAAGGATGAGCTGATGGGCTTTCAGCTTGGCGTGGATGAATATATTTCCAAGCCATTCAGTCCAAAGATTCTGGTGGCGAGAGTGGAAGCGATCCTTCGCAGAACCAATATGAGCAGTCAGGAGGAGACCATGGAAGCAGGCGGTATTGTAATAGACAAAGCGGCGCATCAGATCTACATCGATGGAAAGACTGTAGACTTAAGTTATAAGGAATTTGAACTGTTGGCATATTTTGTGGAGAATAAGGGAATTGCACTTTCCTGTGAAAAAATACTGAACAATGTCTGGAACTATGATTATTTTGGAGATGCCAGAACGATTGACACCCATGTGAAGAAGTTACGCAGTAAGATGGGAGAAAAAGGTGAACTGATTAAAACAATTTGGGGCATGGGGTACAAGCTTGAGTGTGAATAAATCAGAATTTAGATGAACCAGAGCAGGAAAGAAGCGGCAATATGAAAAGACAACGGGAACCTATGAAACGGGGTGTGAAGCATTCCATTAAAAAGCAGTTTGCAGGTATATTTATCGGGTTGATGGCAGGTACGATCCTTTTGTGCTGGTTTATTAACAGTACACTGCTTGAGAGTTATTATATTCAAAACAAACAAAAGGCGCTGCAGTCGGCGTATGAGAGGATTAACGCAGCATCGACGGATGGTAATCTGACGAGTGAGAAATTTGACATCGAGCTACAGAAAATTTGCGGAAGATATAATATCAGCATGGTGGTTATGGATGCGGATGCACAGGCGGTGAAAGCATCCAGCAACGATTATAAAATGCTGACAAAGCAGCTGTTAGACAATCTGTTTAGCAGCTTCGGACCGGGTGCCGTAATGGATGAAGAAAAGAAAGAGCGGACCCAAGAGGAAGAGCTTGGATTATATCATGGGGAAGACGGACCGGGATTTTTTCAGGGATTGTGGCAGGAGAGTGCAGTGATAGAGCAGGCGGAGAATTACGTGGTTAAAAATGCCATGGATCCCCGGACGCAGACAGAGTATCTGGAAATGTGGGGAGTGCTTGATAATGGTAATTTGTTTCTACTCAGGACGCCAAAGGAGGGAATACGTGACAGTGTGAGAATCGCCAACCGTTTTCTGGCCTATGTCGGGATTTTTGCAGCAGTGGCAAGCGGCATTATTATCTGGTTTGTTTCAAGAAAGATTACAGAACCGATTCTGGAACTGGCTGATATCTCGGCACGCATGACGGATCTGGATTTTGAGGTTAAATATACGGGAAGTGGTCATAATGAGATTGCCATGCTGGGAGAACATATTAACCAGCTTTCAGAAGCATTGGAACGGACGATTTCAGAATTGAAGACTGCCAATAACGAATTAACGAGTGATCTGGCAAGAAAAACGGAAATGGATGAGATGAGAAAAGAATTTTTGTCCAATGTGTCTCATGAACTAAAAACACCGATTGCCTTGATACAGGGTTATGCAGAAGGACTTCGAGAGGGAATCAATGAGGATGAGGAAAGCAGGAATTTTTATTGTGATGTCATAATGGATGAAGCAGCCAAGATGAACACGATGGTAAAAAAGCTGATGACATTGAACCAGTTGGAATCGGGAAATGATGTGGTGTCAATGGAACGATTTAATGTGACGGAGCTGATTCGCAGCTGTGTACAGTCGGGAGAACTTCTGGCAAAGCAGAATGGTATTATAGTCCGGATGGAGGAAACACCGGATATTTATGTCTGGGCGGATGAGTTTAAGACGGAGGAGGTATTTATCAACTATTTCAGTAATGCGGTCAATCACTGCTTAGGAGAGAAAACAATTCATGTGAAACTGACTGCACAGGATCAGAAGGTGCGAATTAGCGTATTTAATACAGGAATGCCGATCCCGGAGGAATGTATTCCACATTTGTGGGAGAAGTTTTACAAGGTGGATAAGGCGAGAACGAGAGAGTATGGCGGAAGCGGTGTAGGTCTGTCTATTGTAAAAGCGATTATGGATTCTATGAACCAGCATTTCGGTGTATGTAATTATGAAAACGGAGTGGAGTTCTGGTTCGAATTGGAAACGAGTTGATTTTTTTTGCTTTTCATTTGTCGGGTTGTGTCGTATAATAAATTTATTGTAGTATGATATTATATTTTTCTGGATGAGGGGCACAGGCTTATGAAAAAGAAAATAATAGGTACATTGCTTATCATATCGACCGCTTTGATGATGGGAGGCTGTGGCGCTTCCATGCCGGAGCTGACGGATGAAGAGTATGCTATGATTGCGGAATATGCTGCAGGCAAAGTAATGAAATACAATAAGCTGAATAAAGGCAGGATTGTAAATGATGATGTGATTGAAGCACAATTAGCTAAGGAAGAGCAGTTTAGACAGAACACACAGGAATATCTGGAAAAGGTGAGAAAAGAAGAAAAAGAGGAAGAGAGTCAGGAAGGAAAGGGATCGGCTTCCAAGACTTCGCAGAATGAAAGCATTGCTTCGGCAGATATTGCTTCTTTCATAGGCATGGCTCCTGTTACCGTGACATATAGTGGAATGGAAATCTGCGATTCCTATCCGCAGAGCAGTGTCGAAGAGTATTATTTTGCCATGGATGCGACAGAAGGTAAAAAGCTGGTGGTACTTAAGTTTGCTATGAGCAATGCTTCGGGAGAGGATGCAGAAGTAGATGTGCTGGAATCCGGAACCGGCTTCTGGGTATCCTTTAATGGTCAGGAGGCAGAGAGCATTCTGGCGACCATGCTGATGAATGATTTTGCGACCTACAAAGGTGTTATCCCATCGGGAGAGACGGTTGAGGCAGTATTGGTTCTTGAAAGAGATGCGGCAGAAACGGACGAAATCAGCAGTGTTGGTCTGATTATGAGAAATGACAACGGAACAGCGAAAACTGTATTACAGTAAAAATAAAATGAGCAAAAGGAGCACGATGTAAAGATGAGCAAGAGCCGTTTTATTTCTGCGATACTTGGAATGATAACAGCCAGTGTCCTGTTTCAGGGCACAGGCTTTTTCTCGTACGCAGAGGAAAGCTATCGAAATGTGGATACTGTACAGAAAATTTATGATTACGCAGATCTGTTGACTTCAGATGAGGAAGCAGAGGTACAGAAAGAGTGTGAGCGCCTGATTCAAAGTTATGGCTATGATGTATTTGTGGTTACGATTGACGAAAATGACATTTCTTATGCTTCGGAGGACAGATCTCTTTCCTTCCTGGAAGATTTTGGCGATCAGAATGGGTTCGGTCTGGGGGATGAGCAGAATTATGTCGCTTTTCTGATCGATATGGATGAACGGCAGTATAGTATAGATGTAAAGGGAGAAACCTGTTTTTTGATTTATTCCGATCAGATTCAGGAGCAAATTCTGGATGATGTATATTATGATATGAAAAATGGAGACTATCCCGGTGCGGTCTGGACCTTCTTGGAAAATGTGGATGAAAGAGGGATTAAGCAGGTGTCCGGCTTTGTGGGTACCGCAGAAGAATACGAGGAGTATGAGAGAGAACTGAAAAGAGAGACTTTTTGGGGGTCAGTTCTAATGTCTGTCTTTGGGTCTGTTCTCCTCGGATGTATTGTTGGAGCTATTGTAACGTTTTCAAAGCGGATGAAGTCCAAAACGGTCTATACATCAAAGGATGCTTCGAACTACGTGGAGGAAGGATCTTTTAAACGAACCGAAAACAGTGATCAGTTTATTAGAAGGTATAAAACTACGAGAGTCATTCAGACATCATCCGGCGGTGGAGGCGGGGGCGGAAGTCATCATACGACAACACACCGTTCGTCAGGTGGAAGCAGTCATTCCGGAAGAAGTCGCAGTTTTTAAGCAGGGGAGATACATATGGAAAATTTGAATCAAAATTATCGATGCAGTAACTGCGGGGGAGAGCTGGGATGGGATGCGGCAGCCGGAAAGTGGAAGTGCCGTTTCTGCGATGCCGAGTTTGACCTTGCGGATATGCAGGAGAGCGGGAAGACAGAATATCACGAAGATAATTATGAAAAAGGACGCAATGCCGCGGAGCTTGGGTATAAAAAGTCTACGGATGATACGATGGTAGATCCGGCAGATTTAAAGGTTTATAAGTGCCGTTACTGTGGAGCTGAGATCATTACGGATAAAAATACTGCGGCAACCTTCTGCGTGTACTGCAATAATCCGATTGTAGTGGAAGAACAGCTCGTTGAGGGTTTTCGACCTAAGTATGTCATTCCCTTTGCCCAGACAAAAAAAGAGGTCAAGACAAAGTATTTGGAATTTATTAAAAAGCCGTTTACGCCGGATTCCTTTATGACAGAAGAACATATTGAGAAAATCAAAGGAGTCTATATTCCGTTCTGGTTGTATAATGCGGAAGCAACCGGGCATATGGAGCTGGAATGTGAAAAGATTCAGACAAGGCGAAGCGGAAATACGGAAATTACGGATCATGATGTATATCAGGTTGTGCGGGGCGGTAAGATCGCATTTGACCATATACCGGTGGATGCCTCTTCCAAGACGGACAATGCGTTGATGGACAGTATTGAACCATTTGATCTGACAAAGCTGGTAAAGTTTGAAATGCCGTATCTTGCAGGTTTCCTTGCAGAAAGGTATGATGAGGATGACCGGACCTGCTATGGAAGAGCGAAAACAAGAATCACCAATACATTAGAAAACAAACTGAACAGTCTGGTAACCGGTTATCAGAGCCGCACCGTGCGGCAGAAAAATATACAGGTTGACCGGTGCGATGCGGAATATGCGCTGCTTCCGGTCTGGCTGCTGTATACCAAATATGAAGGAAAAGATTATACTTTTGCCATGAATGGTGAAAGTGGTGTCATGTGTGGCGATATTCCGGTAGATAAAGGGAAAATGAGGAAATGCTTTTTCAAATACAGCATAATAACAACAGCAATTTCTTTTTTGGTTAGTCTGGTGATAGCATTTGTCTCATTGATATGATAACGGAGGAACCATATGGGATGGAGGTTTCATTTGTTTGGTCCGAATAACATTTTTTCCCTGCTCTATGAAATTCTCAGTATGATCCGGGAAAACGAAACTATGCTTGAGACCACACCGAAAACGCTGAGTGTGCGGGAAAGCCTGTATCTGGACAGCATACAAAGGGACTTTCCGGAATTGAATCTGGAACTTGCAAAATCTTATGTGAATGAGATTGTAACGGATTACCTGCACTGTCTGGAAAGCGGAGATACGTCAGAACTGGAAAAGGACTGTACGGAAAACATGGTGTCACAGGCGATAAGCAGAAAAGATGGAAAACCGTACCGGAATCTTAAATTTCACCGGACGGTCGTTAGTGATTACAGAAAAAGTGCGGCAGAGGCAAAGCTGGTTTTTCAGACGGCATGTGAGTATACTCTGGAAATGGGAAAGAAGAGAAGAAAAGTTGTCCAGACCAGATTTGAAGTACAATATAGCTATTATCTGAAAGAAACCGCAAACAATTCTTCCGAGGTGCTTCGCTGTTCCTATTGCGGCGCTCCGGTGGAGCAGGTTGGCACAAAGATATGCAAATATTGTGGAAACGGTGTGGTGGATACCATTAAGAGGACATGGAAGTTCAGTGATATAAGAGAGTTTTAAACTTTGTTTTTTGATAAATCAGAACAGAAAACATATGCAGTACATATAAGAAGGAGGATATAGCATGGGTTTAATTAAAATGGTAAAAGGGGCAGTCGGCAGTACGTTTCGCGATGCGGTAAAGGATTATTTCCGGTGTGACGGTATGTCCAATGACTATTTATGTATTCCGGCGGCAAAGGTTATGAGAGATGGAACCGTTAACAATGCTTCAGACCGGATCATTACAAATGGTTCTGTATTTGATGTGACAGTAAATCAGGCGGCACTTTTGATTGAAAACGGCAAAGTACATGATTTTGTGATTGCAACGGATGAGTCGGTGACGGGACAGTATAAATATGACAGTAGTGTGGAGCCTTCTGTTTTGGGCGGCGGTTTAAAGGATTTTGTTCCTACTTTTCAGACAATGGCGAAACGATTTACAGCAGGCGGACAGTCTACCAATACCATGTATCTGGTATATATTAATTTGAAAGAGATTACGCAGAATCCGGTTGGTTTTGGACGTACTGCTTTTATGGATAAATATTTGGGCACACGTCTGATGCTGAGTGGATTTGGATATTATACTTTTAAGATTGCAAATCCGGTTGCTTTTTATGAGAATCTTGTTATGGACCCAAACCGGAAATATGACAAGGAAGAGATTCTGGCACAGTTAAAGCAGGAGCTGCAGCCACAGCTTATGGCAGCGGTCGGCAGAATTTCCCCACTCTGTGAAAATGGATATCAGGATATTTATGTTCATCAAAAGGAACTGGCAGATGCTGCCAATGAAGCGTTAAAGGAAGAGTGGCTAAATAAGAGAGGTATCTTAATTGAGAGCATTGCCGTAACACCACAGCTTTCTGATGAGGATAAAGAGAGAGTGATGCAGCTTGAGAATGCAAAAACACTTTCCAATTCTCAGATGGCAATGGGTACCCTGGTTGGAGCACAGGCAGAGGCTATGAAATCCGCAGCCAAAAATGAAGGCGGAGCTATGAATGGTTTTATTGGAATGGGGATGGCAATGAATGCCGGAGGCTTTAATACCGGAGCGTTACTTCAACAACAAATGGCAAATGAAGCGGCAATGAAACAGCAGCAGTCTAGTGGTATGATGGGGGCTGTACAGGCAGATTCTTCGTCTGCTGCACAGGCAGGACAGTGGATATGCAGCTGTGGGACAAAAAATGGCGGAAAGTTTTGTGTAAACTGCGGATCGCCAAAGCCAGAGGAACAGACGGAGTGGGTATGCAGCTGCGGTGCAAAGAACAGCGGAAAGTTCTGTATGAACTGTGGAGCGAAGAAACCGGAGAGGATAAAAGGTTATCGTTGTGATAAATGTGGATGGGAAACTACAGATATAACCAATCCTCCCAAATTTTGTCCCCAGTGTGGTGATAAGATAGAAGAGGTGGATATTCTCCGTTAAGTTTTAAGTGACGTCAGAAAGTGATAAAAAGGGCATCCGCAGAAAGAAGAATCCTTCTGTGGATGCCTTTTGAATATATTGTTTGAAAAAAATACGAAATTTTTAAAATTCCTTGTTGACATCAGTCGAAATGAGTGATATACTCAATTTCGTTGCTGAGGCAGACAGGCAGGCAACGAAAAATTCCAAAGAAGTTTACTTCTAAAAGAATTTGAAAAAAAGTCTTGACAGGCAAAACTGCACATGATATTATATCAGAGTTGCGTCTGACGGAAACGAAGTCTGAAAGAGACAGGGAGTTCCGGACAGGACAAAGAAGCACCTTGACAAATGAACAACAATGCAACCCTGAAAATTCG